>JAXIPG010000281.1:0-9456 GCA_045403045.1 Terrimicrobiaceae bacterium
CATTTCAGGGTTTGCAGCTTCGCGGCTTGCGACCTATTGAACTGGTCACGGCCGAGATGCTGCCATACAGTCTGAAATGGGAGCATACCTTAGGAGCATCGGATCCCAGCATCAGCATCACTCTTGTGGATGGCCGCGTTATCAAAAATGGCGCTGTGCGCGGGGTTCTTAATCGGCTAACGCACGTGCCCCTTCAACACCTCGCCGGCGCGCCTGATTACGATTATGCGATGCAGGAGTACACGGCGTTCTTTATGAGCTGGTTATTCGCTTTGCCGCAGCCGGTACTCAACCGGGCGGACGCGCAGGGTCTTTGCGGTGCCTGGCGGCACATATCAGAGTGGGTCTGGCTGGCTGGTCGCGCGGGACTCCCGACACCCCCTTACAGACAGACGAGCACCGATCAGATTGATGAGGCAGTAGAGATGCGAAGGCTTCATCCAGTGGGAACGCCAACCGTCGGGGCAATCGTTGTTGGAGATCGCGTTTTCGGCCCTTCCTTCCCGCCAGAGATTCGTGAGGCATGTTTGCGGCTGGCGCAGCTCTCTAAGACAGCATTGCTTGGGATCGAATTCACTGCGAGCGCATCCGGAAACGGTTGGACATTTGCCGGAGCGACACCCATGCCCGACCTGCGCATGGGCGGTGAACCATTGCTTAACACTCTCGCGGAGGAGCTGTATCAATCAAGCTGAAGGGTCATGATACTTCTTTGCGGAATCCCTACCGAGTCCCCCCTCGCAATGGTGCGTGAGGCTTTGGATGGCCTCGGCGCGCCCTACCTGCTCTTAAACCAGAGACAATTCTCCATCATGGGTATGACGCTGGAAATTTCCAGCGGTCAAACCGCGGGACGCTTGCAAGTGAATGGAGACAACTATCCACTCGAAGAATTCACGGCGATCTTCACTCGCTTGATGGACTACCGGTTCCTTCCAGAGCTGAAAGATCAGCCGGAAAGTTCGCCATCGCGCCAACTCTGCCGCAACCTGCTCGATACCCTGAACCGATGGGCCGAGGTTGCACCGGCGCGCGTTGTAAATCGGGCGGCGCCGATGGGTTCGAACTTTTCAAAGCCATTCCAGGCGCAACTCATTCGCCGCTTCGGTTTTGAAGTCCCTGAAACGCTCATCACCAATGATCCTGAACTGGTGAAAGCCTTTCGCGCACGCCATCAAAGAATCATCTATAAATCCATTAGCGGCGTTCGGTCCATCGTCCAGACATTCAACGATCCAGACATGGATCGTCTCGAGAGCATTCGTTGGTGTCCGACACAGTTTCAAGCCTTCGTCGATGGCACAAATGTGCGAGTTCATACTGTTGGACAGAAGGTCTTTGCTACAGCGATCAGCACGGACGCCACGGATTATCGCTATGCTCATCGCCAGGGAGGAAACCGTGCGGAACTGAGAGCGGTGGAGTTATCTGACGACCTGGCAGAAATGTGCGTCAAGCTCTCGGCGGGACTTGAGTTAGCCTTTGCAGGTATCGATTTTGAAGGTTACCCGGGACAAACGGGTCTATTGCTTCGAGGTCAACCCCAGCCCGGCGTTTAGTTATTACGAAGCCAACACGGGCCAACCCATAGCCCGGGCCGTCGCCGCTTATTTAGCTGGAGAATGAGAGCCGGCGCAACAGATAGCCGGCATCAACATGCCGGCTACAAGTTGTAGCTGGGTCGGTGACCCGGATCTTTATTTATGCAATTGCGCTAGTCTTGCCCGGCCTGTATGGCCGTAATGGCGATTGTATAGACGATGTCCTCCACCAACGCGCCACGGGACAGATCATTCACCGGACGCCGAAGACCTTGCAGCATTGGACCGATGCTGATCACATTGGCGCTGCGCTGAACGGCCTTGTAGGTGGTGTTGCCGGTGTTCAAGTCGGGAAACACGAAAACCGTCGCACGGCCCGCGACAGGACTATCCGGCGCCTTTGTTGCGGCGACATCGGCCATCGTCGCGGCGTCGTATTGAAGCGGCCCATCGAGCAAAAAGTCGGGCCGTTTTAGCTTCGCCAGCCTCGTTGCTTCGCGCACCTTGTCCACATCCGCCCCGGCGCCCGACTCGCCCGTTGAATAGCTGATCATGGCGACTCGCGCCGGGATGCCGAACCTCTCTGCGGAATCGGCGCTTTGGATTGCAATGTCAGCCAGTGTTTCGGCATCCGGGTCGGGATTCACCGCGCAATCACCGTAAACCAAAACCTGATCAGGCAGGCACATGAAAAAAATCGACGAGACGACCTTTGCACCTGGTTTGGTTTTGATGATCTGCAAAGCAGGACGAATGGTATTTGCAGTGGAATGCACCGCGCCGGAGACCAAGCCGTCGACTTCGGCTAGGGCCAGCATTACTGTGCCAAGCCAGACGTTGTCATCGAGAAGATCCGCGGCGTCCTTTGGAGTAAGGCCCTTGTGTTTGCGCATCTCGACAAGCGGCCCGACAAAATTGGCGCGAATGAGGGTCGGGTCTAAAATTTCGAGGTTTTTAGGAAGCTCGACTTCCAGACCTGAAGCGACCCGATGTATTTCGTCGGGATTTCCCAGCAAGACACAGCGGGCGATATTGCGCTGCGCGCAAAGAGAGGCCGCGCGGATGGTGCGCGGTTCGTCGCCCTCGGGAAGAATGATGCGTTTCTCGAGAGCCCGCGCGCGCTCCGTGATGCGGTAGCAAAAAGCCGCCGGCGACATCCGGGTTTCGACGGGGATTGCCGAACGCGAAGCGATCCAATCCGCGTCTATGTAGAGCGCCACATGATCCATACCGAGTTGGACGCGCTCGAGATCGTCTTCCGGCACTTCCGGGCTCATTTGACCAAGCCGGGTTGCGGTCTCCCAGCTGTTCGATTCGACGCTCATAACGGGCAGACCCGTTTCAAACCCCGGCCGGCAAAGATTCCACACAGGTTCATCCCGCTGGAATTCTCCTGTCAGCACCAATCCCGCCATTGGCGTTTTCAATGCCGAGAGGGCGATTGCCATCATCACATCGCTGCGATCGATCGGGGTGACCAATATCGACCCCGCCTGGAAGGTGTGAAGCATGTTCGGCACGGTGCGCGCGAGCAGGGAGATTTTTTTGGCCCGGCGGGTTTGAATCTCACCTTCATGCAGCACTTCGGCGCCAAGGTGCCTCGCAATGTCGATGGCGCGGCAGGCTGTCAGCTCGGGATTTTGCGGGATGGCTCCAATCAGATGAAATCCCCCGCGTTCGAGCACGCGGCTCTTGGACGCCAAATCGTCGCGCAATGCGGTGAGCGAAAGCTTTTCCGGGTCCGGCACACGATTAATGATGCAACCAATCACCGCGCCACCTTCCAGCCCGCCGTATTGGCTGGCAGTGACTTCCAGGCGTTCATCGAACTCCTCCATCGACGATCCGGCCAGAGATCCGGCAAGAATGACCTGAGCGCTCAACGTTCTTACGAGCTGAACGTTAAGCGTAGCTCCCAGAGGCATATCCGTGGAATGGGCAAGCCCCTCGACAACCACCACGTCGGCATCGGAGGCCGATTCGTGGAAATCACGCATTATGCGCTCCATGAGCTCATCGGAGCGATCGGACGAAATCAAGCGTTCGGCCTCCTCCAACGAGATCGGAAGTGCGGGTCGCAGGCTTGTCGTGGCTCGGATAAAATGTGTGGAACGCTCGGGGCCCGTGGCCTTTGCGAGCGGCTGACCGATGGGTTTGCAAAAGGCGACGCGCACGCCGCGGTTGTCGAGAGCATGCACGAGGCCAAGAGCTACTGAGGTAAGGCCGGCTTTGGATCCGCACGGTGCGAGGTAAAGCGTGTGAGGCATGGGACTAGTGAACGGGGGTTGATGTGAGAAAACGAGCTGTCTCGCGCGCGATGACGAGCTCTTCGTTGGTGGGAACAACAAGGGCGAGAAGGCCCGAGTCTTGACTGGTAATTCGTCCTGCCGCGGATTTCCCGTGCTGCTCGTTGAGACTCTCGTCAAGCTTGGCCCCCAAGACGCGAAGATTGCCCAACGTTCGCGCTCGAACCGGGCTGGAATTCTCGCCGATCCCGCCGGTAAAGACGACGGCATCAATACGGTCGAGAGCAGCGCTGAGGCCAAGGATTGCCTTGGCCAGACGGTAGCAGAAAACTTCGACAGCGAGACCCGCGCGGGCATTGCCCTCACTGACCGCCTGCACAAGGGTGCGCATATCATTGCTGAGTCCAGAGAGGCCGAGAAGGCCGCTCTCGCGATTAAGAATGTTCGTAACCCCAGCAAGGTCGTTATCCAGGCGTCTCGCCAGGAAATCATGAAGGTTGGGGTCCACGTCCCCGCTTCGAGTCCCCATTACGAGACCCTCGAGCGGCGTTAGTCCCATCGTGGTGTCACAGCTATGACCTTCTCTGACGGCGCACGCGCTGCATCCGTTTCCGAGATGCGCGGTAATCAAATGCAACTCCCCAATCGGCCTCCCCAGAAGTCTGGCCGCCTCTTCCGCAACGAAGTGATGGCTCGTTCCATGGAAGCCGTAGCGCCTCGCTTTGTATTGCTCATAGAGGCTGTAAGGGATGGCATACAAATAGGCACGGGGCGGCATCGTTTGATGGAATGCGGTGTCGAAGACCGCGACATGCGGGACCTCAGAAAACTTCTGCATCGCAGCTTGGATTCCGATCAAGTTGGCGGGATTGTGCAAGGGAGCCAGCTCGCGGCAGTCTTCGATTCCCTGAATCACATCCGCATCAATGCTCACGCTGTCTTTGAACGCCTCTCCCCCATGAACGACGCGGTGACCGACGCCGATAATTTTCAAGCTGCCCATCTCATGAAGGATTTCATCAAGCACCTCGATATGTCCTGCATTTGGCAGCGGTATCTCATGGCTCGTTCCTCCGGAGAATTTTGTCTTTAGCCTGGCATCCGGCGAACTCAAGCGTTCAGCCAGACCCTGGATTTCTGCCTCTCCGCTGCTGGGATCAATGATTGAAAATTTCAGCGACGAGCTTCCGCAATTGATGACGAGGATGAAAGACATGGATGAATGTGCTAGAGCAATTCTTTCAGAAGTGCTTGGGAGGCGGACCGGGCCATTTGGAAATTTCTTTCGGCATTTGCTCTAGAGGGTGGGGGGTTTACTGGGAGCCTGTCGGACTTGGAAGTAGCAGCCTGTCGGGCAGGGAAACTTGGTTTCTCAACCGCGATTTATCCATACAACGGGAGTTCGATTTAAAGTCCGACAGGCTGCTAATACGATTTTGCCCACACCGCGCGTTGTGTGCTCGGCTGGCCGGTGAAAATACAGCGTCCGGCCTCAGGCTTGTTCTCGAACGGGATACAACGAATAGTCACGCTCAACTTATCCTTGATTTCCTCTTCAAGCTGAGCGCTACCATCCCAGTAGGCAAGAGCAAACCCGCCATGGATCTCCGGTTTCGCAGCATTTTGCGGTGTAAAGAACTCGTAGAATTGTTCCTTGCTCTCGATGATGCGCGTTTGGCTGTCTTGAAATGCCGTCGCCCGGGCCAGCATGCCGGACTGAATTTCGTCCAGCATCGACGGAAATCGCCCGGGCAATTCAGCGGCCAGCACAAAAGACCTCTCCCTGTGGGGTTTGTCGCGGCAGGAGATCGCGGCCGTTCCTTGCGCAAGATCGCGGGGGCCAATCTCAATGCGGATTGGGACACCCTTTTTGATCCACTCCCAATTCTTCACGCCGCCACCCAAGTCGCGCTTATCGACCTCGACGTTGATCGGGTCACCGTGATAACGGACTTCTCGCAAAGAGGCGGCGATCTTGTCGGCCGCTTCCAGCACTGCGGTGCGGGTTTCCTCCTTTGGTGTAATGGGAATGATTACGGCGTGAACCGGGGCTATACGAGGCGGCAAAGCGAGTCCATCGTCGTCGCCATGGGTCATGATAAGCGTGCCGATCAACCGCGTGCTGATGCCCCAGCTTGTTGTCCAGGCGTGTTCGATCGAGCCTGTACGGGACTGGAATTGGATGCCCGATGCCTTCGAAAAATTTTGCCCAAGAAAATGCGACGTGCCGGCCTGGATGGCTTTTCGATCCTGGACCATCGCCTCGATGCAAAGCGTCTGCAGGGCGCCCGGAAAGCGCTCGCTTTCGGTCTTCTCGCCACTAATCACAGGAATCGCCAGGAAATCGCGCGCAAAGGTCTCGTAAACGCGCAGCATCTTCATCGTTTCCTCCCGAGCCTCAGCTTCAGTCTCGTGCGCGGTGTGGCCTTCCTGCCAGAGGAACTCGGTCGTGCGAAGAAACAATCGTGGCCGCAACTCCCAGCGAACGACGTTTGCCCATTGGTTGAGCAAGATGGGCAAGTCGCGCCAGGATTTTACCCAACGGGCGTAGGCTGCACCAATGATCGTCTCCGATGTCGGGCGAACGATGAGCGGTTCGTTAAGGGCGCCGGACGGAACGAGTTTGCCGTCCTTCGTTTCCAGGCGGTGATGCGTCACGACGGCGCATTCCTTGGCGAAGCCCTCGATGTGCGCGGCCTCCTTCTCGAGATAGCTCAGCGGTATAAAAAGCGGGAAGTAGGCATTGCGGTGGCCGGTCGCCTTGAACATCCCGTCCAGGACAGCCTGCATTCGCTCCCACAAGGCATAGCCCCACGGTTTTATGACCATGCAGCCACGAACTTCGGAGTTTTCCGCGAGATCGGCCGCCCGGATGACTTGTTGATACCACTCGGGAAAGTCCTCCTGACGTGTTGGAGAGATGGCAGTTTGCTCGGGCATGGGAAAACGGGCGAAGATCCAGCATGAACGGAGCGCCGCACGCAATTCAAACGGAATCGCATTCAAGGCGAATTATCCCGAAAAGAGAACCGGCGTTCTGGACGGTATGCGCAGGGGCCGTGGTTACTGACGCTTCACATTGGCGCGCAGCCAGGCAGCGAAGGCAACTTCACTGATGCTTCCTGCGGCAAGACTCAGCACGGCTTGTGTGGCGGCTTCTTCGGTGGCGGTAAAACGATAGCCGTTCAATTCAAGGAAGAGCACGCCGACAATGAAGCCAGTCCGCTTGTTTCCATCAACAAAGGGGTGATTACGGACGATTCCGGCTGTATGGGCGGCAGCCATATCGATGATGTTTGGCTTGTCGCCATAGGTGCGGAGTTGTTTCGGTCTGGCGAGGGCTGATTCGAGGAGGCCTGCATCGCGCACGCCTGCCGCGCCGCCGTCGAGGGCGAGAAGACGGTCATGGAGAACGAGGGCGTCGCCCTCGTCTATCCAGACGGGCTCACTCACTTAGCGAGCGCGTGAAGGGTGTTTCGGTAGCGGTTGATGATATCCTCGGCCTTTCCCATCTTCTTCTCAAAGGCAGGATCGTAGGGTGTGAGTTGATAAGCACCATTCGGTCCTTCGATCAGGAAAAGGCGGTCGCCATCACCTGCATGCAGCCGGCTAACAGCCTCCTTGGGCAGAACGACGCCGAGGGAATTGCCAATTTTACGTACCTTAAGTTCAAGCATGTTATCCCTTTCCGTATGTTATAACAATTGTAGCAACTCTTGGCGCAGTTTGCAAGCTGTCTCAGGCGTGCCAGGCTCTGGCAGAAAGCCTAAAGAGCGTGCGAAGAACCGCCGTGGCCCGCACATCGCGGGTCACGGCGGCTGGCCGCGTCTTTTCCCCGTGGACCTGGCCTTGGGGAGCGGGGACGCAGGTTAGGCTGGTGCATCTTGGCTCTGACCGGAAAGGCATTTCCCCGTCCGGCACCTCGCAAACCCGATTCGAAAATTGATGAAATCGGACGCATGACGGGGGGATGGATCAAGACATTATCCTCCAAATAGGGAAATTTTTTTCGATCTTCGGGGCTTTGCCCGAAGAATAAAGGGCAAAAGAGCCAAAGAACAGAGCGTAAAGTCATGCACCAGCACTAGGGAGAGGACGCCCCAACCACACAACGAAACCCGATGATAACGTGACGACCGCCGGGATGATCGTAGTAGCGGTTCGAAGACAGCAGATTGTCGCGATCATCGTAGTTCCACGACGCGCCGCGCAACACCCGGGGGCCTGCTCCGGGGTGATATTCATCGTCACACCACTCCAAGACGTTTCCTCCCATATCGTAAAGGCCGAACCGGTTCGGCTTAAACGATCCTGCGGGCGCTGTCCGGGCATGGCCGTCGTTGTGGCTCGCGATCACACCAAACTCCTCCGGCCAGTGGCCATCATCGGCCTCGGTTCCGGCGTAATTGCCTGCCCCTTGAGCGGGAGGTTTCCCCTCGGCCCACTCGCCCCATTGGTATGCATCCTTGATCTCCTCATCCTTCTCCTCCGGCGATCTCGCGGGGTCTTCGCTGAGCCCCACGGCCACGCTCCATTCGTGATCGGCCGGCAGGCGATACTCACGGTCGGCCGGCAGGCGCCCCGCCGCGCGCTCGCGCAGCGTCAACCATTCGCAAAACGCTTTCGCATCGTGCCAACTCACTCCAACCACGGGGTGGCCACCCGTCTGGTCAAAGCCAGGATCCTCCCACGAGTGCCCGCGCTGCTTTTCTCCATCGTGGTCCAGGGACCACATGCGTGAGTTCTCATCCTCCGTCTCGCGCATGTGAACGTAACCGGTTTCCTCGACAAATGCGCGCAACCTTCAGATTCTCTTCGGCGGCAACGGAATCTCCTAGCTGCGTGGAAACCGTCGCAAGAGCGTACTGGGTGAGAATCCTGTCTCGCGTAATTTCGCGCTGCTCGGGATCCTTTGCGGCAAGAATGTCGCTATGGCGGCGCGCTTCCTGCAGTTCCCGCATGGCACTCTTGCGCTCGTTTGCGATATAAAATCGCTTGAACGCTTCATTGAAACTCCCTTCCTGGTAGCGCTGGACGGCTGCCAGATGCACCGTGGCCTTGCGCATGTGGTGGCCCATCCGGCGATGGCGGTCTTCGAACGTTACGGGCTCACCCTGGCTGCGGTAAAAGGCATCGAGCCGGTCGCTGACGCGCTCCCTCAGTTGCAATGGCACCTTGGTAAAAGCCTCGCCGACCTGCACGTCCATGAAG
This sequence comes from Terrimicrobiaceae bacterium, assembly GCA_045403045.1. Lineage (GTDB taxonomy): Bacteria > Verrucomicrobiota > Verrucomicrobiia > Chthoniobacterales > Terrimicrobiaceae > DASTFP01. Next base: position 8,999 of record JAXIPG010000281.1, read on the forward strand.
CGGACCAGATCGAGGGCACGCGCTTTCTCCGTTTGGGCCTGCTCGTTTGCCACAAGAGCCCAAATCATGAAGCCAACAGAAATGCCGGCGATGGCGAGAGATCCGGCAATCCACCTAATGGCCTTGAGTCTGCGGGCGCGGGCCCTGCGTTCCGCGCGCCGATCGAGGGCAAGCTTTGCAAGAGTATCGTGGGTAAATTCGACGCGCGGTATGCCGCCGCGGTCTTCGATAACAAGGACGCGATCATCCACGAGCCGGCGGAGGCGTTCACTCGCATCGGGGACGCTGTCGCGCAGGCTCGCTAGCGCGGAATCGAGGGCGACGTTCTCCCGGAAGCCCGAGTCGGAGACGAGCTCGTCTTCGAGGTAGAAGCGCAGCGCGTTCGGGTGAGGTCGGAGCTTGTCGTCGTAAAATCGGCCGAGGATGCGTTCGGCTTCACCCACTGAAAAATCCGCGGC
>JAXIPG010000127.1:0-22699 GCA_045403045.1 Terrimicrobiaceae bacterium
TTCGTGCCGGCTCGTGTGTATCACGAGGAACTTCGGGAAAAAATCCAATTGCTGCGCCTGGGCCGTAAGGGAAAATACGCCGGAAATCAGCGCCTGCGAGGCGATCACCGTCGCCATGGTGGCCAGCACCACCAAGGCCAGCGTCGGCCACCCCTGCGGAACCATGGAAAAAAAGGGATCCGCATCCGATTGATACATCACGGGATTATGCATGGCCAGCGCAGCCTGCCCGAGATAATTGAGCACGAGCGCGGGCAGGGCCACGACATGCCAGGCCAGCGAAATCGCCTTCCGCCCAAAGTGCCCCATGTCGGCGTAGAGAGCCTCCGCGCCCGTCACCGCGAGGATCACCGCGCCCATCAGTCTTAGAGCTGACCATCCATCGGTCTTTAGGACCTGCAGGGCATAAACCGGGTTGAACGCCTGAAGTACCGAGGGGTTTCGCATGATCCACACGAACCCCATCGCGCCAAGCACCACGAACCACACCAACATCACCCAGCCGAAAACGAGCCCAAGCCGGCCGGTGCCGAATCGCTGGACGGAGAAAAGAACGGCCAGGATCCCGACGGTTCCCGGAATCACGAACGGCACGAGCTTGGGATTCACCGACTCAAGACCTTCCATCGCGCTCAGGACGGAGATCGCGGGCGTAATCGTCCCGTCGCCGAAGAGCAGAGCCGCGCCCAAGAGCAGCAGCAACGTGTAGAAGGGAAGCTTCAGCCTGTCGGCCCTTTCCAGGCGTTCCTGCAGCAACGCCAGGAGCGCAAAGACGCCTCCTTCTCCATGATAATCCGCCCGCATCACCACGAACATGTACTTCACCGTCACCAGCAGCAGCAGACACCAGATGATCAGTGAGGCGATCCCTAGGACGGAGGATTGGTCCGGACTCCTGATGGACCAGAGTGCAGTCTGAAAGGAATAGAGCGGGCTCGTTCCAATGTCGCCAAAAACCACCCCGAGCGCGGCCAGCGCCAGGAATGTCATGCTTTTTTTGACCGGTTGCGCCGCCATTGCCGGATCGCAATAGCGATTCCGGCTTCAATGGCGAAGAAAAAAAACGCTCGATAAGATGCCGCCCCGGATCAGCGATCTTGAGAGCCCATCACGCTTCTGATATTCGCACCCGGAGGATTTTACCTGGATTCATGAGGTTGCCAGGGTCAATCGCCAGCTCATTGAGTTGTTTGTGGGTAACGCCGGCCTCCATCGTCGCATCGAGATCACCCGCGCTGATCTGCAAGATCCGGTTCATCTGCGAGATGTCGATTCAGGACATGCAATCGCAGCACCAGTATCTTCATCGTCATTATCCAACGCACCGCGAGGTCCACGCTGAGATGTTCCAGCGCTGGGCTTCGACCATGCCCGGCCGTTGGGCGACTATAAGGCCGACATCGAAAATGTGTGGACAACCTAAGGGCCCTCAAGCGGGGGGTCTACAGAGAACAAACCTTCCGAACGTCCAAAAAATGTAGGCGCGTAGTGGTGCTGCCAGGGGGCTACGAAAATCGCCATGAGACAAACGCTGCCGGGGTTGCATTCGCGCCCGAGGCAACTTTGCTTCCTACTGCCCATCGGTACAGGCAAGCCGACGGTGCGCAAGTCTTCTATAGCGAGGCGAAGATAAACCGCTGTGCTCTATCATGCCTGTATCCTGTTAATAGCGCCATAAGCCTAGCTAGTTCCTAGCCACTTAACTCTCATTCAGTTCTTGGTTTGGCCGCCAGTTGGTTTGCCCTCCCGCACCGTATCACCGTGGATATGCCTGTTCGCACATCCTCTGGCGGCCAAAGCAGCTTTTCGAAGCTCTTTAGAACCCGCTTTGCAACCAGTCACCGTATCCCGAACCTGCTCCAGCACCTTGCGTGCTTTGCCCGCCAATGGGCGTGTCGAGCTGGAACGTCCCAATATTGGCAACGGGCATCCGATGGGCGTGGATACGATTGAGAAGTATCTCGAGACGAAGGAACTGCGTGCGGCGGAGGTGGAGCCGCTGTCGATTGGGTTCTACTTGAGCTATGCGCAGTGGTTTCAGGAGCGGAAAAATATATCGGCGCTGCCCGCGATCGTGCAGAGGCTCGAATGGAAGGAAGGCAAGGCGTTTCCGTTTCGCGCGGGGCTGGACAATGGCGAGACGATTGCAGCGAAGTTTGTGGTCGTTGCGGTGGGATTTGAATATTTCAAGCACGTGCCTCCGGAGTTGGCCGAATTGTTGCCGGAGGGGCGCTACTCGCACACGTGCGATTTCGTGGATTTCGAGAGGATGAGAGGAAAGCGGTGCTTGATCCTGGGCGGACGCCAAAGCGCGTTTGAGTGGGCCGCTTTATTGCACGAGGCAGGGGCGGCGGAAGTTCATGTGTCGCACCGGCACGATTCACCGGAATTCGCTGTGGCGGACTGGTCGTGGGTGAATCCGCTGGTGGACGGAATGGCGGAGAATCCGGGATGGTTTCGAGGCCTGACGCAGCAGGAGAAGGATGCGGTGAGCCGACGGCTGTGGGCGGAAGGACGGTTGAGCTCGCGGGCCGCGATTGAAGGCCGCGCAAACGTCCAGCTTGCGATTGACATCCCGGCTGCAAGCTGAATGCTTGCGCTATTTTCATGGAAACCGATGCACCTCGCGACCCCGGCCTTGACCCCATTGGCGTCTTCGATTCCGGCATTGGCGGACTCACAGTAGCGGCAGCTCTCAAGAGACTGTTGCCCTCCGAGACGATTTTTTACATCGGCGATACGGCGCGCGTGCCTTACGGGGGGAAGAGTCGAAAAACCGTGGAACGCTACAGTATCGAGATGGGTGGCCTCCTTCTTGCCGAGCAGTCCAAGATCATCGTCGTCGCCTGTAACACTGCCTCCGCCCTGGCCGCGCCGCGGATGAGTGAACTTTTCAAAGTTCCTGTCCAGGGTGTCGTCAGGCCCGGAGCGGAAGCCGCTCTTCGTGCCACGCGAAACGGGCGTATCGGCGTCGTCGGTACGCGCGCCACAATCGCCAGCGGAGCCTACGAACGCGCCATCCATGCCCTCGATCCTCGAGCGAAGGTCTTCAGCGTGCCGTGTCCTCTCCTGGTTCCGCTGATCGAGGAAGGAATGTTCGACGATCCCATCACCGACCAAATCATCAACCGCTATCTTGCTCCGATGCTCGCAGAGCACATCGACACGCTTGTGCTGGGTTGCACGCACTATCCCCTCGCGCAGGAGGCCATTGCGCGCGTGGCAGGAAATGCCATCACCCTGGTCGATTCTGGCCAGAACTGCGCCCTCGCAGTAAAGGCCCTGCTCGAACGCCAGACCCTCGCCGCGCCAGCGAACCATCTGGGAAAACTCGATGTCGCTCTGACAGACTCCACGGAGGGCTTTTTACGCACGGCTGAGCGGGCTCTGGAGCTGGATATCGGCGACGTACAGCTCCGCATGGTACAGACGGAGTGAAGATGATGCGCACTTCCGCGAGCTCGAAGCGTTTCGAGAAGCGGTCTGGCGGCTGAAGTCTTTGAATAGACAAGGGACGTTCCGAGTGCAAGTTCTGCGCGTTCTACCGCACAGTGCAAAGAATGAAGTTGGACGCAGTAGGGTTAGGAGAGGAAAGTCTGATCCTATGTGTGGCCGATATGCCCTAACCAAGACAGAGCTTCTTGCGGAGTTTTTTGAATTCTCTTTTAGCGGGCATCAGATACTTCCGCGTTTCAATGTCGCGCCAACTACGCAGATTCCGGTGATTCGCCTGCGAGAAGATGGTCAACGCGAGTTGATAGAAATGCGATGGGGTTTGGTTCCTTTTTGGTCTAAGCCTGGGGATCAGCTTCCGCTCATGATCAACGCGAGAGCGGAAACCCTGTCCAATAAACCAGCGTTCCGCGACGCGTTTAAACATCGGCGCTGCATTGTTCCCGCGAGCGGATACTACGAGTGGCAGAAACTCCCCGGTGGCGCAAAGCAGCCCTTTTACATCACTCGGCACGATGGGCTGCCCATTGCGTTTGCTGGCCTCTGGGAGAATGCAAAGGTAGAGCACGGAACCGCCGCCATCGTGACAACAGCGGCAAGTGAGGAGACCCAACAAATCCATGACCGAATGCCAGTCATTCTCGAAAAGCCTGACTTCCCCCGCTGGCTTGCCTCGGAACCGTTGGCCATGCAAGAGGCGGAACGCCTCCTTGCGCCATCTCCACCTGGTTCGCTAGTTGCGCGGCCAGTCAGTAGCCGAGTCAATAACGTGCACAATGACGACCCGGACTTGATCGACGAGATCCATTAAGCTCCGATCGCATCGCTGGCTTTGATCGGACGCCGGGTAGTCGGTAGAAGCGGTTTCCGCTTGCGCAATTCGCAAGGTGGTCCATGTTCACCGCGTTCTGGGGGGAACAGCAGGCCGCCGTGGGCAATCGCCGCGGCGGCCTGTATCTTTTACACGCTGGCGGCTCGAAGGTTTGACTGTCTCCGACGAGGCCCGGATAGGAGAGCATAAAAAACCCGGTGCTAGTGTCCCGTAAAAGAAGAGGAGGCCGAGTCTCTCTTTGGTCACACAATCGCGCTTGGAAATCATTGAATCAATTGTTAGGCTGCGCAGCTGGAACCACCTGGAGATCGGGCATGCGGACCTTTGCAAAGAAGCGGAATCAACCTCAAAAGCGAGTATCCTCCAGCCTTGCTCGGCCTAACACGGCAACATCTGGCCTGAACCGTCACACACATCCTATCCTGTGCTTGCAGCGCGCCATTGGTAATCAGGCAGTGCTACGGACGTTGCAGACTCATGCTGACGAACCCGAAGCCGGATTGACCGAAACAGCATCGCCTCGCTTTGGGCACGATTTTAGCCGGATTCCCATACATCCGCCTACAACAGGAGCGATACAGACGAAACTCGCGATCAACAAGTCGGGAGACAAATACGAGCGGGAAGCAGACCGCGCCTCTGACCAAGTGATGCCCATGTCCGAGCCGCAGCTACAGCGCGCTTACGCTTGCGGCGATAACACGATGGCGGGTGGTGAGTGCAGCAAGAAGCAGCGATTGGGTCTGCAAACCAAACTCAAGATTAACGAGCCGGGGGATATCTACGAACGGGAAGCCGACCGGGTTGCCGATCAGGTGATGGCAACGCCGGCGCGTCCCGCTGTCCATGGCACACCACCGCGCATCCAGCGCTTCGCGGGTCAACCGACCGCACAGGTAGATGCGGCTCCGGCCAGCGTAGACCAGGCTCTTGCCAGTGCCGGCCAGCCGCTGGAACAGACGTTACGGCAGGACATGGAACACCGCTTCGGCCACGACTTCAGTCATGTGCGGGTGCATGCGGGCCAGGCTGTCGAACGATCAGCGCGGGACGTGAACGCCCATGCGTATACCGTGGGACACAACATGGTGTTTGGTGCGGGTCAGTTCGCACCGGGGACGCACGAGGGACGGCGGCTGATTGCCCATGAGCTGACGCATGTGGTGCAGCAGTCAGGGGCAGACGGGATTCGTATGGGTCAGAGTAATGAAAAATATGGTCTGTCCCGTGGTATTCCGCTGTCAGCCGCCAAGAGCGGCGTCGTGCAGCGCGCGCCTGCAGGTAAGACCGAGGCCGACTACCAGAGGCTGGTCAAGCAGGGCAAGTGGTGCCGTGATTCAGAAAAATCGGGAGAGCTTCATCCGGGTCTGCAGTGCTACCGCGAGATTCCCCCGCCCCGAGGTTACCCAGCCGGTAATCAGGTTTGTTTCAGCAAAGAAACTGGCCAGTTCGTTGAGGAAAGCCCGGATTTTATCTCAGCTGTTTCCGGACAGAAGGAAGACGGCACGTGCGATATCCCGGTAGAGATTACCGACCCGCCTCATCCCTTCACGCAACGTGGCCGCCGTGCGCTCGGTCATTTGATTGCCGACATTGCTACCGAAGATCCCGACATTATCGGCCGACACTTCGGCCGAATTTCAGGTGTCGCGATGGGAATCGCCTTGCCCAAGCATGGTCTGGACTCTGGTCTGGGACGTGTTGCCATACCCGCAATACTGGGATTCGTAGCCGGGGAGCTCGGCGCGCGCGGTTTGCCTTTGTTGAACCGCCTGGCACAAAAGCATGGCTTTCTGCCAACCATCAGTCTAGGAGCTGGCAGCAATGTAAGCCTTGGGGTAGGCATAGGGATCGAGAAGAGGGATAGCCCCTTGCCCCTTGTGCCCGTAAACACGTACCTCACGCTCGGCCTCGATTCGAGCTTGGCCGTTTCGGATGAACCCGGCGCAAGTTCCACCTTCCTGGCAAAAGTCGGTGTCCGCATCGACCCGGGCAAGCAAGGGGGACTTTTCGCACTCGGCTCGGTCGGCGCCGGGCTAGCGGTGGGAAGCGATGTTTCCGGGGCGACGTCGGCGGAGCTGGGCGCGGGTTTCCGGGCGACGGATTTCCTCGATGTGCAACTGGTGCGCGAGACCGTAAGCGGTGGAGCCGACGGTGGCGCCACTTATTGGCTGACTTTGAAGCTGGTCGCTCCGCAGCGCGTTCTCAAGGGGCACCGGTAGGCCGCGTAGGATGGGTAGAGCGTAGCGAAACCCATCACTGGACGGCGGATGGATAAGATGGGGTTTCGGCTATCGCCTTTACCGAGAAGTTCGTGTTCTCGCATTAGCGAGCGTAGCTTAGTTCCTAGTCGTTTGTGCTCCGCCCCTAGATTTCGCGACGGCTTCAAGCGGCTTTTCTGTCGCTGCGATCGCTTGCCTGATACCTTATGTACCAGACCTATTCTGACCGAGTCAATTGTATTCTGTTCGTGACGCTGAAATCCGTGGTTGAGCAGCAGGTCAGCGGCATCAGCAACATCCGCTAGCAATTTCTTCTGACTAGCTTCCGTTGGCTTTTGCGGTTCTTCGCTACCCGAGTTTTTGAGACCTAAATACTGATGAAAATAAACGATGTACCACGGCGTTAAGCAGATACGGCAAATTTTTCAGTAAGTAGTCGGGGGCCGGAGCGGACTACTGAATCCGATCGAGAAGATTATGGCTTCGTTCATGTCGCAGGATGCGGCTCATGGAGCGCTGCCGACGCTGCGTGCGGCGACGGCGATGGATGCGGCTCAGGGAAGGTATTATGCGCCGGATAGGATGTTTGAACTGAAGGGAGATCCGGTCCTTGTGCCGGTTCCGAAGCCGGCGCGGGATGAGGCGGTTGCGCGGCGGCTGTGGGAGGTTTCGCTGGGGCTGACGGGAGTGAGCTTCGCGGGGGCAAACTACGGGCATAGGAGATCGGACCGGGAGGTTTAGGCTCTATGTTCGGCGTTCCCTGATCAGCGCCTTCGAGCACGATCTCACAAGCATCTTCTTCCATGCCAGCGCGCTCCAGCAAAGCTCCCAGAGGCACCCCGGTCCATTCTGCATTGCCGACTGCGCCGAGCTCCCACTGTGCTCCCTCAACCTGTGGGATAAGAAAGACGCGACCATTGCCTGCGCACTCCAAAGTGGCGACCCGCGTCTCGGAGGGCATGTCTCGCAATTCCTTGTAGCTCAGAGAAAACGGATTCCTGACCGCACCATCGATACGCAGTTGGTAAGAGGCGAGATCTAACTGCGGGGCCTGGAAATGACTGCGTATGTAGAACAGCTCCGTCGGAGTGAGAAACGTGTCAACCTGATCGAAGGGAGTCTCCAGATTGGTCGGCAGATCCGACCACCTCAGCATGGTACCCAATGAGTCTACGCTTTCTTTGAGCGGTCGGCGAATCACTCTCGTGGAGGACCATTCTCATATCGTGCGGAGTCTCCGAATTAAGTACAATTTGGTGTGCTGAGTCTCCTATTAAGTACAGCATGCGAGGCCTTACTTTCCGCAGCCTCCTAATTTCGTGCAGCATAACAACAAGCGGAGCTCGTCCTTTTGTTATCAGCAAGCAGGAGCATGACGGAGCGCGGCGACCGGTAATTCTGGCTTCCAAATCGTCCCCAAATGGGCCACTGTTCACTTATGCCTCGGAAGGATATCCTACAGAATGCTTGCGCATGATTAGAAATTTTGGCGACCATTCGGCAAACGAGCGTACATTTCTCGCCCGGGTGCGCACGGCCATCGCCGTTATGGCCTTCGGATTCCTCGTGGAAAAGTTCGACCTATTCCTGGAGCTTGCCACTCCGTCCTCAGCAGGTCGCACTCTGTCGTTGCCAGGCCAGAAATTCGGCAACATAGCGGGACTGGCGCTTATCGTTCTCGGCACTGCGATGGTCGGCATTGCAGCTGCTCGCTTTGTGATGACCGCGAAGAATATCGACCGCGAAGACCTGCGCCCGGGAACAGGATCGCGAATCGACATCGCACTTGCGGGGCTGCTGGTCCTTCTGGGCTGCGCTCTAATCCTTTATGTGTCGCACGCCCTTATAACGAAGCTCTGACGGACTTTCCAAAGCGATTCGCGGTATTCCTCACAGATGAGATAACATTCTACTACATCGCCCGCACAACAGCAGGTAAGAAATATGCGTGCGTTATCAATGGCGGTAGTGCCCTAACGCTTGGCATGGTGAATCCTCCCAAAAGTCACCGAGATTAAGCAACAAAGGGGTGAAGTGTGCCCCCCTTAATATGATTCGGCATACGACCAGCCCGATTTTGGAATCAAGCAGGGCAATGAAAACAGCATCGATTTTTTGCCCCTGGAATACCAAACACATGGGTGACACCCAGATTTTCCAGCATCCGGACAAGGGCTTGAGCGCAATTCATACAAGGGGTCTGATGGGAGATCGCTTTTTGGAGGTTGGCGTCGTTACGACCCGCCCTGATCCATCAAGCAGCTTTAGGTGGGATCCGTCTCTATTTTCAGGCTGGGATCAAGTTCTTTTAGGATCACGGCCAGCGTCGCGCTCATGATGCCCGGCCCGACAAGAACGACATCAGAATGGCTCGCCGGCAAGATGGGGGTGGTCATGGTATTTATGGGTTGGTTATTGAGCTGCTGCGACGTAGGGTTTGGTCATCTTTGTCGGATCGACCACCCGGTCAAACTCCTCTTCCGTGACGAAACCGAGATCAAGGGCCGCCGCTTTCAGGGTGAGGTCATTATCCATCGCGTGGTGCGATTTGAGGACTTGTCGTATCCGATCACGGGTGCCAGCGCGGTCACCAGCATCAGTGAGCGATCGACGTACTCCTTGATCTTCTTGAGATTTGGCTTTGTTCCCTCGACCGTCCTCAAACTCGGTGACTGTCAACTGCGGCTCGAAGTGGAAGCTCTCCGGGCGGAGGGATTGCAACGCATCGTGCCCGGGGCTTGAGGGTGACGAGCGCCGGGGTATCGGCGGTGGCGTCGCAAATCAGCTCACATCCCACGCGAACGGCAAGGTCAAGGGCGTCGCCATCACAATTTGGATGAAGATTTCCGAGCCATAAGGAATAAATTGAGGCGAACTAACCAGTGGCGCCTCTGAGGGCCGCGAAGTCCCAATTGTTCTCTGCTGCGATTGCGCGAAACTCTTCGAGGACAGTACGCAACGCAGGGGTGATTCCGTCTCTGGCGAGGATGGTTTCGATTCCGTCTTTGATTCCTAAAAATGCCCCAAGAACGGCGCCACCATTTTCAAGGTTCCATGTGAATAGGACTTTAGATTCATGCCTCCCTACAATCAGGTTTTTGAAATCGATCATCATATAGCCCTTGATGGAGCGCAGCGTACCACACATGAAGGTCGAAAACAAACCCAATACGACAGCCTGCGATACTGGAAACGCACTTTCCTGCCTCTCGGTCTTTCGGCAAAGTGACTGAAATCAGTGCGGGGGTTCGCGCGGAAGTGCGCGCCGTGGTGTCGCTCAACGACGTGGAGCTGCTCACCGCGTTCCTCTCCAGCATTGATAAAACTTCAAGTTCAACGTAAACTTCAACCACATGAAAACCGTGACCATGCTCGAATTTCGAAAAAATGCCAAGGGGGTGCTGCGCCGCATCGCCAAAGGCGAACGGATCTTGTTGTCGCACCGGGGTAAGGCCGCCGCACGCCTGGAACCTTTGACCGCTGCGCCCCCAGCCGACTTGCTCGACGATCCTTTCCTGGGTATCGGCCGCCGTGCCAAACCCAGCCCCAAGGGCAAAACCCAACACGCAGACATCGATAGCATCCTCTATGGCCGCCGCTGAGGTCTTCATGGACAGCGCCGGCTTTCTCGCCTTGTGGGACGCGGGCGACGAACACCACGCGGCCGCCATCCGGCTTCAGAAGGAATTGGCCCGCAAACGCCGCCCATTCCTAACCACCGAATACGTGGTGGACGAGACCGTCACCCTCTTGCTGGTGCGCCACAGCCACAACGCGGCAGTGGACTTTCTCGACACGGTCGAACGCAGCGAGGCCCTACGGTTGGAATGGATCGGCCCGGAGCGCTTTCACGCCGCCTGCGCCTTGTTCCGCAAATACGCGGACAAGGAGTGGTCGTTCACCGACTGCGTCAGCTTCGGCACTATGCGCGAGTTGCGTGTTCGTGATGCGTTCACCACCGATTACCACTTCAAACAGGCGGGCTTCGTTCCGCTCTTGAAATGAATCGAGAGCGTAAAAAACCGGGCGCAATCCGGGTCACACGGTCTCCGGTTCAGTTTGCTGTGGAAGGCCGGATACCAGCGACGGGAAGGGTTCATCCGAACACCCTACTGCATTTTGCCCCCGGAATTTTACGCTCTCCATACATACGAATTAAGTGCTTGTATGCCTCAATTTTCCCTAAGCCCCACTTCTTCATCGCGAAAACGCAGGAGCAACGCTTCAAGCTCATTAATTGCCTCTTGCTCATCGGGTCCGATCGCTTCGAGGACGACACGGGCGCCGCAATCCAAATTGGCAGTAAGCACTTCCAGTAGGCTGGCGGCCGAGAACTTCTCCTCGCCTTTCCAAATCGTGATAGTGCTCTTGAAGCTGATCACGCACCGGACAAACAGCGCCGCCGGTCGCGCGTGCAACCCGAGCTTGTTGACAATTTCGACTTCTTTGAGCATGCAGAGAACAAACGAGCATTAGGAATTGAAACGACGTCAGGCATGCGCGGCCAAATAGTCAGACCAATTGCTCATATCCAAGGGTTGTCTGACGGCTGGATTAGCCGAGAGTGAGGCCGCGGTCAAATCCTGCAATCTCGCGCGGACATCGATGTATTTACTTCTCACTCGACATCTCTTGCGGGACGAGGCATCTCCTTCTGTGAATTTGTGCGGGGCCTCGGCCGCAGAGGGGCCGGCGTAGGCGTCGGTGTGGGCGGGCTGGGAACCTCCGAGAGTGGAGACGTGGCGGCGGGCTCAGCGACGCCGACCGGTGAGGAAATGACCGTCGCGGCAAAAACGAGAGAGAAAAGATTTAGGAGCATTATTGCGAAAATCCGGTGTCGCGAAACCGTCCGTCGGGCAAGCGAGCCCAGAGTCGCACTCCGAAACTCGATCAATATCGCCCTTGCGCAACAACAAGCAAGTGATACTGATACTCCGTTATCACTATGAAACATCTCATTGCCATACTCGCCCTTTCAATGACCTCGCTCGTGGGCGCACGGGCGGACCTCACGGTAGCCTCGCTCTCCACCATCACTACCGACATCGCGAAGAATGTCGGTGGCGACAAGGTCCGAATCATCCCCCTCATCAAGCCGGGTGTCGACCCGCACGAGTTTCAGCCGACGCCGGAGGACGTGAAACAAATCGCCAAGGCCGATCTCGTTCTGTTTACCGGCAAGCACATCGAGGGGTACCTCACGAAGCTCGAGCAATCCGCGGGCGGCGCGGGGAAGTTTGTGGACACGGGCGCGGCCTTTGCCTCCCTCAAACTCGAGGAGGATGGCCAAACGGTGGAAGACCCGCATTGGTGGCACAGCATCGACAATGTGATGAAAGCGACGGCTGTCGTGGAAAAGCGCTTCGTCGAAGCTGATCCCGCCAACAAAGCGACCTACGAAAAAAATGCCGCCGCCTACCTTACCAAGCTCAAGGAGCTGAAGGCCTGGGCGAAGCGGGAAGTTTCCAAGCTCCCGCGCGAGAAGCGCAAGCTGGTCACCTCGCACGATGCCTTCCAGTATTTCGCCCGCGATTTCGGCTTCAAGATCTATGCGATCGAGGGCGTGAGCACCCAAGACGAACCTTCTTCAAAGAAGATCGCTGAGCTCATCGACACGATCAAAAGCGAGAGCGTGAAGGCTGTCTTCTTCGAGAGCATCGAAAATCCGAAAGTGGTCGCGGAAATCACAAAAGAAACCGGAGCGAAGGTGGGCGGGGAACTCTACGCAGACGGATTGGGAGACAAGGAAGCGTCCACCTATCCCGACATGGTCCGCTACAACATTACAACCATCGTTGAGAGCCTGAAATAGGCGTTGTATGGAAGGGCGTCCGTGGCTGCGAATTCTTGCGTGGAGCGTAGCCGCTTACTGAGGAAGCGCGCGCCGAGGCTTGGCGTTTCGCGTGCCGACCGGACGTTTCGCACCTCGGTCAGGTAAGCGGTTTGCTTGTCGGGAACGGCGTTTCCTGAAGAGCCGTCGTCGGAGAGCATGTCTCGCGCAGCGTAGTCAAGGCTCGCAAAGCTTTGCAAAAAAATCGCAAGCATTTTCGGCTCTCGGAGTTCCCGTGTCGCTCGCCTCAGTTGCGCCGGTTTTCTTTGTCGAACTAGCGTATCGCCATAACGCGCGCCGGGAATTCATGGACACGCTTCACAAGATCTCAATGTGCACGTCCATCGTCGAAGAGGCGCCATTGCTGCAAAAGGCACCGCTGATTGGCGCGGCGCCAACCGGCTCCCAGCAAGATGCGACGGCGACGTGCAAGTCGGCCACGGCAAGCCCATGTGTCGGGTCGTAGCCGCGCCATCCACCGCCGGGTAAGAACACTTCCGGCCACGCGTACATGTGACGCCTGGCCGGATCGATGCCGTGTTTCTCTCCGGCTGGCGTCAGCCAGGCCCGTGCGCACGACTTCCATGCCCACGAGACACACGTCGTCCTCGAATTCGAGCGACACACAGCGCTCCTGAACTTCCGCGAGCACCTCGGCGAAGAGTTCCCCGGCGGGAAGGCGCATCCGGTCGCGCACCGCGGCCAGCAGCCGCTCCTGGCCGTAGTATTCGCCATTTGCGATCTCGACTTCGAACAAGCCGTCGGTGAAGAGCACGACCAGATCCTGCGCGGCAGTCGCGCAGTAGCCCGTGCAATACTCCGCATCTTCGAAAATCCCGAGCACTGGTCCGTGGCCTTCGTCGAAGCCCAACGCTTCCACGACGCCCGCCCCGCGCCGCACGTGGAACGGCGGTGGATGGCCCGCATTCGCGTAAGCCATCTGGCCATTGTCAATGTTGACGACAAGGTAAAACGCGGATGCCAGCATCGGAGTTTCCGTTTGTCGGAAGATCGCGCGCAGGCTGCGGTTGATCTGAGTCACAAACCGGCCCGGGTCGGTCGCGACGAGTGTGAGCTCTTCGACGAGCCCGCGCACGATCGCTGTCACCAGCGCGGCGCGCAGCCCGTGCCCGATCACGTCGCAAATGAAGACGCCCGCCTCGTTGTCCGAAAGCGGCAGCACACAAAAGAAATCGCTCCCCACACTCTGCGCTGGCCTATAGCAATGGCAGAAACGCAACCAGCTTTCCTCGGGCGCCACGCCGGGCGGAAAGCTTGGATACGTTTGGGTGAGAAACACCTGTTGGATGTCGCGCGCCATGCCGAGGTCGGCTTCGAGCTGCGCGTTCTTCGCGTGCAGTTCATCGGCGTAGCGCGCGAGCTGATCGGCGATGCGGTTGCGCTCGATGAACTGGCCGATCTGGCTGCCGAGCGCGACCATCATCGAAAGCAGATCGTCATCCGGCTCACGCACGCAACGGCTGAAAAACTCCATCACGCCGATGATTTCGCCGCCGAGCGGAATCGGGGACGCGAACGCCGCGTGCAGCCCGTCTTTGGCAGCAAATGCGGCCCGCGGAAAATTGGTGTCGGCTACCACGTCCGTAATCCACGCGGGCTGGCCGCTGGCCCACACGCGGCCCGGCAAGCCGACGCCGAGAGCGAATGTGATCGCACGTGTCGCTTCGGCAAATTCCGCGACGTCCAGCTCCGGCAAATGCCACATGTCCACGCAGCGCAGCACGCCGGCCCGGCATCCACGCACCATAGATCGCCGAAATCCCATCCGGCGCTCTCGCAAATGGCGCGCACGATTTTTCCCGCCGCCTCGTGCAGATGCCGCGCCTCGGCGAGCGTACGCGTCACGGCGTATTGGGCGGCTTTAAGAGCCTCGGCTTGCCGGCGCGCTTCTTCGGCGCGTTTGCGACGCGTAAATGCCGTACACCATCAACCCGCCGATCTCGTCGTCGCGCTCGAACACGGCCACCTCATGTCCCACGCGATTGGTTGCTGCGCGGCGGCCATCCCGGCCGGGCCGCTGCCGACGATGGCGACGCGCCTGCCGGTGCGTTTCGCCGGCGCCTCGGGCACGATCCAGCCTTCAGCCCAGCCACGATCGACGATTGCCCGCTCGATGCTCTTGATTGTGACCGGTTCGGCGTGAACAAGCAGCATTAGGCGTGCCGAAGATTCCTTTCGCTGCCGATCCGAGCAGACTTTCCCAGTAAACGCGACGAATCTGCTGCTCCGCCTTCCGATCAATCCGTTCTTGCTTGTGCAGCCGTGTCACAATTTGTGCAGCCTTTGGCGATCTTTCGTCACTCCTGACTGGGTGGGCTGCGGAAACGGGGACGCAGGAGCGAGTTAGAGCAAGTGCCGAAATAAATTTCCGAAATGGTGGCAGCGTTGATGGGGAGAAGGGGCCCCCATCATCCCCTTCAGGGGTCTCCGGCAAGGCGCGGAGGCAGGTCAATCCCAAGAAAGGGGGGACCTTTCTTCCCACCAAGGCTTGACCTACCGACGCAACACAGCCAGAGACCCCTCGCCTCGGCCATTTGGAAATTTCTTTCGGCATCTGCTCTAGGCGCAGGCGGTGCTTACAGTGCTACGATCTGCGCACGGGGTCGAAGCACGATGTGACTGTCGCGCTCGCCTCGGACACGTAGGCAGCACAGGCTTGAGAAGGATTTATCTGCGCCCTTAAAGGCGGCAATAACGGCGACGAAACGCGTTTCTTCACCCCATTTACACGGAAATTTAGCCACAGCATTTCCGCGGGGGCACGCGGGCTCTGGAGGTGCTTAAGAATCGCCTGCATCGCCCCTGGCCCATCTCGTAGTGCGGTTGGTCGATTGTCGTAAGCGTCGGATCGTACCACTCGGCGATTGCAATGTTGCCGTAGCCAACCACAGCCACGTCCTCGGGCACGCGGTATTTGAGTTCTTTGAGCTTGGTGATGGCGCCGATGGCCGCCACGTCGTTGGGAGCAACGATGACCGTAGGCGGCACCGGGAGCTTCATCAGGTAGGCCGCAGCATTTCGCCCGTCAATGACGTGCCATTCGCTCGGAGCAAGCAACTCGGGAGCCGCCTAGCAAACCGGTTGTCGCTAGCCGTTGCTACCGACTGCGAAGCCTATCTCAAGGACCGGCTGTGCCGACTCGAACAGCAGCTTGAAACCGTCGGCCGCATTGCGCAGTCGGGTGAATTGCCCGACGTGATCATCACCGTCTCCGGATCAAAAATCACTCCACTGGCAAGAGCGGTACCCGAAGAAGCCGATCAATTGATACGGCAAGCGTACGCCCTTCTGCCGCGCGTTAAAATCACCGAGCTGTTGCTCGAAGTGGAGTCGTAGTCATAACTCGACGGCACCGGTAACGGTAGATTGAACCGACGATCCTCGGTTGTATGGGCGGGTAATATGAGCGTGAGCTCGGAGTGACCCGCAGGGTAGCAGTACTCAGCCCGGCTCGGATTGGATCTTTAGTTCCATTTACGAAGATCAGCAGATGCTCCATTTTGATTCTCACCAACCATCCATGTCTAACATTCGTAGAGCATCCAAAGTACTCAGACGGTTTCGACCGCCGCCAGGCGCACAGATGATCCGTCTCTCTTGCTCAATGGTAACGACTACTCGGACTCTTGCCCGTCCAGCAACGGAACGGTTCGCTAAGCTGCAAAATGCCTGCCAACTAATGAAGGATACGAACCATAATATCCCGCCAATTTGAGAATCTAACATGAACACCACATTTTACCGCGAATTGGGAAGATCGGGCATTCAGGTCAGTGCGCTCGGCATGGGCTGTTGGGCCATTGGGGGGCCGTTTTGGGCGGGCGAAACCCCTGTGGGCTGGGGCAAAGTCGATGATGAGGAGTCGATCCGCGCCGTCCACCGGGCGCTGGAGTTGGGTGTCAATTTTTTTGATACCGCCGATGTGTATGGGGCCGGCCATAGTGAGCGGGTGTTGGCCCGTGCGTTGGCAGGCCGCCGTCAGGAAGTTGTCATCGCCACCAAATTTAGCAACCAGTTCGATGAAACTACCAAACAAATCACGGGGAGCAGTGCGGCCCCGGACTATATCCGCCAGGCGTGTGAAGCGTCGCTACGGCGTTTGGACACGGAGTATATCGACCTCTACCAATTCCACTGGAGTGATTATCCGGCTGAACAGGCGAGAGAAGTGGCCGATACGCTGGAAACCCTGGTGGCGGCAGGCAAAATTCGCGCCTATGGGTGGAGCACGGATTCTCCCGAACGCGCCGGCGTTTTTGCCGAAAGGCCAAACTGCGTGGCGATCCAGCACCAGATCAATGTGCTGGACGATAATCCGGCACTCGTTGCCGTCTGAGGAGTTCAACCTTGCAAGCATCAATCGCGGGCCGCTGGCTGGGCCTGCTGACGGGCAAATTCAGTACCGGGGCAACCTTGCCCATGGATGATGTGCGCGGTAGACACAGCCCTGAGTGGATGGGCTATTTCAAAAGCGGCCAACCCAACCCGCTCTGGTTGAAAAAGCTCGAAGCCGTGCGCGATATCCTCACCAGCGAAGGCCGCACGCTGGCCCAGGGAGCGTTGGCCTGGCTCTGGGCAAGAAGCCAGCAGACGCTACCGATTCCCGGTTTCAAAACCATCGAGCAGGTCGAAGAAAACTGCGCCGCCTTGCACCACGGGCCGCTGGCTGCGGAACAGATGCGTGAGATTGATGGCCTCTTGGGGCGTTAATCGAGAAAGGACGACCATGACCACGACTGGTGAAATGCTCGAAAATCCCGTCACGGGCGAGCGGATTCTGATCCCTCTCGTCGGTCAAAAAGTCGCGGCGCTGGAAAAACCTCGGATTCGTCTTCCAGCAATACAGTCTGCTGCCCGCGCTCACGGCCGCCGAGAACGCGGCGGTCCCGCTCTTTGCCGCTGGCATGAAGCGTCGCGAGGCCGTCGCGCAAGCGAAGGAGTTGCTTGTTCGAAGGCCAAACGAACGAATGGGACCCGGAAAGCCGTGTGCGGGAAAACCGCATGCACGGTTTGATGCGGGGCGGGGAGCAGACGGTCATTAGCCGCACGGCTTCTCAATCCGTCGCTTCCCGCCTACTCTACTCGTTCCAGCGAAGCCCGCGCGACTCGTGTCGAAAACTTGCGGACTCCGAATGAAACTGGGATGTTGGTGCGCTCGGCAGGGCGCATGTACTTGGGGGTTAAAGTCCCCTGCACACCCGGCAAGGGGAAGTGCTAGCCGGCAAGACCAGACTTCAAGTTTCTTGGCGTTCTCGCGCGCCGCGGCCGTCCCGAACGACCAACAATTTTCCGAGGGACTCTGAAACTCGGCGCTTCCAATGCCTTTGTAACTAGATGAACCCAATCATGAGCACGACGTCACACACAAGATTTAAAGAAGCCGCCCAACGGGGAGCGGCCCGATACCGCGCGGAAACTGAAGAGAAATCAAGCTCGACCTGTTTTGCACTTTGAAACCCGATCTTTTCCCGCCTATGGCTTGCGACCGTAAGAATGCCGAGGTCGAGATTGGTAGCTGTCACGGCTCTCTCCGGCGCGTAACCGATTTCACGATGCCGATGAGCGGAGATGCACTCCAGAGCGCGGGCGAATGGTTTTTCGAACTGCCCGGCACAATCGACCTCAAGAGCGGGGAAACATTGTTCCGGCAAGGAGACGCGTGCACCGCGGTGTACCTGTTGGTCTCGGGCGAAGTGCAGATACAAATCGAAAGTTCGGATCAACCTCCACACACGCTCGCGATGCTTGGGCCCGGAGCGATTCTTGGTGAAATGGGTCCATTGACCGATGAGCCGCGCAGCGCCACGTGCATCGCGCTTACGGATACCCATCTCGCTGAGCTGCCATACAGCGCCCTTAATGCCGGGTTCGAACGTGGCGATCGATGGGCAACCAAGTTCCTGATAGCGACCGCGAGAGTGCTCGCCCAGCGGCTTGCGGCGTTGAACAAGGAAGCGATCTCGGTGATGGCTCAACTCGAAAAATCCAAGTCAAAGGTTCCCGCGGAAGATGAATTGGAAAGGCTTCGGCGCCGATTGCTAAGGGAGTAGACGTTTTGAATTGTGGATTGCCTTCCCTTTTTGGCAGCGGTATTCTGCGTAGGTTGCTTCCGCGCGTGCCGCCAGTGAAGTCGACTTCTGCTGCTTTGCGGTGCTGATAGCTTCGCAGAACGCTTCCTCAATGTGGGCCTCGTCGGCACCCAGCCTCGCCAGAAACACGCCGCGGAGTCGGTGCAGTTCGGCACACCACCAGTGCTCTTCAGATCTTTCGGACGCGGCCCTTGCTTCCTTTATCGCCTGAAGCGCCTCAGAGGTTCGATCTGCAATGTGCAAAGCGTCAGCCTTCAACGCCAGATAGTATGGCATGGCCAGCATCGAACCGGTTGCTCGATAGTCTCGTATTCCATCCTCGATCCATGAGATGCCTTCCGCTGTATCACCGGAAGCGCTGCGCGCCCATCCTTGGAAAATGGCTCCGACAGCCAGCCAATACGGAAAATTCTGACGCGTTGACAGTTCAATTAAATCCGACGCCAAGCGATCCAATTCGGCAGGCTTGCTCTCAAAGTGGGCGAGCACCGCTGCATACCAGAGTGCCATGACTAACGCGTACATATCATTCAGCTCTTTTGCCAGTGAGGTCGCTTTCGCGATGGCCGTGTGGCAAGAGGCGAGCTCTCCGATATGCCAGTCCAATAGGGCCTCAAGACACAGACAAGTGACGGCGGGTGTTTCAAGATCTTCGACCGGCGAGCGAACTCCTCCTGAGGGCCAGATCTGAACGCCGCGCATAGCGTACTGTCGGGCGGACTCGAAATCACCCAAAAAGTAGAGCGTTACGGCCGATATGTGGTAGGCTCCTATCATTAGCGCCGAGTTATTCTGTTCCTGTGCCAGCGAGTTGACTCGCTTGGCAATCTGCATCGTTGCAGTCAGCTTGTCAGTGTTAAGGGAATACCGCCACTGACCCAACAATGCCACATACAGGAGCATGGGACGATTAAGTGAATTACACAGCGGCTCCGCGCGTTCGTAGCAAGTTCGCACCTCGGGCGCTGCAAATCCTCGCGTAGCCGTTAGATATAGCCCAGCCTGCATCAGGACGAAGAGCTGATCTTCCTCAGTAAGACTCTGCTCCTCGACACCCATTTGCAAAGGTGAACCCCAGCCTGCCTGCTCGAAGAAATGCGCTAAGGCCGATAGCAACGCTCCCCTGGCTCCGAGGACATTAGCAGCAAAGAAGGCATTTCCTCGCTGAATCCGCCGAATGTAAACGTCATGGAGCACTTCGCGAAAAAGGCCGGCATTGCAGCCGCAGATTACTGCCAAGAACAGTGGCTCCATCTCCCTGAAACTATATGGCAGCTCAGGCGCAAGCGTTCGATAGTAATCATAGAGCCGTCTATTGGATTCCCTCCAAGCCTCGGTTCGTTGACTCCGAAGCTGTTCGCCAAAGTATTCACGAACCAGAGGATGCGCATCCAGATGCCCAGGATTGTTTGGATCTTCGCGCCCGAGGAGGCTCGCCCTTCTCAACTTGGCGAGAATCGTTCGCCACCCGATCGGGCTCAAATCAGTCAATGATTCTGTAAGGGCGTGGATAATAGGTGGTTTTAAAATGGCTCGAAGTGCCTTTTCGTCAGCAGGCCGATCGAATAGACCTAACATGCGGAGAACTGACACCTCAGGACCCTCTCCAAACCAAGTTTGGTAGGATTCCATTACTTTTCGGGCATGGACTCCCTGGCGTACGTCGTGAGTAAGGCGTTCAGACACTTCTTTGCGGCAACGAATATCTCCATTGTACGCGTCGGTTAGGTAGCTGCCCAACAGCGTTAGAGCAAGACAATGGCCGCTGAACTCGTCGCTGGTAGTTCGCAACTCGACCTCATGTCCCTTAACGCCAAGCGCTCGGAGCAGTTTCGCACCGGCATCGCTGGAAAGTTGTTCCAGGTCACGACGCGGGGCCGAGGTGCGCTCGTGATCTATAATATCGGCGACCGGCATCCGCGTGGTAATCACGCAAAGCCCTGTATTGAAAGCAGCGAGCTCACGCAGAAGCGCCTGGAGGGAAGGCTCACGTAACCGTCCCTCTTGTGAACCAGGCGGATTTTGGAGCGGCTCCAGGCCATCCAGAACCAACAAGGTTCGACGATGCGCAATGAGTTTCGCCAATCTTTCGCCTTTTTCCCACGCCGTTCCGATCCGCGGATCTGACTCACCGAACCAATGGAGAGCAGCGTCAAGAAACTCATCTGCGGATGAAGTATCCCCACTGCTGCCCTGCCTGTAGAAGGACCACCCAAAAACGAGCTGCGCAGAACGATAATGTTCAGCAGCCATTCCTCGAAGCCAATGGTTGACGAGCGTGGACTTCCCGACACCAGCCCAGGCAACTATTGTCGCGACATTTACATGCGGATTTTCCCATGCATCGTTTAGGAATGCAATATCCTCTTCTCGACCAAAAACATCGCTTCCTGTAATTGGCAATCTGGCTACTGAAATCTTCTCCGGTCCCAGTCTTGTCGGCGGCTTGCGAGTTACGCCGTAGGAATCGCCAGCGGATATCTGTCGCAGGCTTTGATACGTGATTGTATGCCCTCCGTCGATAGCATCCGTTATCGCTGGCATTACCTTCAGAAGTTCGGCTGGGGTCTGAAAACGCCTCCTGGGATCTTTCTCGAGGAGCGCCTCAATGAGAACAGCGACCGGCTGCGGGACACCTTCGAGTTGGTCGAGCGGTAACGGTGCGTGCTGATGCTGATGCATCAGCTCAGCAGGGGAGCCCCTGAACGGCCCGTGGCCTGTCACCATCTCCCAGAGCATCACGCCCAGCGAGTACAAGTCCGAACGGACATCGACTTCGCCACCGGCGCATTGTTCGGGGCTGGCAAAGGCAGGCGTACCGACAAACCCCCCGTGGGTGAGGTCAGCCTCGTCGGCGACCGCCGCCTGAGCCAAGCCAAAATCGATGAGCTTCACGGTGAGCTCCGGCCCGAGGGCCAACATCAGGTTGGAGGGCTTCAGATCGCGGTGCACCAAGCCTTGGGCTTCGACCGCGGCCAGCGCCCTGGCGACTTGCGCAATTACTTCTAAAGCCAGGACCGTCGGCAGGGGCCCGGCACGCCGCAGGCGCGCCTCCAACGTTTCGCCCTCCACCAGTTCCATCGCGTAGAAGCATTTCCGGTCGCTCTTGCGCACCCCGTAGTAAAAGACCGAGGCGACGTTCGGGTGCCGAAGCCGCGCGGCGGCCCTGGCTTCGCGCAGGAAACGTTCCCGCGCTTCGGGGTGAGACGCGATGCGAGCGTCAATCACCTTGAGGGCAACGGCATGTTCCAAGACCGTGTCGAAGGCTTTGTAGGTGATGCCCATCGCGCCACGGCCCAACTCGTCGAAGGCGCCGTCCTTGGCTGGCGCCAGTTCGTAGTGGTCAAACCGGCCCTCATCGTCCCCCGCGGCTTCGGGCTCCAGGAGCCGCCGAAACTGGCATACGGGACAGCCTAGCCCACCGTCGCCACCGGGGTAAGGCGTGCCGCAGGTCGGACAGCAGCGCGGTCTTTGGCCCGCTAATGCTTCAATGGGTGTATCGGGTTCCATGTGCTGCGTCCGGCCTGGGGTTGCCGCGGCTCAAATTACGTCCGGACCCGTCCTTCGGCCTGCACCAGCGCCTCGCACAGGGCGTGCACCTCGGCCTCGACGTCATTGGGGTCAAGCACGGTCTGGGCCACCTCCTCGCGCAGCAACTGCGCGTGACGGCGGCGCAGCCGGTGGATCAGCGTTTTCAAGGCCGGTAGCCCAAACGTTGAGCGCCTGCGCCGCCGCTTCATAGCTCAGGCCGGCTCGGGCGCCCTCATCGCCCAAAAAGGGGCGCAGGGTGCGGAAGGCTTGAGCATTGCCCCGCGCGGCCTGGGCCTGTTCCCGTTCCAAGCGCCGCGTGGCGCGCCCAAGCAACTCCAGGGCGCAGCGCGCGTCGTACAGCGTTTCCGGCGTCAGTCGGTCTTCCGGCTCAAAGCCAAGCCGAATCTCGGCCTCATGCCAGTCGATCCGGACCAACTCGGCGCGCCCGCCCCGCTTTTCGGCCCCGGCGTGGCGTTGCTCCATGGCAATAAAGTTCTGAAAGGAAGCTAACAAAAACGAGCGGAATCGCCCCTTGGCTTGGTCGATCGTGCCCAACGCCCGGCTTTCAATCAGGTGCTTGAAGAACCCTTGCACGAGATCCTGGGCGTCTTCGGGGCCATGCCCGCGGTGACGGGCGAAGGCGTACAAGGGCGGCCAGTAGCGTTCGCAGAGCCGGGCCAGCGCCTCTGGTCCCCCTTGGGCGCGGCTCTGGGCCGCTTCC
>JAXIPG010000017.1:0-9159 GCA_045403045.1 Terrimicrobiaceae bacterium
CGGGCAGGGCCGCTATCATCTCGGCCCGTTCCAGGGCGCGGTTCTCGGCCGCCGTGAGGTTGAAGCTCCAGAGGGCACGTATCAGCTCGAACTGGTCCTGCTCGACTGCGGAGGTCAGCCCGCTGAACAGCCGGTTCGACAGCACGGCTATCCCGATGACGACCACCACGACCGAGAAGATGAGCACGCGAGGCGCAGACCTCTGGAACTTCATCGAAGCCCTCCCCTTACTGTTTAGCGTTCTGGGCCGGGCTCCGGGTTATGGCGGGACACCCGGTGTTCCCCCGCAACGGCATGTCAGTCGGAGTTCCCGAGGGATCTGCCTCAGCAGCTCGCGCCGCTCCTTGGGCTCCAGACCGTTCAGCGCGCGGATGAACCAGCTCAAAGTGCTCTCCCGGGCCTCTTCCTGAGCGGATGGGGGCATGGGGTAATGCATGGGAAGATCCGAATATTTCAGCCCGGACCCGCTTGCGCAAGGAGATTGTTTGATGCAGCGCCGTTCGATCGGCGTCGGTTTGACCCCCTGAGACGATCTTCTGAATCATGAGAAAAGACGCTTTGAAGTATGCCGGATGGGTCGAGAGAGCGCCTATTGCCGCTCGACAACTCCGCGATTTGGATTTGCCTTACCGACCAGCGATGCGGCGTAGGCGTCAAACGGAGCGTCGAGCAGATCCTCCGGATGATCTCCGCCGAATGTCCACCAACTGCTATTTGCCGTAACCAGTGCCGACCCTCCACGCGACCCCTCTACTGCTCGCCCCGTCCATCCCGAACCGCAGATTCCCCTCGCATCCGGTGCGATACCAACCGCAATGCGCGGCGTTACTGATGCGAAGCACAATCTTGTTCGAATTCGCACACCTGCAGCAGCGAAAACCATTATTCAGCGACACCAAGGATCTCGACATGTCCCGTATGACCGGTCGGGATGATGTTTGGAACACTAGGACTAGATGTTTCCACCTTAATCTCAAGACGCCCGTCCTTCACGCGCCATGTCCCGCTCATGCTATAGGAAGTCCTTAGGATATAGAAGTTAGCTTCTCCCTTCCCCTTTTGCCTGCCCGAGCAATCGAGCGTTTCATAAACGTCATCTTTAGCAAAGGCATGTGAAGAATGTTCAACGGCTTTCCTATAGATCAGCAAGGGACGTATTTGCCCAATGGACGCGTAAATTGCCTACGAGCGTCTCCTTGCGGCGATCGCGCCGACATAGCAAAGCGCGATCACCAGTAGCAGTGTGCGGAAACCGGTGACAAGCGACAGATACTCACCGACTCCGCCGACCATTGCCCCGAGGAGATTCGTGCCGTAGTCGCGCGGGAGGGAGGTTGAGCGTTTGATCGCCGAGCCGAACAGCAGTCCGGCGCACAGGATCGGGCTGAACATGAGCACGGCGTAGAAAAACGACTCGACGACCCGGCTCTCGAACGCGATCGTGCCGACAGGAATGAAGAAGTTCAGCACCAGCAAGGCAAGGAGCACGCCCCCGACGAGCCACGGCCTGGTGATCT
This sequence comes from Terrimicrobiaceae bacterium, assembly GCA_045403045.1. GTDB lineage: Bacteria > Verrucomicrobiota > Verrucomicrobiia > Chthoniobacterales > Terrimicrobiaceae > DASTFP01. The sequence continues at coordinate 1,518 of JAXIPG010000017.1, forward strand.
CGACTTTCGACACCACGTAGTTGGCGACGAGCGCCATTGAAAGCACCGAGGCGATCGCCAGCGACGCGACCACCCAGGTCGATCCCCACAGCAACGCGAACTCAATGATCGATTTCGTTTCGAGCAGCATGAACCCGGCGCCGAGGAGGAAGAATCCCCACGACCACTTACCCGCCTGCCCCCGGACGACCAGGAGAACGACCACTGTGGAGACCGCCAGAATGAGGGCCAGCGCGGCCAGGTAGTGGCGCGGGATGTGACGATCGCGCAGATAGAGGAAGGGCCAATCGTCGCTGGCCGGCTCGATTCCGGCATCGCGCACGTGCATGCGGGCCGGACTTGGCGCGTGGGACTGGCCGTATGCGGTGACCCGTTCGGGAATCACAGGATCGGTCGTCAGCGTCGAAAGCCGTGGCCCGGCCATCAGGACACCGAGGTATGCGCGCGCCTCGTGCACGTGCACCCGCGGTTCCTGCCCGAACGCCGCGGCCGAGATGTTTGCCAGACGGTCGACCAGCCATGGCTCCCGGAAGTAGTTGTAGACCACGAGCAGTCCGTTCGGCGCGAGCCGATCCCTGACGGCCCGGAACGACTGCTCCGTGAACATGTAGCTCTCGAGCCGCACGCCCGAGAAGCTCGACTGCATGGTCAGTGAATCGATCAACGCAAAAACCACCAGGTCGTACTTCTTCGTTGTCGTCCTCAGAAAATGCCGCGCGTCGTCGGTGACGGCGGTGACCCGGGGGTCGGAGTAGGGACGGTCTGGGTGGTGCTCCCGTCCGAGCTGAACGATCACCGGATCGATCTCGACCGCGTCGACCTGCGCCGCGCCATGCCTCAGCGCGGACGCGACGTCGGTCCCTGAGCCCGCACCGAGCACGAGCACGTTCTGGAACGTATCCCCGAACACCATGTATGGCCACTGGTAGAAGTACTCCTTGTGGTCGACCGGCGCCATCGACTGGTGAAAGACGTTGTTCACCTCGACGACCGTATCCGCACCTTCCCGACCGACCGTGATCTTGTAGTACGGCGACCAGAGGGAACCGCGCGCGAGCACGTGCACACAGACCAGTGCGACGGCGAGCAGCGCAATGTTGGCCGCAAGCACGACGCCGCCCCTCGGTGCCGACGCGGCAGCGCCCGGCTCAGCGAGCAGCAGAAGCGGAATCGCTGCCGCGAACCCGATGGCGAACCACCACGTAGGCGACAGTTGCAGCCACGAGATCACCGCAAAGAGGCCCACGCCTGCCAGGCTGCCGAGCAGGTTGAGCGTGTACCCGGCGAGCGGCGGAAGGGCGGCCATCTCCTTCCCCATGCGCTGGGCGAGCGTGGCAAACAGCGCCGCCACGATCACGAACACCAGGGGCAGGAGCATCGTGCTCTCGACGACAACGACCTGCTCCGCTGTGCCGCTCGAGAAGTAGATGCTGCCTGTCGTGGGCACGGCAACTTCGAGACGGAAGACGTAGACCGCGGCGATCACAACCGCCTGAAGCAGAGGGAACCAGGCGAAGAGCCGCCACCGCGATGGCGCGAGCAGGCAGCCCACGCCGATGCCGAGGAAGCTGGCCAGAAGGATGAAATTGGAGAAGTACGCGAGCAACCGGATGTAAGCAGGCATCCAGCGAATGAGCGCGACTTCCAGGAAGAGTACGAGAAACGAGGCGAGGAAGACCCTCGCCCCACGAGAATCGGCAAATGTCATCAATGAGTTGTCACTGCTTGGCGGGCGATCCGTTCCACTGTTTCACCATCATCTTCTCCAGGCGAGGCAGATTCTCTAGGCCAGTTCGAGCTTTCTCAGCTTTCGACTACCGAAAGGCAGGATGGGAACACACCCTCAAACGGATTTTCTCTCGAAGTCTCGGCGATGTAATCGATCAACTTCCCACGGACCCTTTCCACGCGCCGTCGGCTGTTGCGAACTCGAAACTCATCCGAGTCAGTAGTGTTTATCCGGCGGATCCATGTTGGTGAACTTCACGCTCTGGCGCGGTTCAGCCATCATCTCGGCAACTGTGTCCCGCCACGTCTTGTAGTGCCGCGTCTCTTTGTGCGCCGCAGGAGCTTCAGCAGTGCGATACGCCTCGACCAGCACGAAGCGAGTGGGATCATCCGACTGTTGAAGGACGTCGAAGCGTGCAATCCCTGATTCCTTACGGCTGGCCTGGGCGTTGGCAACCGTCGCCTTCCGGAAAGCCTCAACAAAATCCGGCTTCACTTTCACGTGCACATGAACAATCAGCATGCCTCGAGAATAGTTCGTCGACTCACAGCCGAAAGCAGAAAATGGCAACAACAGTTATCTGCAAAGACGAGCCGAAGAGAGCTGGAAAGAGCAGACCGGACGCAAAGCGAAGGAAGCTCACGACGTGCTTAGAGAGCTGCGAAGCGGATGGATAATGGGAGGACAGGCCCGTCGGGACGGGATGCTAATCACAGTGGAGTTGAAATCGACTTAGTCTGACTTTCCACGGCGCACGCGAAAGCCTTCGATGAAGGAAACTTCATCCCTCGTACGCCTCGACCGTCTCCTTGGCGATGATGTCCCAGGTGAAGCGCTTTTCGACTTCACGGCGTCCGTTTTCGCCCATCTCGCGCGCATGCTCAAAGTTGGCAAAGATGTGGCCGACGCCCCAGGCCACGGAATCGGAGTTGGGGCTGATGGAGAACCCGGTGCGATCGTGCGTCACGAACTCGCCCGGGCCGCCGATCACCGTCGCGACCACGGGCTTGTATGCAGACCATGCCTCCAGGATCACGATACCGAAGGGCTCGTTGCGGCTGGGCACACACACAGCGTCGCAGGATTTGATGAGGCTCCGCAGCGGTTCACGGGGGACCTTGCCCAGCCACCGCGTGTTGTGTTCCAGGCCGCGCGTTTTTGTGGCATTCTCTAGGTCCCAGCGCATCTCGCCATCGCCGGCGAAGACAAACATGGCCGTGGGCACGTGATTGAGCACATACGGGATGGCATCGATAAGGATGTCCACGCCCTTCTGATAGACGACGCGTCCCGCGAAGAGGATCATAGGGGCCATGGGGTGGACGCCGATCGACGCCTTAATCTCGCCGGGATCACATGGAAAGTCGAAGGCTTCGGGTCGGATGCCGTTGTAGATGACGCGGCACTTATCCATAGGCGCGCTGTAATGCCAAACGATCTCGTCCTGCAGAGCCTTGCTGACGCAGATGACGCGTTCGGCGACGAAGATGCCCTGCCATTCGCGATGCCGAACGGCCTCGCTTTGACCGGAATGGATCTTGTTGCCGCAGCGTCCGTATTCTGTGGAATGCATCGTCAGCATGCGTTTGGCGCCGCACTTTCGCCTAATCAGCGAGAGCACCTCGGCGGTGAGCCAATCGTGCGCGTGGACGACGTCAAACTCCCCGACCAGCGCGCACGCGGTGAAGAAGTGGTGCTCGAACGAACGACACATGTTCCACGTCTCGCGCGTGAAGTCGAGATGAGGATCGAACGTGCACCGATGCAGGAAGACGCCGTCCTGCTGTTCGTAATCTTTCTGCCCCGCGACGTGGCGTGTAAAGAGGTGGACTTCGTGATCCAGCCTCGTCAATGCGCGGGCCAGTTCGGAAACGTGGACGCCAGCGCCGCCCACGAAGACCGAATCGAGCGAATCCCAGGCAAATAGCGCGATGCGCACGGATGGTGGCCTCCTTCACGAAGATAAGGAGGCGCGCCGGGAAATCAATGCCACTGCAGCGGCCTTAAATGCAGATGCGCTACGATGCAGAGTCGCGGAGGAATGGCCTCATTATGGCAGCTGTGAGCGCCCATTTGCATCTTTGAGACCGCAACCCTCCTCGCATTCTTGGATGCGCTGAAGGAGTCAATCCTTCAGCGTCCAAAGCACGAAACAAGTGGCGAACCATGCGAGCGTTCCAAACGCCGCCAAATAAATTCCAACGACTCGGCCCATCGCAATACAGACACTGCCGGCGATGACTACTGCGACAGTTGCGGCCTGGATGAGGCGTAGCCGACGCAAATCCGGAACCGGCTTGATTAGCCCGGCAAGCTCGTCCTTGCTGGTAAAGGAGGCCTTGGCTTCAGCGATACGCTTCTTGGAAATGTCAGCCGCTTCGCACGTTGGACACCAATGCTCATAGCCTCTGCCTTTGTAAGTTAGCACCTTATGCCCCTTCGGAAGGTATCCTACCACTTCTCCGCAACCTCCCGCGCAGAAAATCGGAATATCATGGTCATGGGCGCCAGTACCCTCGGTTGTTTCGGCAAGTTTTTCGCGCGACCCCGGCGTCAGTGGCTCGCGATGACGGTGAAACTGCTGCGGCTCGACATCAGAATTCGTCTTCAGCCATTCGGGGATGGCAATCATAAGCTGTCTTTTTCTAGTTTCGAAGGTTTGGGGATTATAAATGCGGACGAACTCGCGGAACATAGCACGCAGTGCTGTGAAATGCAAAAAAAGATCATAAAAAATTGGAATAGATCAGCACGCGCAAAAATAACTTGGAGTTCGTGCCAAATCGCTTGTTTCGCGGTTTTGCGTGAGTATTCACGCTTTTGACAACAGACCTGCTCGTTCGCGAACCGGGTGGGGGTGATTATCGCCGCCCCGCTTGTAAGTCAAAGGCGGCTTGTTTCGTGATCTGCCCGTGACTCGCGACTCGAGAATTGTCGGATTTGCTCGATCAGACGCGGCTCAGCCGCGTTTTTGCGGATCTCGCTATTCTACACTGATGCACGCATAACGACCGAAAGGGGGATCTGTGGAGCTTCTTGGGCTGGTTCACCCTGACTCGCCGCCAAGACATTCTCGATCAAGAGGTCAAGAAATTGCCGATTGTTCCGGTGAGTGAGTATCTTCGCGATCGCTTCCCGTGAGCCTGAGCGCGAAAGCGGCACGACCTGTACAAACGGTGGCTCAAGCGTGAATTCCGTGTGTTTGGCCGCATCGACATCCTCATCAACAACACCGGAGTGGGCAACTACAAGAACCTCGTAGATACCAGCGCCGAGGAATACGATGAACTCATGGACGTCAATGTGCGCACAACGTTTCTTTTCACGCGTCATGCTGTGCCAATAATGCTGGCCCAGGCTTCGGGCACTATTTTGATGATCTCCTCGATGGCTGGCGTCTACGTGGAGGAATCCGTTTATTGCATGACAAAGTTTGCTCAGGTCGGATTCGCGCAAGCCTTGGACAGGGAACTGCATCCAAGTGGTATCAAGGTCGGTGTCATCTGCCCTGGAGGCGTAAAGACAGAATTTGCATTGGGAAAAGCGATCTCGACGACTACGTCAGCTTCGGCGGGAAAGCCTAGCCGCTGGCCCAAAAATAATTTTCTCCTCGCAAAACGCCCATTCTCTATCTCCATGAAAACTGACTCCTACGAAAACAAAGTCGCTTTGGTAGCCGGGGGCACGTCCGGCATCGGCAAGGCCACAGCCCTCGCTTTCTCCGAGGCTGGTGCAAAGGTCGTCCTTACCGGACGCCGCGAAAAAGAATGAACTGAAGTCGTCGCCGAGATCAAGCAGCGGCGGCAGCGCGGCATTCTTTCGGGCCGATGTTGCCCGCGATGCAGATGTCCGAGCCGCCGTCGACTTCGTTCTTGCGACCTATAGCCGCCTCGACGTCGCCTTCAACAACGCTGCCCTCGAGAGTGCGGGTCCGCTGGACCAAGTCACCGAGGAACACGCCGCGGTCCTTTACCTGTGCTCTGACGCCGCCACGTTCACCACGGGAACCTCACTCTCGGTCGACGGAGGCCTCCGCGCCCGGTAGTCCCGCAACCCCCAGAACCTTCGCTAGCAAAGGTTCCTACAGGAAATCATTATGAACATAGACACCGGTCAAAAATTATTCTCACCCTTTCAGGTCGGACCAATCACTTTGTCCCATCGCGTGGTGATGGCCCCCTTACGCCTCAGCGTTCCGAGCGGCCCGGCGATGTCCCCAATCCTCTGATGATCGAATATTATGGCCAGCGCGCATCTGAAGGAGGCTAAGGCGTACGTCGTCGGCTGCTACCGGTGGAAGACCTTCCTCAATCGCTACGTTGCCTTTGATGCGAGGTACTCCTTCGTGTGGACCGTGTTCGGAATGGCCGCTTTTCCAGGCGCGTCTCGCCTGTCCGGCCGACGGATGGATAAAAAGGGGCAGTTCCGCGTCTTCGACCTGCTTGCTCAGCGCTCCGGGCTTCCACCCTTGGTCAACGACATGCTCGTCATGCTCGACTTCAAAGAGGCGGAGATGATCCGCTCCGTCCGCCATGTCGAACCGGTGTCCAGTTTCCGCACGACCTTCGCCTACACGAACATCACGCATCTTTTGGCCAGCCGCATCGTGGCAAGAGCCGCGGGCGCTTCGGATTGGACCGCGGTCCTTCAGCAGGAACTGCTCGATCCGCTCGGCATGAAGGACTCGACCTACACAGCCGAAGCCATCGAAGCAGCGGCCAATCATGCCAACGGCCATCGCTGGACGCCGGAGGGCACGATCGAAGTGCCTTTCAATCCGATTTTCCCTTACCACTTGGGTGGGTCCGGTAACATCAACTCCAACGTCGAGGATATGGCGCGCTGGGTCCGCATGCAGCTCGGCAACGGCACCTTCGAAGGACGACGCATCATCTCGCCGGAGAATCTCGCCTTTACGCGCAGGCCGATGGTGGCCGTCAACGAGCAGGCTTCCTACGACTTGGGTTGGTATACCCTCCAGACCCTGAATGGCAGCATCGTTTGGCACGATGGAGACACGCGGAGCTTCGGTTCCTTTGTCGGCATGTTGCCCGACAGAAATGTCGGTATCATCATCCTCACCAACGAATCGAACGAGGAGTCTCCGCTATCGTTCGGATTGTGGATCTTGGACCGGATTCTCGGCAACCCCGAACGCGACTATGTGGCGGCCAATCTCAAGAACGCGAAAGCCAACTTCGAGACGGCGGCCAAGGTGTTTGCCAAGCCTGCCAATCCGCGGCCGTTCCCGCCGCTCGCACCGCTCGCCGGCAATTTCGTCAATCCGAGCTTCGGCGAGGCAGCGGTGGCGCTGGAAGGCGATGCGCTAGTCATGGAGTTTCAGGCCACCGGCGCCAAGTTCAAGCTCGAGCCTTGGGACGGCGACGTCTTCATCGCCAAGCTCATGCCGACTGGCCAGTTTGGGCCTATCGTCGATTTGGGCTACATCACAAAGGGATTTGTCCAGTTTCAAATGGACAGGGACGGTAGACTCGATCTTCTGCGCCTCTCCTCTGAGGATGGTCAGCCTTATGAGTTCCGGCGCAAATAGAGCCTCTCGCCGTCGGGAGCAGGTCACGATCCTTCGGGCTCGACACAATAGGCCCTTCCACTTGGCCCAGTAAAAACATTCGTGTCACTAGGGGCAAAGTAGAGCGCAATCTAGCCTGGAGTTGAACGAAGCCGCTTGCGCGGCCTGACTTAGCATCGAGCCAGTGAAGCGCGGGTGGCATGGGTTGAAGGGTTGTGGTGTTGGAAGGAGTCAGGGAGCAGGCCGTATACCGGCTGCTCTTTTGGCTACAACATCGACAGTTTATGAGGATTACATCGTGTTCGTCGAATCCTTCGAGAAATGTATCGGCCACGATCACTTCAACAACCAACGATTTTTTCAAATCTCTCCCCAATTCGACG
>JAXIPG010000128.1:0-2753 GCA_045403045.1 Terrimicrobiaceae bacterium
TTGTGCCAACCGCCTATCTATCCACAGGCCCTTGGTACAAGGGCCTCTACAAACGTTTCCGAAATGTGGGGTCACCGACCCCGGCTACAACCATGCACCTTTTCAAAAACACCGTTGTGGCCATCCACAAACTGCGGGTGCAGGCCGGCAATCTCCGTCGATGTCTTCGTTCCGATCTCCTCCAGCATATTGTCAATCCCCTGGCGGAAAAATGCCGCCCTTCCGGGTTGACTGACGTCATCAAGCATCTTCTGAGCCGCTCACAGACGCCGGCCAGTCTTTTACCAAAGCGAGGGCAGGCGGAACGGCCCTCAATCTTCGTCTCCTATGCCACTAATGAAGGCTTGAAGGGCAGCCATCGATATTGCGGAGGAGAGAAGCTCCTGAACAATCTCGTTCTATTGCTTCGACGGCATGGTTACGACGCTTACATGGTCAGCTTGGACGGAACGCATTCCAATTGGCTGGTCGAACATGCGCCATTTCTTTCGCTCGAGGAATTCGTCCGCCGTGCCTCGAAGGCAAAGTCCGTGCGATGCGTGACCTCATGGATCCTGGCCAAGGCCTTCCTCGATCGGTGTCCGCGAATTTTTTTTTGGGATCAGGAACTTGCCACCACGACGCGCAGCCAGTTTCCCGCATTGGCCCATTTGATGCGGAAGAAACGGATCAGTGCCACCGCGGGCCTGAACCGTTCGATCCAGGCCTGGCATATGGCAGTTTTTGAGCGCCGGGCTTCGCTACTCAGAACACTTGTTGACGAGAAACATTGGCAACCGGATGAACCGCGCCGCCTGCCTTATCGAGTCGGGTATATGGATGAAGGTAAACTGACCGATCCCTTCCTTAGGGCTATCAAAGCCGTCACCTTAGAAAGAGGGCTCGACTTAGAATTCGTTCGGCTTGAAGGCGTCGAAGCAGAGATTATCCGTGGAATGCAAACGTGCTCGGTTTTTCTCGCATTGAACGTGGGGAAAAGTCCGCTGTGGGGGGAGGGAGGTCCGATGACCCCTCATGAGGCAATGGCCTGCGGGACGGTGCCTATTTGTTTTGATGTGAATGGCCCATGGGAGCTGATCCAGCAAGACTACAACGGCGTGGTCCTGCCAGAAATCAAACCCGAACTCATGGCCCGCGAGCTTGTCCGGCTCTACACTCAACCCGGTTGTCTCGAAACCCTGCGGGACAATGCCCTCGCCGTGGTCCGCACGAGCCACAGCATGGAATCACGCTGGCCTTCCGTCCGCCAATTTCTTCATTTGCCCGAAGAGGCATGAGAACGCTTTGGCTTGCAGACCATCTGCTGGTCAGCGAACGCGGGCATCACGTCAGTTACAATGGCTTTATTGCAGATTCCGCACGGCGCGCGGGATTGGATGTGCGAATCCTTTGCGCCCGGGAGTGCGACGCCAAGGTTCCCGGAGGCTTCCGGATGCACCGAATATTCCGAAAGGACTGGCGAAACAATCCTTCGACACTGCTATCACGTTCGCGGCTTGCTCTCGACATCCTGGAAATTCTTGCAAAGCGCCGCTTCCAATCGGATTTGCTTCAGGGAATCTCGCGCGCAGACGTGCGGCGCGATGATATTATCTTTGCGGAAATGCTCGCGCCCCGAAATCTTGCCGGCTGGCTCCGCTGGCTCAAGTCCTTTCCCAAAGGGCGCGAGCCCACCCTGGCGCTCCATCTCGGCTACGCAGCGGAGCGCTTCGGAGCGAATCCGGAACTTCCGCAGCTGCTCGGCTCGCTCAGACGATCCGGCAAACTCTCGCGCGCGCAATTCGTTACGGATAGCGACATGCTAAGGGAAAAGTATCAGGCAATTCTTCAGCAGCCGGTGACGCACCTGCCGCTGGTTATTTCGAGGCGGACCTCCGAGTGCTACAAACCGCCGGGAAAACCTCCGCACTTTGCATGTCTCGGCAATGCCCGCCAGGAAAAGGGCTTCGCCGAAATCCTTGCGGCCATAGACATTTTGAACGCAGACGGGCGGCCACCGGATGCGCGGTTTACGCTGCAGAGCAGCGACCCGGATGCTTTCTCGGCGGCGGCCCTGTCCAGCTTCCGATCGGCGGCGGCAAAGTCTGTTTCTTTGATCACCCGGCCTTTGAATGACGAAGGCTACTTGCAACTGCTCAAAGACGCCGACGTTCTTCTCATCCCCTACCATGCGGATAGATACGGCGACCGCACAAGCGGCGTGCTTTGCGAAGCCCTGACGGCGGGCAAACCTGTAATTACCACCGAGGGCTCGTTCCTTGGGCTTGAAGTAATGAGTGAAGGAACCGGCTGGCTGGTTCGAGACCGCGATCCCGCGTCGGTTGCGCAGACGATCCGGCGCGCGATTTGCGAGCTGGAACTGGTCGCCGCACGCTGCGCGGAACTGATGCCGCGCTATAAGCCGATGTTCCACCCCGACACATTCGTTTCCCAGCTTCTCAGCCTAGGAGGCTGTTGAAAACTCACGCATGCCACGTTGCCGTCAATTTTCGGAAGATCGCAAGGAGCCAAGCGCGGACTTGATGGGGTTGCGGGGTCCCCATCTCCCCGCAAGCCGCAGCGCTACGGGCAAGCTTGGCGACATAGCGAGGGCCGAAACTTGGCGCAACCCAGAGGGCGTGAGCTCTTTGGGGCATCTCTCGGCGTCGCTCCTTAGTCACAGCCCCTTCAGGGGATGCTCCTTCGTCCCTCCACCGATATCTGCCCCAAATAGCTCACGCGTGACATGCGCGGGTTTTTCAACAGTCTCCTAG
>JAXIPG010000197.1:0-6318 GCA_045403045.1 Terrimicrobiaceae bacterium
CGAAAAAATACGACGCGTCGTGAGGTCCCGGGGAGGCTTCAGGGTGATATTGGACGCTGAATGCCGGGTGCTCTCTGTGTCGCAATCCGGCCACGGTGCCGTCGTTCAGATTAATATGTGTCACTTCGATATCTTCCGGCAGCGAATCGGGGTCCACGGCGTAGCCGTGGGTTTGGGATGTAATTGCTACCATTACGGTGCGAAGGTAGTTTACCGGCTGATTCGCGCCGCGATGTCCGAATTTCAATTTGAACGTCTTGCCGCCAAGGGCGAGCGCGAGAATTTGATGTCCGAGACAGATACCGAACAGCGGCCGTTTCCCGATCAATTCTCTCACTGCGTCGTGCGCGTAGTGCAGCGCAGCGGGATCTCCGGGTCCGTTGGAAAGAAAGACCCCCTCCGGGTTCATCCTGAGAACCTCGGCGGCCGGCATGAACGCCGGGACGACTTTTACGGTGAATCCATTTCGGCGCAGCGAGCGCAGGATGTTTCTCTTGAGTCCGAAATCGTACGCGACGATGCGGTGCGAGGCGGGAGGCAACTCTTCAAAGAGATTCCCTGCCTCGTCGCCGGCCATACCAGGAGGAAGATCGCTCCGCGAGAGAACCCATTCTCGACTCAGCCGGTTCTCAACGTCCCAATCGTACGGGGACTGCGTCGTCACCTCTTGCACGAAATCCACCCCTTCATAGGGAATAGCCCTGGCACGGCTGACGGCCTTTTCGTCGCTCACATCCTCCATCGCGATGCAGGCACGCATGGCGCCTGAATTGCGCAGTCGCCGTGTCAGCGCGCGGGTATCGATGCCTTGAATGCCCGGAATTCCATGTCTCAGAAGAAATTCATGCAGGTTTCCCTGCGAACGCCAGTTGCTCGCCAGGGAACTGAGTTCTTCGATGACGAACCCACGGACTTGGGGCGCTGCGCTTTCCACGTCGAGGAGGTTGACGCCATAGTTTCCAACCAACGGATACGTCATGGCCACGATCTGGCCTCGATAGGAGGGATCGGTGAGCACCTCTTGATAGCCGGTCATCGAGGTGTTGAAACAAACCTCGCCGGCTTGCGTCTGAGCAGCGCCAAAAGAGGCCCCGCGAAAGATGGTTCCATCCTCGAGAGCAAGTATTGCATCCACCATGGGATAATAGATGTTCCCCCACCGTGCTCAACGGCAAATCTTCCGCCTAAAGCATTTGGAGAGGTCTTGAAGAACCAATGCAACGCGGAACCCTTCTCAACTATCGTCCCTCCTTGGGAATTGCCGCGCGGTCGGAGGACGAAAAAATGGCCTGCTTCAAACGAAGCAGGCCATCGGAAATATTGCCCCGCGAGTGCCGTTCCGACGCATATCCCGTTCCCTAAGTAAGGGTGGATGACCGCCGCAAGGCGCGCTGACTTCCAGTGAAGGCCTGTCATTGCGCCTCCCGGCCAAGCCTCCGGGACGATTTGATTTACCGGTTCGGGAGCTTGCGCCGTTCAATCGCGAACACCACAGGGCAAATCTGTGTTTTAGCCCGTCGGCGAACTAGAAAATTTTCGAGAGAACTATTCCCGGAAATCCACTGCCAGCTTTGCCTTCAACTGCTGCTTCAAGCGTTCGCAGGCAGCGTTGACTTCCTCATTGCTGAGCGTCCTCCCCTGCGCGCGGAATGTCAAGCAGATCGCGATCGATTTGTGATCGGCGGGCAGTTTTTCTCCCGACGGATCCACATAGATGTCAAACGGTTCGATCCTCACGAGGAACTCTTCGTTCGCCTTCCAAAGCTCGCTTTCGATGTCTCCATAGGGCAAGGCGATTGGACATAGCACGGCGATGTCGCGCACCACCGCAGGAAACTTGGGAATGTCGTGGAACGCGGCAGGACGCCGGATTGTTCGAAGCATCTCGAGAGCAATTTCTCCGATGAGCACCGGTTTGATGGCATCAAGCGTGCGGGCGAAGGCAGGCGCCAGCTGGCCCAGAATTCCGATGCACCTTCCTTGAGCAAGGAGATCGGCGGAAAGGGCCAGCTGAGGCCCCCCTTCGTTGCGGATGCAGGCCAAGGGAACGGGTGCCAATGCCTCAACGATCCCCTTCGCGTCATGCCAGTCGAATTCCCTTACCTTATCCCCACGCCAGCTTTTGGGGATAGTTTCTCCATAAAGGGAAAAGGCCAGCGTTTCCTGTTCTTCGGATGCATCGACGTGAAATGTTCGGCCGATTTCGTAAAGCCCGATGGATCGTGCGCCATGCCGAATGTTGCGTTCCAAAGCCGCAATCAAGCCAGGAAGGAGGCTTGTGCGCAGAAACGCATGGTCTTCTCCCAAGGGATTGCGCAAGCGGAGGGGTGTTTCGTCCCGCCACAGCATCCTCTCTGAGACAAGCGTGCCGGTGCGAGCTTCGCTCAAGCCCAGGGCGTAAAGCTGCTGACGGACAGTCGTCTGAAAGTCGTAGACGTCATCCGCCTCACTGGGTGGAGCGGGCGCCGCCGCAATTCGGCTGCGAATCTTTTCGATTCCGATGACGCGAGCTACCTCCTCGATCAGATCCACTTCGCGAGACAGGTCGCGCCGATGGCTTGGAATCTTCCATTCCACGGCGTCTTCGTTTTCGGCCGCCGGTGCAAGGCCCAACCGAAAGAGCGCGTCACGGACTTCATTTGCTGAGACATCCGCACCGAGAAGCGAACGGCATCGCGAGAGCCGGAGTACAACTGCATCCGGCGTGGGGGGCGGGGCCCCGGCCACGATCACTGTATCATCGCCCCCGCCGCCAGCAAGTTCTTCGATCAGGCGTGTGGCGCGGGCGGACGCAACGAGCACGCCCAGCGGGTCCACTCCCCGCTCGAATCGATAACTCGATTCGCTTTGCAGATTGTGAAAGCGAGCCGAGCGCCGCACCCAGGACGACTCAAAAAAGGCGCTCTCCAATAGAACCTCAGTGGTCGCGTCAGTCACACTGGATTTTTCTCCGCCCATCACACCGGCAAGGGCAATAGGGCCATTGGAATCGGCAATTGTAAGATCCCCAGTTGACAGAAGGTATTCACTTCCATCCAGCGCGAGGAACTTTTCTCCATTATGAGCTGGCCGGACGATGATCCCACCGTGCACCTTGCCGGCGTCGAAAGCATGGAGAGGCTGGCCGAGCTCCAGCATCACGTAGTTCGTGATGTCCACGATATTGTTGATCGATCGAACGCCGACCGCCGCCAGCCGCCCGCGAAGCCACTGCGGACTTGGCCCTACTTTCACGTTTTGGATTCGGCGGACAGAATAGAATGGACACTGCGCCGGCGCTTGAACGGAGACGATGCGCTCCTGCGCATTCTCAATGTCCGGCATGTCAACGGGAGCGAGGCGGAAAGCTTCTCCAGAGAATGCGGCCACTTCACGGGCCACGCCGACATGGCTCAGCCAATCCGGGCGGTTTGGAGTGATTTCCAATTCAAGAATTGTGTCCGCTGGGTATAGCTCGGAAAGCGGTCTTCCAACCGGCGCCTCCTTCGGCAGAATCAGGAGACCCTCCGCATCGTCTGCGAGGTCAAGTTCTTTTGCGCTGCACAGCATTCCCTCGCTTTGTACCCCACGCAGGTTACCAACCTTGATCTTGAAGCCCCCTGTGAGGACTGCCCCCGGCAGTGCCAGCGGCGCCTTGTCCCCAGGCTTATAGTTCTTCGCGCCGCAAACGATCTGGCGTGGCTGGCCCGATCCGTCATCGACCCGGCAGACGCTCAAGCGGTCCGCATTCGGATGCTGGTTGGATTCGAGGATCTGCGCGATGATGATTTTCGGAAAATCGACTCCCTTTTCCGTGGTGCTTTCCACCTTGATTCCTGCACGCGTGAGCAGGTCGTCCAAGTCCGCCGCAGAGCCGATCCAACCGACGAAATCGCGAAGCCAGTTGAGGGAGATGTTCATCGGTTCGACGTCTCAGGGCTGTGATCCATCAACCTCACGGTTGTCAAAATTGCTTCAGGAATCTGAGGTCGTTTTCCACCAACATCCGGATGTCCGCGACATGAGCGAGATTCATCGCAAGCCGGTCTAGCCCGAAACCAAAAGCAAATCCGGTGACCCGCTCCGGATCGTAGGCGCGGTCGCCGCGCCTGTTGCAGATCTGCTCGAAAACGGCCGGATCGACCATCCCGCACCCGGCGAGTTCCATCCAGTTCCCCCCGAGGGTTTCCGTGCGAATATCGATCTCGTAACTCGGTTCGGTGAAAGGAAAAAAATGCGGACGGAACCGAACTTTGGTTTCCGGCCCCAATAACTCGCGAAAGAAAAACTCAAGCGTGCCTTTAAGGTCGGCCACCGAAACTTCGCGATCAACAAAAAGCCCTTCCATTTGTGTGAATTGGGCAAGGTGCGTGGCGTCCACCTCGTCGCGGCGATAGGCGGCGCCGGGAGCAATGATACGCACCGGTGGAGTCTGCAATTCCATCACGCGGATCTGGACGGTGGACGTATGCGTTCTCAGCAGGCGCCCGTCGGGGAGATAAAAGGTATCCAGCTCGTTGCGCGCCGGGTGATCCGGAGGCGTATTGAGCGCATCAAAGCAATGCCATTCGGTCTCAATGTCCGGGCCGTCGGCCAGCGCGAACCCGAGCCTGCGAAAAATCCTCACCGCCTCGTCGAGCAATTGCGTGAGCGGATGGATGGAGCCACGTTCGCGGCGCGTCCCTGGGAGCGTGATGTCAATCTTGGAAATCTCGCAGGCGTCCGCGGCAGCCGCCAGGCTGCTTTCTTTTTCTTCCAGCGAAGCCGAGACATCCTGTCGGAGTTGATTCAAAAGCTTGCCGAGTCGTGGGCGATCCTCCTTGGCGACGTCTCGCATGCCCTCGCTGAGGCGGGTAATTTCCCCGCTCTTGCCGAAGTATCGGACGCGGGCGGCATCGAGCGATTTGGGATCGCTGGCGGCTTCAATGGCCGTGACCGCTTCGGCCCGCAGCAAATCGATCCTGGACTCCATCGAAGAACGTGGCGTTGGATGACCATTCCTGCGCAGAGCGCAGCGGAGGACGGGTCGTCCCTGCCAGATAATGTTCAGGCTGCTTTTCCCCCGAAAGCCGCTTTCGCCTTTTCGACGATTTGCTTAAAAGCGGTTTCATCCTGAACGGCAAGGTCCGCGAGAACCTTCCGGTCGAGCGTAATTCTGGCCGCCTTGAGACCTTCGACGAAGCGGCTGTAGGTGATGCCTTCTGCGCGGACCGCTGCGTTGAGTCGTGTAATCCAGAGCGAGCGGAAGGTGCGCTTGCGGGTCTTGCGATCGCGATAGGCCCAGTATTTGGCCTTCATCTGAGCGTCCTTCGCGTAGCGGAAGAGCTTGGATCGGCGGCCGCGATATCCTTTTGAAGCTTTGATCACCCGTTTGCGGCGAGCGCGGCTCGCGGGCGAATTGGTTGCACGTGGCATGTCATGTCCCCCCGCCATCTTTTAGCGGGGCTCCGTGGACCTGGCTGTCGGTTTCTTGTAATCCGCGAACTCACCAGTTCCGTAAGCCCCGAAATCTCGAAGCAGTCCGGCGGATCAAGCTTTCCCTACGCGAAGGGCAGATTGGCCTTGATGCGGGCGGCGTCGGAGTGGTGCACAAGGACGGACTTGGCGAGCTTGCGTTTGCGCTTCGACGACTTGCATTGGAGCAAATGCCGGCGTCCGCCGCGCGTGCGCAAGACCTTGCCTGTGGCGGTGATCTTGAAGCGCTTGGCAACCGATTTGCGCGTCTTGCTGCGTGCGATGGGCTTTGGCATGGGAAAAGGGGCAAAAAGCTAACCTATCAACGAATTTTGGCAATGAAAAAGTTTTCAGGCGAGAACACGAAGGGAGGCCTTTCCGGCTCTTCAATTCCCGGCTTCCCGGCCGGCGAGGACGGATGTTTGCCTTGACCCCGAACGCGCAACATCGATTTGATGGAGAAATACCCCGATGAAGAAGGCCATTGTGATCCCCTCCTACCGCGCTGAGAAGACCTTGCCGTCCGTGCTGCCGCGCATTCCTGAGGCGTTCTGGGACAATGGGGTGGCAATCATCGTCAACGACAAGAGTCCCGACAAGACTGGTGAGGTGGCGGAAACTCTCAAGAACCGATGGCCCGGGCTTGATGTCGTCCATCATAAGATCAACCGAGGCTACGGAGGTGCCCAAAAGACCGGTCTCAAGCGAGGGCTCGATCTGGGCGCTGGCGTATTCGCCATCGTCCATTCCGACGGCCAATACGCGCCGGAAGTCGTGCTCGATCTCATGAAGCCGATCATCGAGGGAAAAGCGCAAATCGTCCAAGGTTCGCGCATGGTCGGCGGCGGAGCGCTTCGTGGCGGCATGCCGTATGTCCGCTACATC
>JAXIPG010000095.1:0-28290 GCA_045403045.1 Terrimicrobiaceae bacterium
GTAGCGCTTCGACGAATTTTCTGTGCCAGCGGTCCTCGCCAAGCGGAAACGTGTTCCGGGCGAGCTGCTGCGTGATTGTGCTTGCTCCTTCCTTGACATCTCCCGCGTGCAGATTGCGCATTGCGGCACGGGCGATTCCCGCAAGATCGACGCCGCGGTGCTTGTAGAATCGCGAATCCTCTCTGGCCAGCAGAGCTTTGACGAAATTCGGAGAGATCTGCGCCAACGGCACGACATAGCGAACTTCCCCCTCGAGTCTGCTGTAGCGCATGCCGGCGTAATCGAAGACTTCGGAAATTGCCGGAATCCTATCGAGTTCGGCGAGATCGAAACTGTCAGCAATCCGTTTGTAATCGCGATACTTCGGATAAACGAAAAGGAAGACGACGACAGCCAAGCCCACGCCGGCAAGCGCGGCGAACACGATCAGGCGTTTAACGAATCGCGCCATTGCTATGATGATCTATGGAACTTGCCCACGGCTAACGAGGGGATTTTCACGAGTCTCCCCAAAATATAGCTACATCGCGCGCTTTTGCCTTGGCCATTTGGCCAAGGCCCCTATCACGTTTGATTACCAGTGTTTGCCGAGCGAATGCATCCAAAGGATCGATTTCTTGAAAGGGAGCATTCCTTAGGCGATTCATCCACTCTCGACATTGTTGAGTTTGAGATGATCACCCGACTTCCTTCCGATAACCGCGTTATTTTCGCCCGTTTGCCTTCCAAGGCGAAATGGGCATCCAGCTACCCGTTTCCGGCGCGAAGCAAGCGGCAGATAATCCCACTTGTCATCGCCTGTCCGATTTGTAGCCTTGCCGGCTTCAGATCATGACGTTGGCAAATCTTTTATCGGCCGAGCAGATCGTGCCGGACATGAAGACGACGGCTCGGTGGGAGGCCATAGGGGAATTGGTTGACGTGCTCGTTAACGCCGGCAAGATCCGAGAGGAGGAACGCGAACTCGTGCTGGAGTCGATCAAGGAGCGCGAGCAGACGATGAGCACGGGGATCGGCTTCGGAATCGCCATCCCGCATGCTTCCTCGGACATTGTGGAGGAGGTGGTCGCGGCGTTCGGGCGCTCCACCATCGGCATTGAATTTGACTCTTTGGACGGGCAGCCGGTCTTCTTTATCGTGCTCTTCGTCGTTCCAAAGGATCAATTTCAGACTCACCTTCGGACGCTGGCCGCCATTGCGAAATTTCTAAACGACAAAGCGGTGCGCGATGAGCTGAGCAGGGCGGACGACGCCGGGCAGATACTTCGGGTTTTCGAAAGCCGGTCGCCGCGAAGCTGATGGCGACTCCCCGCGAGATCCTTGCTGAACGGCTCAAATTGGCTCTGGAGAAAACCCACACCGGGGTTACGCCCGAGGTGGTTCCCGCTGCCGATCCCCAGTTTGGCGACTACCAAAGTAACGTGGCAATGGTCCTGGCCAAAAAAAACAGGACCGCTCCAAAGGGCCTCGCAGAACAGATCTCCCGTGATGTGGACGTCCGGGATCTTTGCGAACCGCCGGAGGTGGCGGGCGCCGGGTTTATCAATTTCCGGCTGACGACCGGGTTTCTCGCTCGCGGGGTGGCGGCGATATTCCGGGATGGCCGATTGGGCGTTGGCGCCGCCAAGGACAAAGAGCGGATCCTCATCGATTTCAGCTCGCCGAATGTTGCCAAGCCAATGCACGTCGGACACATTCGTAGTACAATCCTTGGCGATTGTCTGGCTCGGACCGCACGCTTTCTTGGCCACGAGGTGATCACGGACAACCATATCGGCGATTGGGGTACCCAGTTCGGCAAGGTTATTTACGGCTGGAAGCATTTTCTTGATGATGAGACTGCTCTCGAAAAGAATGCCATCGCAGAACTCGTTCGGCTCTATCGCAAGGTCAACACTTTGGAGGAAACCGACGATGTGATCCGGAGGGCCGCGCGGGAAGAGCTTGTAAAGCTGCAACAGGGGGACCCGGAAAACAGAGGAATCTGGATGCGCGCCGTCGAGCTATCCTGGCGGGAGTTCCAGAAGCTATATGAGATTCTCGGAATTCATTTTGACGAGCGGCTGGGCGAGAGCTTCTACAACGACGCTTTGGCTCCCCTTTGCGACAGGTTGGCGGCGGAAGGAGTGGCCGAGATGAGCGAGGGAGCACTCTGCATCTTTTTTCGCGACATTCCTGCTCTCGCGGACAAACCGGTCATCATTCGCAAGAGCGATGGCGGCTTTCTTTACGCCACAACCGACCTCGCAACCATCGAATACCGCGTCAAGAGATGGAACCCCTCCGCAATATGGTACGTGGTCGGCGCTCCGCAGTCCCTGCATTTTCAACAGATTTTCGCTGCGGCCCGCCGCATGGGTGTGACTGCGAACCTCCAGCACATCGCGTTCGGAAGCATCCTCGGCGAGGATCGCAGGATCATGCGTACACGCACCGGCGAAACCATCGGGCTTGCTGAACTTCTTGAGGAAGCTATCGAACGTGCCAGGGCCATCGTCGCGGAAAAGAAACCGGCGCTTGATCGGCAAGAGGCGGAAGAGATCGCGCTCGCGATCGGTCTCGGTGCGGTCAAATACGCCGAACTGTCCCAACATCGAATGACGGATTATGTTTTCTCGTGGAACAAGATGCTTTCGTTTCAAGGCAACACCGCGCCCTACCTGCAAAACGCCTACGTCCGCATCTGCTCGATTTTCCGCAAGTTGGACGAAGGCTTTGATGCGCCTGAGATCCTGATTCTTGAAGCCCCTGAGGAACGCGCACTGGCAATCAAATTGCTCCAGTTTGGCGAGATCGTTCCCCTGATACTCGACGATTTTCGCCCGAATCTTCTCGCGAATTACCTCTACGATCTGGCGATCACCTTTCACGCCTTCTACGAAGCGTGTCCGGTGCTGAAGGCCGATGGTGCGGAACGTCGTAGCTCGCGGCTGGTCTTGTGCGACGTCGCAGCTCGCGTGCTCAGCACGGGACTCGGCTTGCTGGGAATCAACTGTCCAGAGAGGATGTGAGATTTCGCGTTCGATACCGGACGAGAATGACGAAAAATCTCTCGCAACCAGCGTAGCTTTGGTATAGCGCTTCGGCAGGGAAAGGATGGCTTCAATCCATGGCTGAATTCACACCGGAAGATCTCGCAATCAAAGCTCTCGGAGAGCGTACTATCGATTCACCTCTCGATGCGTACTTTAGAGAGGTCGGGAAAACGCATGCCTTTTACGGGGACGACGCGCGAGTGCTATTGGATCACAATCTAGCCACCATTCGAAACACGTTTGAGAGTGGCGCGGAGCCGCTTTGTTTCGAGGCCGCCGGCCCGCGCAGAAAGATTTTCTTTGAACCCAAGGACACCATCTGTGCGATCGTCACCTGCGGAGGGCTCTGTCCTGGCCTTAACGACGTGATTCGCTCCATCGTTATGCAAGCCTACTATCGCTACGGTGTTCCGCGCACACTGGGCATCCCCTACGGCTTTGAAGGCCTGATTCCGGACTATGGGCATAAACTTGTGAATCTTACTCCCGGCTACGTCAGCAACATTCATCGTTTTGGGGGCACACTCCTTGGCACATCACGCGGCCCTCAGGATACCAAGCGCATGGTGGACCAGCTCATCGAGTGGAAGGTAAACATTCTCTTCGTCGTTGGAGGCGATGGCACACAGCGGGGCGGGCGCGCCATCGGAGAGGAGGCCTCCCGGCGCCGCCACAAGCTCGCGGTTGTCGGGGTCCCGAAGACCATCGACAACGATATGGCCTACATGGACAAGAGCTTCGGGTACGAAACGGCTTGCGCCGCCGCGGTCGATGCCATCGCCGCGGCACATACCGAGGCGCGCAGCGCGCGGAATGGTATTGGCTTGGTCAAGCTGATGGGCCGTCATTCTGGCTTCATCGCCTGCTCGGCAGCCATTTCCAGCGGTGATGCCAACTGCGTGCTTATTCCGGAAGTGCGTTTCGCGCTGGAGGGTGATCACGGCTTTCTCGAGCAGCTCCGGCAACGAATTATCCAGCGCGGTCACGCGTTGGTCATCGTTGCTGAGGGCGCCGGACAAGACCTGGTTGAAGCCTCGGGGACCGATGCGTCGGGAAATAAGCGTCTTGGAGACATCGGCGTTTTCCTCAAGGGCAGGATTGAAGATTACTTTCGCCAGTGCAAGACGGAGACGACTCTCAAATACATCGATCCCAGCTATATGATTCGCAGTGTTCCTGCCTCGCCGCAGGATCGCACCTACTGCATGCGCCTTGGTCAGGCAGCCGTCCACGCCGGCATGGCAGGCAAGACCGCTTTGGTCGTTGCTCGATGGCACAACAGCTATGTCCATCTTCCGGTCGGCGTCGCCACGTCCGCGCGACGAACGGTCGATCCCGGCGGTGATCTTTGGCTCTCACTTCTCGAGTCTACGGGCCAGCCGCCGCGGTTTTATTGAGCCTGTGTGCTCCGGGCCTCAACAAACCTCGTCGCGGCGGGGCATGGCATCCTGAGCGCCCGGACGGGTTATTGAAATGCCCGCGGCGCGCACGGCGCGCTCCACTGCCTGTTCCATTGTCAGGCCCTCGGCGACGCCCGTAGCAAGCCAGCCTGTAAAACAATCCCCAGCGCCAACTGTGTCGACTGGCTTCACCTTGGGAGCGGGAAAGCGATGAATACCTGAGTCATCGACAAGCATGGCGCCTTTCGCGCCGAGTGTCATGACCACATGGCGGCAGCCGGCCTTCAGCAACTTTTCGCCCGCGCGTTCCGGACTCTGTTCGCCGGTGAGGATGGCTGCCTCGTGTTCGTTGGGGGTCAGGGTGTGAACAAACCGAAGCAGAGACTTTGGCAGCGCGCGAGCAGGCGCCGGATTGAGGAGGAAGGGTTTTCGTTCCTCACTCGCCAGCCTGGCAGCTTCTTTCACCGCTGTCAGCGGAATCTCAAGCTGCGCGACGATTACGTCGCTTTTGGAAAATTCGGGGCGGACGGCCCGAACGGTTTCCGGAGAGAGCAGATCATTGGCCGAACGCGCTACCGCGATGAGATTTTCACGGGATTTCCCGCCAAGCAGAATCAGGGCGATGCCGCTCGAAATGTCCTTATGCGCCTTGAAATGGCGAATGTCGATGTTCTCCCGCCGCAATCCCGCCGCTGCCGCGGCGCCAAAATCGTCCTCTCCGCGGGCGCCGACGAAGACGACGCGAGCTCCGGCCCGCGCAGCCGCCACCGCCTGATTCGCCCCCTTGCCGCCGGCGGACCGTTGGAACGTTCCTCCAAGCAACGTTTCTCCGGGCGCTGGGAGGCGCTCGCAGACAATGACAAGGTCTGTATTGGAGCTGCCGATGAGCAGGATTCGCGGTGCCGAGCCAATTCGCATGTCAGCTTGCGCTACGATTTTTTCCCAGCATCGAGGGCAGCGAGGACTTCCTGATTGATCTGGTCGAAGAGTGCCGAATCGGTCTTCAAGACTTCCTTGGCTGCATCGCGGCCCTGAGCAAGCTGGGTACCCTTGTAGCTGAGCCAGGAGCCCCGTTTCTCAAGAACGCCCTTTTCGAGAGCAAGATCGAGCAGCGAACCCGTGCTGGATATTCCTTCGTTGTACATGATGTCGAATTCCGCTTCGGTAAATGGCGGTGCGACCTTATTCTTCACGATCTTGACCTTGGTGCGGCTGCCTGTGACTACGCCATCGCTGTTCTTAATTGCGCCGATGCGGCGAATGTCCACGCGCATGCTCGCGTAGAACTTGAGTGCCTTCCCGCCAGGGGTGGTCTCCGGGTTTCCGAACATTACTCCGATCTTTTCACGGATTTGGTTGGTGAAAATGCAGACCGTGCGGGCCTTGGAAATAAAGGATGTGAGCTTGCGAAGGGCGTTGCTCATGAGCCTGGCTTGCGCTCCGACAACAGCATCGCCTATTTCGCCCTCCAACTCGGACTTGGTGACCAAAGCGGCAACCGAATCCACAACGATCACGTCGAGCGCGTTTGAACGAACGAGTGTTTCGCAAATACGAAGCGCCTCCTCACCAGAGCTTGGCTGGGAGACGAGGAGATCGTCGAGATTGACGCCGAGTTTTCTCGCGTAGCCGGGATCCAGAGCATGCTCGACGTCGATGAACCCTGCCAGGCCGCCCCGCCTTTGCGCTTGGGCAATCGCTGTCAGAGTGAGCGTCGTCTTTCCCGAGCTCTCCGGACCGAAAATCTCAACTACGCGCCCGCGTGGAAAACCCCCCACCCCAAGCGCGCGATCTATCTGGATATTCCCGGTGGGAATGACCTCAACTGGCGATACCGTTGCATCGCCGAGCCTGCGAATTGCTTCGCTGCCATAGTCCTTTTCGATCTGCTGGATGGCCAGATCGAGGTTCTTCGTGCGAATCGCGGCAGCCTTTTCGTCAATGGTGGGGACGGCATCTTCAGTCTTCGGCATAATCTTGGAGGAATTAAACGGGATTGCGCCGAATGACAAGAGCAGCACCAAAAAGAACGCCTAGCAGCCTGTCGGACTTCGAATGAAGCCGAAGTTTGAAGCATGAGAAATCGTCGAAAAAATGAACCCGCCCTTTCAGACATGCTACTGGAACTCCGCTTCGCGGAGAAAAAACACGGATTTTGGGTCTTTTTCTCGGCACGAAGTGCCGATTTTAGCAGGATGTCGGGCGGTTGGCCCTCTTTGCACGGTGGCTTTTCGAGGTGAAAATTTCCACTCGGACTTCCAAGTCCGACAGCCTGCTAGAAGAAGCAGGATTCCTAGCTGTTTTCCGCCGGAGGCGGAATTCTAGCCGCCTGTCAGGCAGGGAGACTTCCCTTCTCAACCGCAATCTCTCGATAAGACGGGATTTGATTGTAAGTCCGACAGGCGGCTATCGCGAATACAATTCGACGACGAGCTGTTCGTTGACGATCGGGTTGATATCGCCCCTGGTTGGGATGCGCACAACCGTGCCGGTAAGATTGTCCTTGTCCGCAACGAGCCACTCGGGCGTGGAAATGGCCGACGTTTGATCAAAGGCCTTCAAAGCAAGGCGCTTGGAGCGATCGCTGGGTCTGACCGCTATCTTGTCCCCCGCCTTCACATTCATCGACGAGATATTTGTCTTGCGTCCATTGACGGCGACGTGGCCATGCGAAACCATCTGCCGGGCGGCGCGCAAGCTCTTTGCGAATCCGAGCTTTTGTACCACGTTGTCGAGCCGGGTTTCAAGGAGCTGCAGGAGGATTTCACCGGTGACACCGCGCTTGCTCAAAGCGAGCTGGAAATAGCGACGGAACTGACGTTCAAGCACACCGTATTGATACCGAAGCTTCTGCTTTTCAGCCAGCGCTAGCGCGTAGTCGGAGAGCTTGCGGCGGGACCCCTTGGGTCCATGCTGGCCGGGAGGATAGTTCTTGTTTTCGAACGCCTTTGGTGATCCGTGAATGAGCACTCCGTAGCGGCGGCTTACTTTGGTTTTAGGTCCGGTATAACGAGCCATGAGGAATATCGGTTCTTGGGAATTTTGACTATTTTGGGATCAAGATCTCAGCCGGCAGTCGCCGATGAGGAATCGCCACGGCTGCATCAGCGCATCAGACCCGTCGCTGTTTGGGAGGACGGCAGCCGTTGTGTGGTACGGGAGTAACGTCACGGATGACAGTGATTTCAAGACCCACCGCCTGCATGGCGCGCACTGCCGATTCCCGGCCTGCGCCGGGGCCCTTCACGCGGACTTCAACTTCCCTGAGACCGTGGCTCATGGCCTGCTTGCAGGCATCCTGGGCGACCATCTGGGCGGCGTAGGCCGTGCTCTTGCGAGAGCCCTTAAAACCGCATTTTCCGGCGCTGGACCAGCCAATGACGGAGCCTTTTTGGTCCGTGATGCTGACGATGGTGTTGTTAAAGCTGGCTTGAACGTGAGCAATGCCATGAATGACGTTCTTGCTGCCCTTGGCCTTGACGACCTTCAAGGGCTCGATGTTGTCATCAAGCGAAAGCGCCACACTGGCGGGAGCCCCTTCCTTCTTGTCGTCCTTCTTTGCCGGCTTTCTGGCCGCCGAGGCTGGTTTGGCTTCCTTCGGATGAACCTCCGCGCTGGCCGTTGGCGCTACAGCTGGAGCCGAGACTTCGGCATCCTTCTTTTTCGGAGCTGATTTCGGTTTCTTCTCCGTTGTGGGGTGGGCTTCGCTTCCGGGAGCCGCCGGGTTGTTTTGGGTTTCGTCAGCCATATGGGTTCGTTACACTTTACCGGCCTTGGCGTCGGGGTTGCGTTGCACGCCGACCGTTTTGCGCGGGCCCTTGCGGGTCCGGGCGTTGGTCGACGTACGCTGGCCCCGGACAGGCAATCCACGCCGGTGGCGGATGCCTCGATAGCAGTTAATGGCCTGGAGGCGCTTGAGATTGCTCTGTACCTCCCGGCGAAGGTCGCCTTCAATCAGGATCTTCAACGAGCTGATTGCATGAATAATCGCGTTCAGCTGCTCAGGGGACAAGTCCTTGGCGCGGATATTCGGGTCGATATTCGCAACCTCCAGAATGCGTTTGGTGTTGCTTGGGCCAATGCCGAAAATGAAGGGCAGCGAGGCCTCAATGCGCTTGTCACCAGGAATTTCTACTCCAAGAAGGCGGGGCATGATATTTTAGGGATTTGAGATTTTGAAATTTCAAATTTGAGATTGCAGGGCGTCAGCCCTGCTTCTGTTTGTGACGCGGGTTCTTACAGATCACACGCACCACGTTCTTACGGCGCACAATCTTGCAGCTTTCGCACAGGCGTTTGACGGAGGCTCGAACTTTCATTTTACGGTTTGTGGTTTTGGCGTGTCGGTTTTGTGACGGAACGTGATGCGGCCCTTGGTGAGGTCGTAGGGAGACATTTCCACCATGACCTTGTCTCCCGGAAGGATGCGGATAAAATGCAGGCGCATTTTTCCGGAAATGTGCGCGAGAATTCTGTGTCCATTACCCAGCTCAACGCGGAACATGGTATTGGGCAGCAGCTCGACAACTTTTCCCTCTACTTCAATAGCGTCTTTCTTGGCCATGTCAAGATTTCAGGAGTGCCGTCGGTGACGAGCACGGTGTGTTCGAAATGGGCGGAGGGTAGGCCGTCGGCGGCAACGACCGTCCATTTGTCCTCGAGCACGCGCACCTTGGCCTTGCCCATGTTGATCATGGGCTCGATGGCGAGTGTCATGCCCGGCTTGAGGACCGGACCGGTGCCGCGCTTGCCGAAATTTGGAATTTGGGGTTCTTCGTGAAGGTGCCGCCCGACGCCGTGGCCGACAAATTCACGGACCACGGAGTAGCCGTTGCGGACTGCCTGCTCTTCCACGTAGGCGCTGACATCGCCGAGTCGGCGGCCGGCCTGGGCGAGCTGGACAGCGCCATCCAAAATTTGTTCGGTTACAGTTAGAAGGCGTTCGATCTCGGGCTCTATGATTCCGACCGGAACGCTCATGGCAGTGTCGCCAATCCAGCCGTCCCGGACAATGCCGACATCCATCTTCACGACGTCGCCGTACCGAATCTTTCTGGGTCCTCCGATTCCGTGGACGACTTCTTCATTTATTGAAATACAGATGTGGCCGGGGAATTTCTTGTAGCCGAGGAAGGCGCTTTGGACGCCTGCTTCGCTCATGAACTGGGCTGCTGCGCGGTCAATCTCGCCGGTGGACACACCGGGAGCAGCGAGATCCGACAAGCGGTTGAGGATCTCGGCCGCCATTTCGCCGGCACGACGCATCTTGTCGATTTCGGGACCGCGCTTAATTGGGATCATTCGGCACCTCCTCGCGAACGTCGTAATAGAGGCTATTGAAGACCGCATCGCGTCCTGCTGTCACATTCACTTCTTTGAGCAAGCCCTTGCCTCGATAATGATGGGCAACGGGCAGGGTGTGTTCGCGGTACTGCGCGAGGCGGCGATCCAAAGCTTCGTCCGTATCGTCGTTGCGGCGCTCGAGCTCGCCGCCGCATTTCGGACACGGGGTACCGGTCGTGACGTTGTGAAATTTCTGGTTAAAGACTGAGGCGCAGCTCAAGCATGTCAGGCGGGTTGTCATGCGTTCCCGGACCAATTCGTCGGAAAGTTTGAGGAAATAGACGACGTCGAGGGGGAGGCTGCGTTCTTCGAGACCCAGATCGAATGACTTCGCCTGTCCGAGAGTTCGCGGAAATCCGTCGAGGATAAATCGGCGCCGATCGTCCAGCCATTTCCAAACAACGCGTAGCGCAAGCTCGTCGGGAAACAGCTTTCCTTCCACTGTCCAGTGCTCGGCTTCGACGCCGAGCTCGCTGCCACGAGCTTTTTCTTCGCGGAGCATGGCTCCCGTAGAGGTTGCAGGAATGCCGAAAGTCGCGGACAGCAGGGCTGCCTGGGTACCCTTTCCAGAAGCAGGAGGGCCGAGAAGGACGATGCGGCTTTTCATGTTCCTATCTTCGGGTCGCAAAGAAGATTGTGACCCCTGCGATCACCAAAATTCCGAGGCTGGCATAGATCAGCACAAGAGAGCTGTCATCGAGCACCTGGCCGGAGCTGAGGCGCGGGCGCTGTTCGCGTGCGCCGCGAATCTTGCCTTTGCGAAGAAAGCCGTCGTAGTGCCGCTGCAGCAAGTGCGTCTCAACCTGACGCATCGTGTCGAGCACGACGCCCACGATGATCAGCACGCCGGTGCCCCCGAAGAACTGTGCGGTCATGTAGGGAACCCTCAGCGCCTGGGCCAGCAGCTGCGGCAACACGGCGATGACAGTGAGAAAGATCGCGCCGGCAAAGGTGAGGCGCGTCATCGTGAAATCGAGGAAGTCCGCCGTCGGCTTGCCAGGACGGACGCCCGGGATAAAGCCCCCGTACTTCTTGAGATCGTCGGCGATTTGAACCGGCTGGAACTGCGTTGCCACCCAGAAATAGCTGAAGAAGAAAATCATCACGCCATAGAATACGTAATGCAGCCAACCGACCGCGAGGAGGTTTGCGATCTCCTGCGCCATACGATTCTGCGGGAAGGCCATGTTTATGATCGTGGAGGGGAAGAGCAGGATGGCCTGGGCAAAAATGATGGGCATGACACCCGCGTAATTGATTTTGAGCGGCAAGTATTGCGTCTGCCCGCCATATACCTTGCGTCCGACAACGCGTTTTGCGTACTGGACGCTGATCTTACGCTGTGCCTGTGTCACGGCGATGACGGCTGCAACGACGAAGACCAGAAAGAGACACAGTAAGACCAGCACAATCGGGCTGACACTGGCCTGGGCACCTGCGGCGCTTGGAACGAAGGTGCGCCACGCTTGGATCAGACCAGCTGGGAGTTGGGCGAGAATGCCTACGGTAATGACGAGCGAGACGCCATTGCCGATCCCGCGTTCGGTGATCTGATCGCCCAGCCACATCAGAAACATCGTCCCGGCAGTCATGGTAATGACGGTCATCAACTGAAATCCGAGACCGGGCTCAGGGACCAGATCCAATCCCAAACGGTTGATGGTATCCATGATTCCAGGCAGGAACGGATTTGCCTGTGGATGCTCGAAGGACTTGGCGAGCAAGAAACCCTGAAAGATGCATAACGCGATGGTCGAATACCGCGTGTACTGCATGATCTTCCGGCGACCGCCATCCTCGCGCGCGAGTTTGCCAAGCTGCGGGACGACCGCTGTGAGCAATTGCAGCATGATGGACGCGCTGATGTAGGGCATGATTCCCAGCGAGAAGATCGCGCAATGCGCCAGGGCTCCCCCGCTGAAGAGATTGAAAAGCGAGGCGACGCCGCCCGCCGATTGGGCATCGGCGACATTGCGGAACCATTCGCGCAAAATTTCCGCATTCACTCCGGGCGTGGTGATCGCGGACCCCGCCCGGATGATAACGATCATTGCCAGCGTGAAGAGAACGCGCTGGCGCAGCTCTGGGATCTTGAAGATGTTGGTGAACGCGGAGATCATTCGAAGCGGGAAGTGCGAGCTCGAAAAACGCAGGCTCTATTTCCGCGTTCCGGCGTCGGACTTGCGACTTATCATGGTGATCGTTCCGCCCGCCTTCTCAATCTTTTCCCTGGCCGAGGCGCTGATGCTGTCCACTTCGAGATGGAATTTCTTATTCACTTCACCGCGACCGAGGACCTTGATGCCCTCCAGTGAGCCGCGAACGAGTCCCGCGCCGCGGAGCAGCTTCTCATTGATGGCCGCGCCGTCGTCGAAGCGTTTCTCGAGATCGTCGAGGTTAACGATGCCATAGACGGTCTTGAATGCCGCGTTATTGAAGCCGCGTTTCGGCAGGCGGCGGTGCAGAGGCATCTGACCGCCTTCGAATCCGGGCCGAATGCTCCCGCCCGAGCGGGCTTTCTGACCTTTGTGGCCTTTGCCGGAGGTCTTCCCATGGCCGGAGCTTTCGCCGCTACCGAGGCGCTTGCGGCGGTGCTTGGCACCGGGATTGGGTTTCAAATCGTGCAGTCTCATAGCTTAGGCCTCAGCGGCCGCCGGGGTTTTGACCCTAAGGGTCTTTCCGCGGATCTTGAAAATTTCGTCCTTCGGCCGGAGGGTTGTCAGGGCGTCCAGAGTGGCTTTTACGACATTGGCCGGGTTGCTGGAGCCGAGGGATTTGGCGAGGACGTCGCGGATGCCTGCAGCCTCGATGACAGCACGGACACCGCCGCCCGCGATGACGCCGGTCCCAGGCGACGCCGGCTTGAGCAGCACGCGGCCGCCACCGAATTGGCCGAGCACTTCATGCGGAATGGTGTTCTCGTGGACGGCCACGCTGACCATCCGTTTCTTCGCGGACTCGGTGGCCTTGCGGATGGCCTCGCTCACTTCGTTGGCCTTGCCGAAGCCTATGCCGACGCGGCCGTTGTGGTTGCCGGAAACGATCAGAGCGCTGAAGCTGAAGCGACGTCCGCCTTTGACAACCTTTGCGCAGCGGTTGATGAAGACCACCTTCTCCGTCGTTTCCTTCGGTTCTTTGTCGAACTCTGGATTAGAGGACCTACTTTGGGATTTTCGTTGAATTGGCATAGGCGGTTTAGAATTCGAGGCCGCCTTCGCGTGCCGCATCAGCAAGGGCTTTCACCTTGCCGTGGTACTTAAAGCCGCCGCGGTCGAAGACGACTCGTTTCACCTTCTTGGAAGCGCCGCGTTCGGCGATGAGTTTCCCGACCTTTGTAGCGGTGGCGACATTGGCACGTGCGCTCTTGTCGGCGCGGAGTTTGGACTCCGTGGTATGAACGGAAGCAAGTGTCTTACCCGCCGTGTCGTCGATGACCTGCGCGGTGACGTGGCGCCCAGAGAAATGGACGGCGAGACGCGGGCGCTCGGACGTTCCCGCGACTTTCTTGCGAAGGCGCCGATGGCGGAACTGGCGTTTGTTGGTGGATGCAGACATGGGTTACTGGACGGTTTTGCCTTCCTTGCGGCGGACCTGTTCTCCCGCATAGCGGACTCCCTTGCCTTTGTAGGGTTCAGGCGGGTGAAAAGCGCGGATATTTGCGGCCGTCTGGCCGACGAGATGCTTGTCAGCGCCTTCAATGGTGATCTTCGTGCTTTCCGCGACCGTGATTTTCACGTTCGTCGGAATTTGAAAGAGAATCGGATGGGACTTGCCGAGGCTCAAATTGAGCTTTTGGCCCTGGACTGCCGCCTTGAACCCGACGCCCTGAATCTCGAGCTCT
The DNA here is from genome assembly GCA_045403045.1 of Terrimicrobiaceae bacterium. Taxonomy (GTDB): domain Bacteria; phylum Verrucomicrobiota; class Verrucomicrobiia; order Chthoniobacterales; family Terrimicrobiaceae; genus DASTFP01. The sequence continues at coordinate 13,620 of JAXIPG010000095.1, forward strand.
TTCTTGAAGCCTTCGTTGACGCCGGTGACCATGTTGGCGATCAGTGCGCGGGACAGGCCGTGAAGGGCCTTCACTTGGCGGGTTTCTCCGTCGCGATCGAGTGAAACGCTGCTGCCCTCCACGCGGGCGCGGACGGCTTTCGGAAGATTCCAGGAGAGCTTGCCTTTTGGCCCTTCTACGGTGACGGCGCCTTCCGCGCCAACGTTCACCTTCACCTTGGCGGGCACTTGGATGGGTTTTTTGCCGATTCGTGACATGGACGTTTTCCGTTACCAGATGTAGGCGAGGAGTTCCCCGCCAACGTTTTGTTTCCGTGCTTCGTGACCGGTAAGAACCCCACGCGAGGTGGAAAGCACGGCAATGCCCATTCCACCCAGCACGCGTGGAACCTCATCCGCTCCGACATAGCGGCGCAGGCCGGGCTTGCTGACCCGCTTGAGACCAGCGATGGCGCAGGCCTTGTTTACAAACTTATTCTTGATCTTGAGATTCGGATGGCCCTTTCCCGGTGTTTCAAGTTCAAAGCCGGCGATGTAGCCTTCTTTTTCCAGGATTCGGGCGATTTCGCTCTTGAGCTTAGAGTAAGGCACGGTGAATTCTGTTTTGCGCGCGCGGGCCGCGTTGCGCAGGCGGGTGAGCATATCTGCGATGGGATCGGTCATTTCTGTTCAGCAGTAGTTAGGCGGACGCCCCTGCGGCCTCCTCTTGCTGCTCCTCGGTTTTCCGCACCGCGGGTTTCTTCGCCTTATCGGCGAAGGGCATGCCAAGTTCGCTCAGAAGCGACTTGGCTTCGTCGTTCGAGCGCGCGGTTGTGACGATTGTGATGTCAAAACCAATATTGCGTTTGATTCTGTCGAGTTCAATTTCGGGGAAGATGGATTGATCGGAAACGCCCAGGGTGTAGTTGCCTTTTCCGTCGAAAGCCTTGGTCGAGACTCCGCGGAAGTCGCGGATGCGCGGAAGCGACATCTTGATGAGACGCTCGAGAAACTCGTACATTATCCGTCCCCTAAGAGTCACCTTCGCGCCGATGGCCTGACCTTTTCGGAGTTTGAAGTTTGCGATGCTCTTCTTGGCAAGCGTGGCGATGGGACGCTGGCCGGTGATCATGGCGATCTCAGACTTAGCGACCTCGAGGGCCTCCTTGCTGTCCGCTCCGGCGCCGATGGAGGAATTGACGACAACTTTCGTGATCTTGGGGATTTCGTGAATGTTCTTGTAGCCGTGCTTCTCGCGCAAGGCGGGCACGACTCGGTTCTTGTATTCGTCAAGAAGCTCAGGGTTCAATTGCGTAGCCATAGGTCTCTAAGTGATGTTAGCCAAGGATGGAACACTGATGGCAAGCCCGCCGGAGCCTGCCACCTCCAAATATGCCATTCCAATCCGTGCAAATCTGTGTTCATCTGTGGCTGATTTCAGGCGGCCTTCTTTTTCGCCTTCTCCTCCGAATTGGCGCGCTCGACGATTTTCACGTTGGAAATGTGTATCGGACCCTCGCGTTCGATGATGGCGCCATTGGGATTATCCTGGGTTTTGCGCTGATGTTTTTTGATGATTCGGACGCCCTCGATAATAACCTGGGCCTTTTCAGAAAGAACCTGCAGGATCTTGCCTGAGGAACCACGGTGATTCCCGGAAATGACCTGAACGGTGTCGCCGCGTTTGACGTGAAATTTTGCCTTGCTCATAGGACTTCAGGCGCGAGGGAAATGATCTTCATGAAGTTCTTTTCGCGCAGTTCGCGGGCCACCGGGCCGAAGATGCGCGTGCCGCGGGGGTTAAGATCCTTGTCAATTATCACGATGGCATTGTTGTCAAAGCGAAGGTAGGAGCCGTCCTGGCGCTTGATCGGCTGCTTGGTTCGGACGACTACCGCGCGCACGACTTCCCCCTTCTTTACCGTGCCCCCTGAAGAGGCTTCCTTGACGTTGGCAGTGATGACATCGCCGATGCGAGCACTCATCGAGGCCTTGCCAATGACGCCGATCATCGTGGCCATGCGGGCGCCGGTGTTGTCGGCGACATCGAGACGGGAGCGGAGCTGGATCATAGGATGTGAGACTTGAGACTAGTGCTTGAGCACCTCAACGAGCCGCCAGCGCTTGAGGCGGGAAAGCGGACGGCTCTCCATGATGGAGACGCGATCACCGACCTTGGCTTCGTTCTCTTCGTCATGCACGTAAAATTTCTTCACGTGCTTGATGATTTTGCCAAATTTCTGGTGCGGCACGCGAGTAACAGTGCGTACGACGATGGTCTTGTCCATCGTATGAGAGACGACTTCGCCAACGCGGGTCTTGCGCAGGTTGCGCCTGGTCTCCGCGATCGTTGATGCCGAATCAGGCGCCGCGGGAGACGCAGAGTCTGTGATTGCTTCGTTCATGGCTTACTTCTTGTTCGCCCGAGATTCGACGGGGATGGAGGCGCTTTGCGCCGTCTTCCGCTTTTGCGTGAGAACGCTTTCGACGCGGGCGGCGTCGCGGCGCAGAGAGCGGAGCATGTGAGGCTTCTCGAGCTGGCCACCCTGCTGCTGAATGCGCAAGTTGAATATTTCCTGCCGGATCTCGCGCTTGCGGGCGTCGAGTTCCTTGAGTGTGAATTCCTTGATTTCGGCGATTTTCATGGCGCGTTATTTTGCTGCGTGGTGACGCGAGATGAAGCGTGTGCGCACGGGGAGTTTGTTCGCGGCGAGACGCAGGGATTCGCGGGCGATGGATTCTGAGACGCCGTCGAGTTCAAAAAGCACGTTGCCTGGGCGGACAACGGCGACCCAGTGTTCGGGATTGCCCTTACCTTTGCCCATGCGGGTTTCGGGCGGGCGGGCCGTCACCGACTTGTCGGGAAAGATGCGGATCCAGAGCTTGCCTTTGCGCTTCATGTTGCGGGTCATGGCGACGCGGGCGGCCTCAATTTGAATATTCGTGATCCAGGCGCGGTCGAGGGTCTGCAGGCCGAATTCGCCGAAATCGATCGTGAGCGTGCGCGAAGCATTTCCGGCGCGGCTGCCGCGCTGGGTTTTGCGATACTTCACGCGTTTGGGCATCAATGGCATGGCTCGTTCCTCCTAAATCAAGCAGTCTCCCCTCGGGGGGCGCGATGACGTTCTCTTGGCTGTTGCTGCTTTTGTTCCTCGCTTTCGGGGTTGGCCGGTTTTTTGCAAATCCAGCATTTGACGCCGATCTTGCCGGCGACAGTTGACGCTTCGGTGAAGCCGTAGTCGATCGGCTGGCGCATCGTATGAAGGGGAATCTTGCCCTCGCGATACCACTCCGTGCGCGCGATTTCCGCACCGCCAAGGCGGCCGGAGCAACGGAGCTTGATTCCCAGGGCGCCTTGTTCCATAGCGAGTTGCACCGCGCGTTTCATCGCGCGGCGGAAAGAAATGCGACGCTCAAGCTGGGACGCCACATTCTCCGCGACGAGCTGAGCCTCGATATCGGGCGCCTTGATCTCGATGATATCAATTTTTACCTGCTTGCCGCCGGCCACACGGGAGATCTCGTCCGTCATCTTCTCGATCTCGGAGCCTTTGCGTCCGATGACAACCCCGGGTCGAGCCGTGTGGATCGTCACTCGCAGGCTGTTCCAGGCGCGCTCAATGACAATGCGTGAAACAGCAGCCTGCCTGAGTTTCTTATGGAGGAACTCGCGAATCTTTCCGTCAGCAAGCAAATAGTCCGCAAAGTCCTTGCGCGATGCATACCACTTTGACGACCAGTCGCGGCTGATTGGAAGCCGGAAGCCGATTGGATTGACTTTCTGTCCCATGATTTACTCCTTGGATTCACCCTCCGGCGCCGCTGGTGCAGATTGGGCAGGGGCGGCCTCGGCGGCGGGCTGGTCTTTCGTGATTTTCTTGGCGGGCTTGCCCGCTGCAGCCTTTGGGGAGGCGGATTTCTTCGATTTTTTCGCGCCCTTCTTTTCGCGGCGTTTGATTTCAATTTCGTCGGTCAGAATGATCCGGATATGGCTGGTGCGTTTGCGGATCGGGCCGGCGCTTCCTCTGGCCTTTGGTTGGAAGCGCTTCGAGGTAGAGCCTTCCCCAACAACGGCCTCCCGGATGACGAGATTGGAGACGTTCAGGTTGTTGTTATTCTCGGCATTGGCGATGGCGCTGGCAAGCGTCTTGCGGACGAGGCCGGCGGCCTTCTTGGGCACAAAGCGGAGCAGATCCAGGGCGTCCGAAGCCGGAAGTCCCTGAATTTCCCGCGTGACCTCACGCGCCTTGAAGGCGGAGATCCGGGCAAAACGATATGTCGATCGAACCTGCATTGTTGTTATTTCCTGGTGGTTGCGGCTGGTCATCGCCGGGCGTCCACCTTGAGGCGGTCGCCGGTTTTGACCGGCACTTTTTCCGATTCGAGACTCTGAATAACTGCGCCACTGATGCTCTCGCGCACGTCCACAATGCGCACCTCGCCGATGCGTTTGTCCTCGCGCCAGACCTGGAAAGGCATGCCTATGCGAACGCCTTGCTTTTCGCCGATGTTGGCGACGACAAGCGCGAGGTCTTCCTTCACATCAACGACCATTCCATCATCGAGCGTCGCTTCCACCGAACCGGCTCTTGCGGCATTTGGCGCGCCAAGAATCTCATTCGTCTTGCGGAGTTCCGTTTCGACAGCCAAGCGGGCTTGGGGATCGATGTTCTCGGTGCTCTTGATCATTACTTGCACCGCCTCGGCAATACGGACGAGCTGGTTGATCGAGCTCTCGTGTTGTTTCTTCAACAGGCGAATATCTCGCACTGCGGCAAGCAGCCTTTGTTCGAGCTTGCTCTGGTCCTTTTCAACCCCGGGAATGCCGAGGGCCTCGATCTTGAGGGTAAGATCGGCAGTCTGGCGTTTGAAGGTTTCGGCTTCGCTGTTGGAGATGGCAAGGCTTTCGGTGAGCGACTTTATGGCGGAACGAAGCAGGATGATTTGTTCCTGCAGCGCTTCAACGTCGGCGTGGCCTTCCTCGCCGGGCGCGGGCACGGTGATCGTGACCCCCTGCGCGAGGAGGATTCGATTTTCAGAGTCTGTCAAAGATCGGCCGCCCTGCGCTCCCAGTCTCACAACGGGGAGGAGAGCGAAAAGCCCCGCCGCTATCGCAGCGAGCTTCATTGTTTATTTGGTCACTTTTGCGGTGTGAGAACCGTGCTTCTTAAAGATCCGAGTCGGGGAAAATTCGCCAAGTTTGTGGCCCACCATGTTTTCGGTAACGAAGACCGGGATGAAGGTCTTGCCGTTGTGCACGTTGAAGGTATGGCCGACAAAGTCGGGGGTGACCGTGCTGCGGCGCGACCATGTCTTGATCGGCTTCTTCACACCGGATTCGTTCATCCGATCGATCTTGTCGAGAAGCTTCCACTCAACGAACGGGCCCTTTTTTAGCGAACGTGCCATAGTTAGTTTTGAACTTTGCTCTTGCGCCGTTGGACGATGAAGCGTTCGGACGGCTTATGTTTGCGACGGGTTTTGAATCCCTTGGCGAGCTGGCCCCACGGGCTCATTGGATGGTGGCGTCCGCCACCGCCCTTGCTTTTTCCCTGGCCGCCGCCCATGGGGTGGTCGATAGGGTTCATGACCATGCCGCGGACGTGCGGGCGGCGACCAAGCCAGCGCGTGCGCCCGGCTTTGCCGCTGGAAACGTTCATATGGTCGGTGTTTCCGACCTGGCCGATGGTGGCGTAGCATTTCTCGTTGATCCTGCGGATTTCGCCTGAGGCGAGCTTGATCAATGCATAGCCGCCTTCACGGTTGGCGAGGGTGGCTTGGGAGCCGGCGCTGCGGATCATCTGAGCGCCTCGGCCGGGGATAATCTCGATGTTGTGAATCGCGGTGCCGAGCGGGATGGCCTTGAGCGGGAGAGCGTTGCCCACGGAAGGCTCGGCGCCCTCCCCGGCGCTTACTTTGGCGCCCACCTCGAGACCAACCGGGGCCAGGATGTAAGCCTTCTCGCCGTCTTTGTATTCCAGGAGGGCGATGCGGGCCGAGCGGTTCGGGTCGTACTCGATGGCGAGGACCTTGGCGAGAACTCCCTGTTTTTTCCGCTTGAAATCGACAAGACGGTATTTCCTCTTATGGCCGCCGCCGCGATGCCGCATGGTAAGGCGACCGTTGTTGTTGCGGCCGCCGGTCCTCTTCCGAGCCGACGTGAGCGTCTTTTCCGGCTTGTCCTTGGTAATCTCGGAAAAGTCGGGAAGCGCCTTGAAGCGGCTCGACGGGGTGAGGGGTCGGAAATGTTTGAGTCCCATAGTGCTTAGACCAGGTCGATTTTTTCGCCTTCTTTGAGTGTGACCACGGCCTTTTTCCAGTGAGGGCGCCGGCCGAAACTCGCCGTGCGCTCGCGCTTCTTCTTCCCGGCGAAGTTGGCAGTATTGACGTCGACGACGGTCTTCTTGAAAAGCTGTTCGACGGCACGTTTGATCTCGATCTTGTTGGCCTTCGGATTGACGCGGAAGACGTATTGATTGTGCTTCTCGGAAAGCAAAGTTGCCTTCTCAGTGAGAATCACGGTTTGAATTTGGTCAAAGGCTTCTTTCATCAGGCGAGCCTTTCGGAGAGAGTTGTGAGGGCATCCTTCGTCAGGATGACCTTGTCGAAAGCCAGGAGTTGCTCGGTATTGACGTCCGCGGCGCGCGCCAGGAGGGCGTTCTTCACGTTGCGTGCAGCCAGATAGGTCTTTCCGTCAAAGCCCGCGCCGACGATCAGGGTCTTCCGCACATTGCTGGCGGTCTCGGCCACCAGCGCGAGAAAATGCTTGGTCTTGGCCTCCTTCACGGCGAAAGCCTCCACGAGCAGGACATCGCCGGCGAGCACGCGTTCGCTGAGGGCTTTTCGAAACGCGAGCGCTTTCACCTTTTTCGGAACCTTCTTCGAGTAGTCGCGCGGATGCGGCCCGAAGGCGACGCCGCCTCCCACCCAGATCGGCGAGGCCTTATCGCCGGCGCGTGCGCGCCCAGTGCCTTTCTGACGCCACGGCTTGGCTCCGCTGAAATTGACATCGGCCTTTGTCTTGGTGCTGGCGGTGCCCCGGCGGCGATTCGCACGCAGCGCGACAACGACATCATGAACGGCCTGGCGTCCCTTTTTGGGGTCAGTAATCAGGTCGATTTGGGCTTTCTTGGCCTCTTCAGCAGTGAAAACAGTCGCGCTCATGGCCTATTTTTTCTCCGCCTTGGCGGGCTTCTTTTTTGCGGGACGGACGATGACGTTCGAGCCATTGGCGCCGGGGACGGCGCCGCTGACCAGAATCACTCCATCATCTTCGCGGATCTGGATAACCCGCAGATTTTGAACGGTGACGCGCTCGTCTCCCATATGGCCGGGCATTCCCATGTTTTTCCAAACGCGGCCCGGAGTTGAACGATTCCCGATCGCGCCGTTTCTGCGGTGCATCATCGACCCGTGGCTGGCTGCCTGACCGTCGAAATTGTGCTTCTTCACCACACCCTGGAAGCCCTTGCCCTTCGACTGGCCGATGACATCCACGAACTGGCCAACTTCGAACACCGTGACAGCGATGTCGGCGTTCTCGGGAGCCGCTTCCCCCTCGGCAAGGCGGAACTCGCGAATGAATTTTTTTGGGGGCGATAAGGTCTTTGCGAAATGGCCGGTCTGCGCCTTGCCGACGCGTTGAGGCTTCTGATCGCCAAAGCCTACCTGGACCGCGCTGTAGCCATCCTTGTCCGCGTTCTTGACCTGAAGAATGCGATTGCGGCCGGCTTCGATAACGGTGGCGGTGGTGAGGCGCCCTTTCTCATCGTAGAGGCGGGTCATGCCGAGTTTCTTGCCTAAAAGTCCTATGCTCATGGCGCGTTAGATCTTGATGGTGATGTCTACGCCGGCCGGGAGGTTGAGCTTGCGGAGTTCATCCACGGTTTTCGCGGTGGGCTCGACGATGTCCAGCAACCGCTTGTGCGTGCGGATCTCATATTGATCCATCGACTTCTTATCCACGTGGGGGGAGCGGTTCACGGTGAACTTTTCGATGCGCGTGGGAAGCGGAATCGGGCCTGTGACTTTTGAGCCGGTTCGCTTGGCTGTCTCGACGATCTCGGCGGCCGAGGCATCCAGAATACGATAGTCAAAGGCCTTGAGGCGGATGCGTATGCGTTGGCCGGCGGGAGTGGACATGTTTAATAAAGAACGGTTGAGGGTTTACCCTTATAGTGAATATTATCGAGATCGCTTTCGGCAGCAAAGACGAACGAGCGCTTTTTGGAGCGCCGCGATTCTGCATGGAATCCATGGTGTCATTGTCTTCGATTGGCTGCCTTGTGAGCTTCCGCTGAGATCAGGGGACAAAAAAAGCACGCTGAGGTGCTTCTCACAGTTCCCCGACATGGTGCGGGAAGTAAGAAAATAGATATTGTAGAGAGCGAAGCAAGAGAAAAGTTAAGAAATTCGCCACTTATTTTCCTCCCTGGCGGCACGCCCACGCCCACGGTCAGAGTTCGTTTCCGCATTTCGTCTGCTGACCTTGCTCAATAAGGCGGCAGTCCTATCGGCGCGCTCGCGGGCATTGCCCGTCATGATGGGCAAGAGAATGGCGACATCTCTTTTCATGGCTGGGTTGACCGTTTCGTTCCCGAGACCAGAAGTGCGGCCATTGCCCCCGCCGCCGCCGTAACGAGGCAGGTCGTCCACATCGGAAGCGTGAATCTTAACATGTCCATCCAGTTGCCACCGGCCCAAACGCTAAGCGAATTAATCAAGCCGATGAGGTAGACAGGAAGAGGCATTGACGTCTGCACCGACACCGGCTGCACAAAATAGCTCAAGGGAACACCCAAGCCCGCGCCAATCAGGATGCCAAGCCGCACGGCGCGGCTGCGCACGCGCTCCAGGCATCGCGCCACGAAATACGGAATCCCGACGAGGAAAATGACACAAAGCATTTCGTTGAATTGAAACCTCAGCCCCATGAGCATTGAAACGCTGCGATGCATGAGAACGAGCCCGACACCGATCAGAAAACCGAGCCTCCTGTTGGCAAGGGCGAGAAACGCGATAGCTTCGAGAAGCGCGCCGCTGGCGAAAAAACCCCGTGCGATCCAGGGATGCTCCAGCAGCCACATCGCTTCCGCCGGATTCCCCGCGTCACTGGGATTAAACCTGCTGAAGTAATGTTGCCTTTGCGTCTTGATTAAATCGATCGCGATATAGTTGGCGTTCCAAAGCCACATGCCACCGGTCGAAAGAATCTTGGTGAAAAACGACACGAGATACGTGCCGACCACAACGACCTGGCTTTGGACCAAAAGCCATGAGCTCAGGAGAGCATCCGGAGGTTGCAACCGAAGACCCTTCAACGCTGTGTAGTACAATACCGTCGCCGCTTGCGCCACCAGCGTCAGACTGACGATTTGATAACCGTGGTGCGTGTAGCCTTGCGAGTTGTACAGGGTGAACATCAGCGCGTGCCCGACGGCGAGTGCCGGAAGAACGATCGGGAGCAACAATCCCGCCACGTAGAAGAGAATGAGCAGGTAGATCACACTGCGGTATGCAAAGAGATTGTGAGGATCCGATAGCCAGGTCAGATCAAAAAAATGAGCGAGACCCGCCGGATGAGGCTGCGCGGGAAACGGCACCTCCAAGGAAATCGTGAAAGCCACAACCACCCCGAAGAAGAGACGAAGGAAGAACCCCTCCAGCGAACTAACCGTCGGAAGGGAAAAAAATCCCAAAGCGATTCGACTCAGCGACCGGGTGACGCTACTCCGCAAAGAGAATGCGTTTCGTTTCTTCGAGGTGTCCATCAGCAAATCGAATTTCAACCAAGTGCAGTTGCAATTTTTCCGGAAGCTCCTTGCCTCTCTTGGACGCCCGTTGTCTGAGCATATGGAAAATTTCCGTTCCGACGACTCGGTCCCGTTCCATCCTGCTCTCCTTTCCGGATTTCTTCATTTCCGCGCCGTGCTTCCTTGACTTCGTGCGATACGTTTTCCCAACTTGCGATGAGGTGACGCCCGTGAGAGTGCCAATAGGAATCGGATTCCCTTCACCGTCCGTGATAACGAAATACGCTTTTTCTGCGCCGGGGCTTGCGTACATGGGAAAGTTTGAGAAGGGGTAATTTTCTTTGGCGATTAGAGAGAGAGTGACGAAAATCGTCAGGGTTGTCAGCGGAGTATGGAGGAAAAGCCGATACCAAGGCGCTTCCCGAGCCGCAATGGTCAACGAAGGCGCTCCCATGGACTAGTCTCCTAAGCTCTATAATGTCTCCCACGCGTCCAGGACGATTTGCGACCAGGACTCGAGCTTGTCCCTGCGCCGCTTGAGTTCGCCGAGTGTGAGAAACCGCAACTCCGCGATCGCCTTCTCGCCGGCGCGCACCCCGGCGTCGTTCAGGGCAACCAGGTGAACGACCCCAAGGTGAACACGTCCGACTTCTGTGGAATCGTCGTTGATCAGCGCAGCCACACGGTCTTCGTAAGCTCCCTCCAACTTGAGCTCTTCTTCGATTTCGCGATGCACCGCGACCCGGTAGGCGTCTAAGTCGAAGGAGAAAAGGCTTTCGTCACAGTCATTGATGTGGCCTCCGATCCCGATCGAACCCTTTGCCACGAGGCGCTTCTCTCCTGACTTCGCGCCGCGCACGTAGTGCAAGATCTTCTCACCAAAGGTAAAGACCGCATAAGGTATGATTTGCTTGTAAGCCGGATCTTCTTCCGCACGCGAACGCGGCAGAAAAAAGTTGTTTTCGCGCTTTAGGAACGCGGCAAGATAGCGATCTGTGTCAGGTTGCAGTCCCTGGAATGCGCCGAGTTCGTCAAAGAGAGCGCGTCGGACGACCAGGACGTTTTCATCAGTCTTTGGCATGGCCCGCGCATGCTGCCCCCACACCACCGCGCCGCCAAGTCTTAATCTTCCGCCCCTCCATGCCCAGGAAGAGTCAACCCCGCGGTCTTGCGCAGCGAGTTGAACTCGCCGACACTCCGCAGATGCGCTTTGTCGTGATTGTCTTCCTCGCATCGTCCGCTATTTCCCTCGCTCAGCAGGGCAGCGACAAGGAGCGCGCCGGCCGCACGGTCTTTCCCCGCGCAGTGACGCAACCTGCCGCCTCGCCGACACAGGCTTCGGTCCCACGCGAGGTCGCCGATCCGTCCGAAGCGATGGACGCCTTCTTTCTTGCGCTAAAAGCCGGACAGGTGGATGCGGCATACGATGCTCTCGTGATGAGCAGTATCATCGCCGATCGCCGGGAGGATGTCGCGGGGCTCAAGAAACGCACCCAGGAGGCCCTCGACAACTACGGCCCCGTTTCCGGGTACGAAACGGTGGATGAAAAGATCGTAGGCACCAGTCTTCTAAGACGGACCTGCATCTCATTGAATTCCGACCTCCCCCTGCGCTGGCGATTCTACTTCTACAAATCCGAGGGCGCTTGGAAGCTCGTGGACCTGCGGGTGGACGATGGTTTAGTAGAGCTATTCGAAGAGGCCGGCCGAGCACGAAAATGATCAGGGGCTTTCTGAGTTTTATCCGGTTTTCGCACACGATCTTCGCGCTTCCTTTCGCGCTGGGGTCAATGTTTGTGGCAGCTCATGGGCTCCCCCCGCTGCGCGTCTTCGCTCTGGTCGTATTTGCAATGGTCTTGGCGCGCACCGCAGCGATGACGTTCAATCGTCTCGCGGATTGGGAAATCGACAAGCGGAATCCCCGTACGGCAGGGAGGCACAAACTCGTCTCCAAACCCTTCGCCATTGCGGCATGTGTGACCTCCGCGGTTCTGTTCATCGCAACGACCTGGTTCATCAACCCTGTTTGCTTTGCCCTCGCGCCCGTCGCGCTGATGATAGTCTTCTTCTATTCGCTGACAAAACGCTTCACTCATGGAGCTCAGTTCTTTTTGGGCCTCGCGCTGGCCGTCGCCCCGATCGGAGCCTGGCTTGCGGTCACCGGGAGTTTCGCCTGGCCGCCCCTGGTGCTCGGGGCGTCCGTTCTTTGCTGGGTGGCAGGATTCGATATCATTTACGCCTCGCAGGATTTGGAAGTGGACAAACGCGAAGAGCTGCGTTCGATGGTGGTCTGGCTTGGAGTCTCACGAGCACTCGCTGTCGCCACCTTGCTGCACACCGCTGCGTTGGCCGGGTTTCTGTTCTTTGGAGCGCTGGCGCGGCTCGGTCCAATCTATTTCGCCGGACTCGCCTTCGTCGGTGCGGGTCTTATCTATGAACATGTTTTGGCGGGAAAGGGCGCAATCGCCACGATTAACAAGGCCTTCTTCCAGGTAAATGCTACCGTCAGCGCCATCTTCGTCCTGAGCACCCTTGCCGACCGACTCGTCCAGCCCTAGGCCCGCACCACGCCGTTTTCGCCGGTGGCTGCGCACGCTGCTGGTTGTGTTCCTTGCTTCGGCCCTCGCTCTGGCTGCGGCGATCTATTTCGCGACGTGGCACCTGCCTCGACTCGCCAAATGGGCGCTGGAGAGAGCGTTCCCTGGAGCGACCGTCGAAATCCGCAAACTCGATATCGCCTTTCCGAATCGCCTCACGGCGGAATCGCTCATCCTAAAGTCGCGCAAGGATGGGGCGACACTTCTCACCCTCGCCGGCGGAAGCATCACCTTCGATTTCGACGATCTTCGTCGCAGGCAAATCGGCGAGGTGCGCCTCGTTGAACCCGTGATAAACGCTTCGCCGCGATTGCCGGAAGCCTTCGTCGTGGCTCCGGGTGCGAAGTCTTCCGGAAAAGCGGGCGTTCCATGGGGCGCGCGCAGGTTCGTTTGCGACTACGGCGAGCTTAACATCGCGGACTACGGGCCGCCAGGCCTGACTATCCATACGAAGTTTTGCTTCGACTTTAAGAACTTCTCTCCCGCCGCGGCGCCTACTGAGCCCCATGAACTGGTCGTTTGGGACCTTACGGCAACTACTCGTTCTGATCCTCCCTTTCTAAGGCTTGACCTCGTTCGCGCGAAATTTGATCTCGAAGGTCTTATCAAAAACCAGACCGTCAACGCTCTCACTCTTGAAGGCGGCTCGCTTGTCTTTGGCAGATCGCTCAGGGAGATTTTCGCCGGCCCGAAAACTCCGGACGATTCGGCTCAGGCTTCGCCAGCACCGGCTTCGTGGATTCTTGGAACCCTCGATATCCGGCGCGTAGCTGTCCGTCTGGACGACGAGCGGCCGGAAGTATCCGATATCACTTTCGCTCTCAATACTTCGCTCAAGAACATTCCGCTCTCGAAGAGCGCCTCGAGCCTGGGTGCCGAACAACAACTCGTCGAGATCGCCAACCTCGAAATTCTTTCTCCGCTAGACCCTTTCACCAAGGTCCTCACGCTCGACAGTATTTTTCTGCGATTCACGCTCGCCGGACTCCTGCGACGCGAAATCGACGATCTCACAATTCTCGGTCCCAACATTTACATCGGCGAAGACCTGTTCTGGTACATGGACGACATGCAGAAACGGCTTGGGACGGACGCTGGCGAGGACTCCGGATGGACAATCAAGACCCTGGGCATCGAATACGGACGGCTCACACTCGGCAGCGGCGGGCGAAGACAATACGGCCTTCCCCTGAGCTTCCGAACCACAGCACAGGACGTTGCCCTTCACAACCTCGCCGCACTCAAACTCCAGACCGTTCTCGAAATTCCCCCTCAAAAATACGTTTTCGATTCCTACCAGATCGAATTCACCAGCGAGAAGGGCGAACTGCGCTTCGCGTATCCGCCGGAGAAGAAGGTGAACAATCTCGTGGGCACAATCCGGCTGAAAGGGATTCGTTGGCGGCAATACAAGGCTTCGGACTCCTACATTTCGGTGACATTCGATCGCAGCGGAATCAACGGCATCTTCGGTGGCAAGGTTTATCGCGGCGAGGCTTGGGGTGGCTTTAGCTTTTTCTTCTCTCCCGACTTGCCCTGGATCGGCTGGCTGTCCGGCAAAGGAATCAGTCTCCGCGAGGTGACCAACATCATTTCCCCCCAAAATTTCCAATTGTCGGGCCCGATGGAGTTTCGTCTGCAAATGGATGCCAAGGGCCGCAATATCGACCGAGTCCTGGGTGAATTGCGTGCGACTAAACCCGGCAAAATGGTGATCGGCAAGATCGATGACCTCCTGGCCAGGATTCCGCCGACATGGAACCTCATCAAACAAGGCAGCACCCGAATCGCTCTTCAGACGCTGCGGGACTTCGAATACACCAAAGCCAGCGGGGACTTTTGGTTCGTGCAGTCGCAGGGTCAGCTGCGGTTGACATTGCAAGGCCCGACCGGATCGCGCAATTTTGACGTCGTACTGCACGCTGACGATTCACCCCAAGGACGATGGAAACAACGCTCCGCCAATCGCTGACTGTCCTTATCGCCTGTTCAATGCTCGGAGGCTGCAAGGCCCCTACCGTAAACCTCGCGACTTCCGAGCCGATCAAGGTGGACATCAACATGCGGCTGGACGTTTACCAGTATTCCTCACCGACCACGAAAAAGCCGGCGCAAGGACCACCCGCCGCGCAAACTCCGGAAGCCCGCCGCCGGAACCGAATGGCGGACATCCAACAGTTCAAGAACGAACGTCTCGTCGGCGAAGGGCACGAGGGATTGCTCGTTATCCGTACGAAACCCGAAGGCGAATATGGCGATTATGTCCGCGTCGCGGTCGAGGAGGAGAATGCCGATCGCATGGATCTCATGAAATCGCTCGCTGAGAGCCAAAAGACATCCCTCC
>JAXIPG010000032.1:0-37598 GCA_045403045.1 Terrimicrobiaceae bacterium
GAGGCGTCACTGCACCTACAAGACAACGAATCCATCGCCTACGATCTAATCCACGTGTGCAAGAAACGCCGGCCCGAGGACGTGGCGACTAAGCGAAGTTGGGCGGGTTTGCGCCAGCTCGTGCGCCAGCGGGCACGGCACGAAATCGAACGCATCGAATCGGGCCGTTACGGCGGCCAGCCGCTTCTGCCGCCAGACGTGCGGATGGTGCTGATCGGCAAGTGCCTCGAAGTCTATTCCCGCCACTACGGCGCGGTGTTGGATTGGGACGGCAAGCCGCTGCCGCTTCGCGCCGCGCTTCAGGACATCCGCGTGATGGTCGAGCAGGTCGTCTCGCGCGATGCGCCGCTGCCCGCCGAAGTCGAAACCGCCGACGCGCTCAGCCAGGTCTGGCTGCTCGCGCTCTGCGACAAGCGCGAGGTTTCAGTGGACAGCATCAGTAAGCTCACGCGCGGCATCTTTGAGGTCAGCGATCTCACCGGCCACAAACCACCCATCCTTCGCAAAGGCCGCGTGAAAGGCGGCCGCACCTACGAAGTTCTCACGCCGCTGGAACGACTCGACGCCCTGCGCGTCGCTTTGCGAGAGACTGGCCCAAGCGCCGAGCAACTCGGCCTTTTCGCCGGCAACAGCGAGGCCGATGCCAATGGCCCGAAACTCGTGGATGTGCTCCACTTCCTCATCGCCAACGCCGAGCAAGGCGAACGGCTCGACCAGCTCGTCGAGCGTTTCCGCGGTCAACGCGAGCCGTTGCGCGCAGCGCTCGAATATCTGAAGCAGCGCGACCCGAATCGCTGGGGCAAGGCATGCGAGAAACTGCTGCCATTCTATAGCGATACGATGCTCGCGAAGTTCTTCACCCAAGCCACCTGACGCGCGATGCCCGGATACCTCCTCATCCCCGACGAAGCGTGCGACTGGCAAGGTATTCAGTCGGCAAAGGTAAAGCCACACCCGACGCGGTTCGGATTGTTTGACCTGCTGCGCGAGTTCGACCAGGTGCCATTCCCCTTCGAGCGGACGACGGGTGTATGCCTCTACGGTCTCGACGACCTGCTGGAGCGGATGAACGTGCAGGAGGATGCGAACGAGATGCGCGACTGGCCCTTTCTCCGCGATGTCCGGCGGCGGCTGAGCGCGGTCGCGAACGATGTCTTCCGGATGCAGCCGATCCACGTGCCTGTCCGGCGGCCCCTGCGTCTCGGAGCCGAGAACAAACTCTACGCCTACCAAACGACCGGGAAGCGCATCCCGCTTTGGCGGCTCTTCGGCGCAAACCCGCAGATTCGGGAAATCGGGCCGCACGTAGCCTACGAATTTGGAGAAAGCCTGTCATGAGTGTCGCGACTAAAAACCTGACCGTGAACGACCGGGTCCGCGTAAGCGGGCGGTACGAGATGGGCGTCGGCGAAGTGCTCCGCGTGTGCGAAACTGGCGGCGAGAATTTCGCCGATGTGGTTTTCGAGAGCCGCGGCGCACGCCGGCTCGAGACGCTGCCGCTTTATCGGCTGGAGCGCGCCGAATCGCCGTGGGACCGACTGCGCACGGGGAAGTTCGACGACCCGCGCGATTTCCTCCTGCGTCAGCTCGCATGGCAATTCGCGCTCGGCAACACCGGCGGTGAGCTAACCAACTCGCGCACGCAGCTCTTGCCCCACCAGATCCTGCTCACGCACGACGTGGTGAAGATGCCGCGCCGACGGCTGCTCGTCGCGGATGAAGTCGGCCTCGGCAAGACGATCGAGACCGGCATGATCATTCGGGAACTGTCCACGCGCGGCGAAGCGCAGCGAGTGCTCATCCTCGCGCCAGCGGGACTCGTGAAGAACTGGCAGAACGAGCTGCGCGATTGTTTCCGCATGGAGTTCGAGGTTCTTGGCATCGACTTCAACGATTACGCTCCGA
The DNA here is from genome assembly GCA_045403045.1 of Terrimicrobiaceae bacterium. Lineage (GTDB taxonomy): Bacteria > Verrucomicrobiota > Verrucomicrobiia > Chthoniobacterales > Terrimicrobiaceae > DASTFP01. The sequence goes on from JAXIPG010000032.1 coordinate 1,906, forward strand.
CGCAATGGGAGACGCACACGCGCGTCATCGCCTCCTTCGACACACTGAAACGACCGGTGCGGATGGAGCGCGTGCTCAATGCTCCGCGCTTCGACCTGATCATCGTGGACGAGGCACACCACGTCAGCCGCAAGCGCTACGGCAGCAAGTTGCAGACGACACAAAACTATCGACTAATGGAATCGCTGCGCGGCCACACGCGCGACCTGATGTTCCTCTCCGCGACGCCGCACCAGGGCGACAATTTCCAGTTCTGGTCGCTCATCAATCTGCTCGACGACCATCTGTTCGACTCTCCCGAGGCGCTCTTGAACCATCGTAGCCTGCTTAATCGCGTGATGGTGAGGCGCACCAAACGCGAGGTCGTGGACGCGTACGGCAAGGCACTCTTTGTCAGGCGTCAAGTTCATGCGGAGAGCTTCGAGCCGGCCCTGCGCGAGCAACGGTTTTACGAACAGCTCACCGAGTATCTGCGCACCGGCTACGAAGCCGCGGGCGTCTTCCGCACCGGGCGCACGACTACAGCGCAGCGGGCCATCGGCTTTGTCATGACGGCATTTCAGAAAATGATGTCGTCGAGCCCGCGGGCCATCAAACAGGCACTCCGGCGCCGATTGCTCGTGCTTCTCATTCGGCAACAAATCGACATCGAGCGGAAGCGGCGAACGAATTTTGATCCCGAGCTGCCAACGCAGATCGTGCACTTGCAGGATGAGATGCGCGTCCTTGCACGTGACATTCTCCGGACGGAGGAGCCGTTTATTCACGACGCGGACGCCGATGCCTACATCGCGCAGGCCCGGCAGCGCGTGGTGCGCAAGCTCACTGACAGCGACGAGGAAACGCAGTGGGCGCTGGACTCCGACGAGGAGGGTGATGAGGGCGTCTATGCCGACGTGGAGATTCCAGATGAATCAGCGAAGGTGCGAGAACTCCTCTGGCTCGTGCCGGAAGGAACCGATCGGAAATTCGATCGACTCCTCTCTGTCGTCTCGCAACTGCGGGCCGAAAACGAACGCGAACGGTTCATCATCTTTACGCAGTATCGCGAGACGCTGGAGTTTCTGCGAATCGAACTGGCGCGCATCTTCGGCGAAGAGAGAATCGCGACCATCAAGGGCGGTCCGCTCGAACACAAAATCGAGTCGGCTGAGCGGTTTTGGGATGAGAACGGCGCGAAGCTCCTCATCTGCACATCTGCTGGTGGCGAAGGCATCAACCTGCAATGCGCCCGCGTGTTGTTTAATTACGACCTTCCGTGGAACCCGATGGCCGTCGAGCAGCGCATCGGCCGCATCCATCGCTATGGACAGCGCGAGGTATCGCAGGTGTATAACCTCGTCGCAAAGGACACGGTGGAAGAGCGCATCTACGGCCTGCTTAACGAAAAGCTCGTCGCCATCGCGGAGGCTATCGGCAAGACCGACCAGCAGACCGGTGAACCCCTCGAAGATTTTCGCACGGAGATTCTCGGCTTCCTTGGCTCGAATCCGAACTACCAGCAGCTTTTCAAGCAAGCACTCGTGGATCGCGACTATCAGCGCACAGCCCGGCAGATCGAAGAGATGATGCAGCAGGCGCAGCTCGCCCGCGACGCGCTGATGCAGCTCTCGCAAGACCTGACGCAATTTAATCTGGAGCACTACAAACGCATCGCGGGCCGCTTCAATCTGGAACAGCTTGGCATTTGGTGCCGTGAATCCATCGTGCGCCTCGGCGGCAGCGTCCTGCCCGACGGCGACTTCTGGCAGGTGGTTACGCCAGACTGCCTCAAAGCCTTTCCGCAGGTGACGCCGCGTTATGGCAAAGTGACGTTCACCCGCGAACTCGCGATGCGGACCAAGAAGTGTGAGCTTCTTGGCATTGGCCACCCGCTAGTTGACGGCCTGCTCGCATACCTCCAAAACGCGCCTTTCCACGGCGAAGCATCGTGCGTCCCGGCCGCCGGCGAATCACACGGCCTCATCGAAGCCCGCTACCGCGTGACATGGGATCGCGCCGACCAAGGCGCGAGCGCGACCATAGTGAGCGTGAAGCTCAACGGCCAAAACCTTGCCGAAGAATCCTCGCGAGACGCCCAACGTCTTCCGTTTCAACGCGTGCCGAAGACCAACGTGCAGATCCCCACCGACATCATCCTGCGCTCCGAAGAAGCAATCCGGCTTTGGGTTGCTTCTCGTCGCACAGAGTTTCCCCCCGAGACAATCCCGCGTGTCGAATTGCTAGGTGTATCGGTGACCGGCGCATGAATCTCGTTAGGCTCGCCAGCGGGAGAAAAACTCAGGGGACGCACCATGCCCACGGGGCGATCTGAATTTTCAAGTTCGCGGCTAATCGACGCTGCTTGATAAACGGCCGGCAGCCCACTCGGCACCGGCCATTCAAAACGAATGTCAGGAACGCCCGCAGCATTGGATGAAGAAGGACGCCGTGCCGCTTTTAGCGCTGCGATAGCTTTACTTAGACCGATACCGAAGCGGTGGCTCGCAGTTGCGATTCGGCAGGAGTTCCGTCAATCGCTCTGCTCCTTCGTCAACGCGAGCAGAAGCCTGATTCTTGTGATGTCCAATGCGGCGACAATCTCCTGCTGGCGCTTTGTCGCCGCTTCAAACTTCTCCTCGTGCTCGAATGGCTGGTTGAGCTGCTTCGCGAGATCTTCGCTCTGCCAGTGGTAGTGCGTGAGGTCGGCTTCGCGTTCTTTGAGTCGCTCTTCGAGACTGCTGAGTGCGTGCTCTATCGACGAGATGGTGCCTAACGCGTCGTCGCTGACGTTTGCTTCGTAGGTTGTGCTTTCCGTGGATGGTGACGCTGGAGCGTGCTTCGAGGCGATGGATGGTAATCGGGAATCCCGCGATCGTACCGATGGGCTTGCAGGTCTGAAACGGTTTTGCGGCGAGGAAGACGAGAGCGCGGCCGGCTTTCGTGCGGTTGGTGAAGGTTTCTCTTAGGACCGTCATCGTGAAATCGTCGCCGCGTGTGCTCGTCCGCGTCCGTAGGATGAATCTTTTCGACCGCTTGATTGATCTTGGAATCTGGATGCTCGCGAAAGTGCGGGAGGACGAGCGAAGACCGAGCGCGGCTTTGCTTGTCGTCGCTCGCATCGAGCTTCCCGCCGTTGATTTGCTCGACCCGGGCAACGAGGTGCTCGACGAAACGGAGGACGACCTTCGGTCAGAGCCAGCGCTGCCGAAACCACCGAGACACGTTTCCGTCGGGCTCCAAGGGCGGCAGCAGTTTTCTGCGGTGACCTCTCTCACAATGAACCACGACGCAGGCGTGCTTTGGTAGGTTGCGCAATAGGTGCGGTTTCATTTTGTGCTCATCCTGCTCGCTAAAATTGCGAGACATTTTTCCGCCGGTGTAACCCCACGATTTTTTGATCACCTTCGTCTTGCCGATGAAGTCAGCGCTTTCGAGAGCGCCTTCTTCGTCGGCCGCTTTGAAGATGAGACGGTTGCGGAGATTGAGGGTGAAGACGCGGGCTTTCTCGCGACCGAGTGGCGGGATGAATGACGTGGAGGACTGCGCGGCAGCGACGACGGTCGCCTGCGCTTCTCGGATGACATCGACGCAGTTGTAGTCGCTCATGCCTTCCTCGGAGGCGGTGACGAAGCGCTGGGCTTCGTCGGCCCAGAGGACGATGAGGTTGTCGCGCCGGCGTTCTTCCCTTGGCTTGTCGAAGCGACGGAGCGCGTGAGTGTAGAAGAGCATCTTGAGGAAGGTGTTCACGTAACGCCGCTCGGTCTGGAACTTCTGCGGCATGGCCACGCAGATGATTTTGCCCCGATCGATGTCGGCGAAATCAAAGGTGTTCGCGGCAGGGCAGAAGACTTGCGCGATGTCGGGTGTGACGTACGCCTGGAGGTAGTTGGCGATCGTCTCCTTTACGCCGCCGATCTGCTCCGGCGGCTGGTTCAGGAAGCGGTTGCGGAAATGGCTGGTCAATTCCTGGCGCGCGGGCGAAGGCGCACCTGTCGTGAGATCGTTGAGCGCTTCCTGCAAGTCGCGCTCGTCAATGAGCAGGTGATAGGCGTTCTCCAGCGTTACATCTGCGCCGAGTTCGCGCAGGGTTTCCAAAGCGGCGGCGATGTGCGTTTGCGCCTGATTGCGGAAGAAGCTTTTGTCACCGGCCTGGCCGAGACTGGAAGCGGTATCGACGACCGCCTTCGCGAAGGTGTTGTAGGGGATGCTGCGATCTGATGTGAGATTGTAGGTGTGGCGCGGTTGCCAAGAACTGCCCGCTCCGTCCGGCCGCACCTGGAGCAAGATAAGATCGTCTTCGCGCCCAAAGTGCTTCGCCATTTGCGAGAGCGTCTCCCAATACAGCCCTTTGTCGTCGACGCAGAGTCCGCCCCACGTGGGCTCGTTCTGGAAGACTTGGAAAAGCAACGGCGTGATTCCGGAGCGCGTCTTGCCTGAACCGGTGTCACCGGTGATGAGCCAGCCGCGGCAGAAGTCTGCGCGCGTCCATTGGAGGCCAGCGAGTTTGACAATCGGTAGGCTGTTCGATCCTCGGCGAAGCGCGAGACACGCGACGCCCGTGAGTGTCGCAGCAGTTAAGCCGATCATCAGTACATCCGCCGTCATAGAGTCAACCGACCAAGGTAGAAGCCAGCCACGACCGCGAGGGCCACTATCAGAAGGAGCGCAGTGAGCGAGAGTTCGCGTTTTCCGGCCCGACGATCAGCGACCTTTCGTAACTCGACGATCAGGTCGAGCGATTGCTTCCCAAAGGCGTTTGCGCGCCGGTCCAGCAACTCCACTGTTTCGCGGAACTCCGAGTAGGTCGGCGGCACCTCGGCGGCGTCGCGCGCGGGCAGTGGGGCGTGTGCGAGATAGACGCGGACAAGATCAAGCGCCGCGAGCATCGGATCGTCCTCGCGGATGTTGTGTTTCGTTCGCCACGTGACCACTGCCTGCTCAAGGGCTTCGTCGGCCTTCATGTCGCAGGTTTGCTTTGCGACGGCAGGAGCAAGTCATTCGCGAGCGCGAGTTGCTCGTGAAAGAGCCGCTGCCAGTGCTTCAGGCGTTGGCGATCGATCAGTGAAAAGGCGGGATGCGTCAGCGCCACGCTCGCGGTGACGTTGTTCTCGTTCAGCGCCGTGACGAGCCAGTCGTGCAGCCGCGACATCGTGATCTCGCGGCCCTGCAGCTCAGCGACGACCCGCGCGCGTGTCTTACTGTCATCGTAGATGCGGAAGTGCTCGCTGTGCGCCTGGTTCTTCACGACGACGTAACGGCAGTCCCCGTTTAGTCGTGCGGAAAGCAGCCGTAGCTGCTCGACGCTGTCCGCTTCGTGGTTCACCGGAGTGACGAGCGTCAGCCGAGCGTTCAGCGAGCTGAGAACTTCGCGCAAATTGATCTCGGCGAAGTAGTCGAGGAACATGTCCGTCGAAGCGGCGCGGCAATCGACGATCAGCAAGTCCGTGGTTTCGAGCAGTGCGAACAGTCGGTCGATCTCGCGTGGCTTTTGAATGTTCACGAACTCGGCGTCGGCGTGGAAGCGCAGCGAAGTCGAGTTCTCACCGTCGGTGTCTGCGGCGCGATGTGGCAGCCGGCGATCTTTCAGCGCCTGCACGAAGTTCACGGCGAAGAAGCTTTTTCCGACGCCGCCTTTTCCGTTGAGGATGAGGTTCAGTTGCTTGGTCATGGAGTGTGCGTTCTACGGCTATAGGTTGCGCGGATCAGCGATGCGTGGACCCCGGCTTCGTGATGGTTCAGCGGGCGCAGGTGGTGCAGGAGCGCCGACGATCGGCGACGTGGCAGCGACTGGGGCTGGCGAGTTCAGCGGCGCAGGTGCGGCTGACCGTTCGCGTTTCGAGGAACGCTTGGTGCCTGTGCGCGGCTCCTCGATCACCTGTCGGTAAAAGCGCCGCACGGTATCCGCGGCGACTTCAATGCCGGCCATCGCGAGAATTTCTCGGATCATGACGAATGACGCGCCTTTTTGCCTCAGTACAGCGATGCCGTCGCGGTGCGGGAGCAGCGCTGCAAATCGCTTCGGCGGGACGCCAGCGAAGTTGCGGACCGCTTCAGCGAAGCGCTGCGTTCGCTCTTCAGCGGCGCCTCCGTCGCTCATGACGCGACTCCTCCGCGGGCGCTGCGTCGGTTTCTCCTAACGGATGTTAGGGGTAGGGCGTCCCTCCATTGGGGTAGGGCGTCCCTCCATTGGGGTAGGGCGTCCCTCCATTCAAAGCTCACGGTTCCTTCCGTGAGCAAAGATTGCTTGCCCGGCGTCTGCTTGCGTCTGGGAATGCCATCTGCTCGGGCGATCAACGGCGCCCGAGCGTTGCAAGTCACGCTGGTTTGCTGAAGTTGCATGCGCTCTTCATCGCAGAGCCGATGACCGCACCCGCTCTGTCGGCGGAGCAACGTGTGGATGGTGGTGCGCTACGTATGTGGCAGATGCTTTCGCCGAAAACCCAAACGAACCTGAAGAATGCGAAGTCCTATTTTGAGGAACACCTCGCGATCGGCGACTACTATGGCGACGCGTAGCGTATCGTCGGCGAATGGATTGGCAGAGGCGCGGCAATGCTCGGACTCGCGGGTGCCGTCGCCAAGAATGACTTCGTGAGGCTTTGCGAAAACGCTCACCCACGGACGAGAGAGCGGCTCACGCAGCGGCTCAAGTACACGCGGAAAGTCTTCTTGCCTGGCGAAGAGGAACGGGAGGAGGCGAATCGGCGCGTCTTTTTCGACTTCACGTTTTCACCGCCGAAGTCGGTTTCCATCGCCGCGCTTGTCGTTGGGGACGCGCGCATTTTTGACGCACACCGCGAGGCGGTGAAGATGGCAGTTGCAGAGCTGGAACAGTTTGCAGCCACGCGCATTCGTGAGGCCGGCTGCAACTCGGATCGCCACACCGGCAACATCGTGGCGGCGCTTTTTGAGCATGAAACGTCTCGCGCGCTCGATCCGCATCTTCACACGCACTGCATCGTATTCAACGCGACTCGTGATGAGACGGAGAATCGGTGGAAGGCGCTTCAGAATCACCAGATGCTTGTAGCGCAGAAATACGTTGAAAACGTCTATTACCATGAACTCTCCCGTGCCTTGGGGTCCATTGGCTATACAGTGGAAAATCTGGCGCGCGGCGATTTTCGGGTGACCGAGATCAACCCAACGCTCTGCGAACGATTTTCGAAACGGCATCGGGAGATCGATGAGCAGACGAGCCAGTTTCTGGCCGATCATCCCGACAAGATTGACGGCAACGTGCATGACGTTCGCGAGCATTTGGCGCACAAGCTTCGTTCGCGCAAACTGCGCGATCTTCCTGCGGATCGATTGCGCGCGCTCTGGAAGAGCCAGCTCACGAGCGGAGATCGAGCTGCGTTGCGGCTACCTTTGGCTCCAGCGCCACAGGCGACGATGACCAGCACCCACGCGGTTTCATGTGCGGAGGAACATCTCTTCGACCGCCGATCAATCGTTCACGAACACGACCTTTGGCGATATGCGCTGGAGTTCGCTCGTGGTTCGACGCTGACGTTGGCTGACCTTAAGCGAGAAACTTCCGTGCGCGACTACATCAGGGAGCGTGACGGGCGATTGACGCGGAAGGATGTGCTCAGCCGCGAATGGAAGATCGTGCAAATCGCCAAAAACGGCGTCGGTCATCACGCGCCGTTTGCCGCAAGCTACGCGATGGACCCAGCGGATCTCGCGGAAGACCAAATTCGGGCATTCAAAGCGTTGCTTGCTTCGCGTGATTTCGTAACACTGTTTCGCGGCGGTGCAGGGACAGGCAAGAGCTACGTCTTGCGCGAGGTTCAGAGGGCGTTCGATTGGGCCGGCGCCGAAACGCTCGTCTTGGCGCCGCAACGGCAGCAAGTAATCGATCTCGAAAAAGACGGCCTCCGTCACACGCAGACTGTGGAAGCTCTGCAAAGGAAATCAGTTCCCAACGGAGCCGTCGTGGTCGTCGATGAGGCCGGCCAGATTGGCGGCAGCCAGATGCTCGCGTTACTGGAGCTTGTGCGGGATCGTCGCGGTCGCATCATCCTATCCGGCGACACGCGGCAGCATGGGCCGGTGGGGGCATCGGATGCCTTGCGCGCGATCGAGCGCTACTCCGGCTTGCGTCCGGCGGAGTTGAACGAGATTCGCCGGCAAGATCCCAGGCGCGCGAAGACGGAGCTAGAGCGAGCGAAGATTCGGCAATACCTGGAGGCCGTTAAGGCGGCAGCCGACGGCGACATCAGCGAATCCTTCTCGGAACTGGAAGCGCTCGGAGCGATCATCGAATGTCGGCCCGATGGGTTGAATGATCGGCTCGTCCAAGCGTATCTCGATCTCGTTTCGCGTGGCAAATCCGCGCTGGTCGTTTCGCAAACCCGCGCGGAAGTAAGCGCGCTGAATGAGTGCATCCGGTTGGCGTTGCGGTCTTGCGGTGGCATCTCGGGCACCGAGCACCGCGTCACCGCGCTCGATTCGGTTGATCTGACCTCTTCGCAGAAGCTCGATCCGCGCTTCTATCCGGCCGGTCATGTCGTGATCTTTAATCGAAAGCTCGGACCATATGCCAAGGGCGCGCACGGCAGGATGATCGCGGCGAACCGTGCCGGAATCGTCGTAGAGGCACACGGGAAGGTCCGGCTTGTGAAAGCGAAACACGCCGATCATCTCACAGTCTGCGCGCGTCACGCTTTGGCTGTGTCGTCGCAGGATCGGCTCCAGCTAAAAGCGAACGCGAAGGCACTCGCCGGAGAAGCGCTCGCCAATGGCGAGGTTGTGACCGTCAAAGCCGTTCGCGCGTCCGGCGAAATCGAACTCACCGACGGACGAGCGCTGCCCGCGAACTACCGTCAGTTTGTGCGGGGCTACGCCGTCACATCCTATAGCTCGCAAGGCAAGACAGTCGATCACGTGCTCCTTGGCGACTCGGCAGTGCGCGCCGCAACCAACGCGCAGCAATGGTACGTGAGCATTTCCCGTGGCCGGAAAAGCATCCGCATCTTCACGCCGAATAAAGCGTGACCTATCAGACATTGCTCCGTGCATGGTGCGGCCCGTTTCACGTGTCGCGCTACAGTTCGGTCCCACTATGAACCGAACGAACAATAATCTGGTGGCGCCAAAGATCAGAAACCCAGCGAGCAAGACAAATTACTGACTGTAGAGCAGGCGATGCAAATGTGTGCCTCGATATTCTTCGTCGCCGAGGAAGTTCGAAACTGTGTTAATTAACTCGTTCCGACCGCGATAAATCGAGTGATCTCTATCGAATCCAATGAAGTATTCATCGGTAATCGCATCACTACCAAGGAATCTTCGGTTGGAGGACGCCTGCGATTACGTAGCGGGCGAAACCCTGCTGAGACGCTTGGAGCGTGCTGGTTGGTTGAAGCCGACCGTTAAAGAAAAAGGCGTGACGGCTTACGACAGACAAGACCTCGACCGATGCATTGAGCGCGCGAAGCTGGAAGGTTGGCCTAAGTGATGGTGAGCATCCGCTCGATGTCGCGGTCCTGGGGAGAGAGGTGGGCGTAGTGCTTCTCAACGACCTCGACACCATCTCCCATCCATCGAGCCACCTTGAAGATGCTCACCCCGGCCTGGACGAGGAGCGACGCGAACGTGTGTCGCATGACATGTGCCGTCACCCATCGCATCTGCTTTTCCACCATGTAGTCGTTGTAGGGGCGATGGAAGTCGTAGCGATACCTTCCTTTGCCGTGCTTTACCGCCGGCTTGAGAACAAAGGCGTCACGCTCCTTGCCATCCAAATATGAGCGAAGAAAATCGCGAAATTGCCCCGTGAGCGGGACGAAGCGGGTCTCACGATCTTTGATTCTGAACGTGTCTGTGTTTTTGATGTGAACGGCTCCCGCATCGCGAAGGTCGAACCAATCAACGCGGGCCTCGATAATTTCGTTTTTCCGCATCCCGCTATGAAAGCCCGCAAGTAGGATGAAGCGGAGGTCGTCGAAAGGTGCTTCATTGATAAGCATTTCTCGCTGAGCCGGCGTGCAAAATCGCAGCCGGGCATACCGATCGATTTTCGCAAGTTTCACAGTGGCGAAAGGACTCTCGCGAATGATCCGCTCTCTCACGCACCAACTGAAAAACGCGCGGAGAGCGCGCATGTGAATTTGCGCCGTAGTCTCCGCAACTCGGCTTTGCAGTCGCGCGTAGTGTGCGACTGCTGATGCGCGAGACACGCTGTCCGTCTCGCTCTCGCCTAGTCGGTTGGCGAACTCCGCTAACACGGCACGCGTGACGCGCTCTGTGGCTTGGCTGTAGACGTTGAGCTTCCGCTTCGATTCGAGATAGCGATTGATGTCCCGCAGCAGTCCTTGGCTGGACTGCAAAATTGGCGCACCGCGCACCTCTCGCGCCCGACGTAGTGCCTCCACCGGATCATCGGTTTCGAGGCTGACGTATTTTCGATTTCCTTGGTCCTGCCATTTATACCAGTAGATTCGACCGCGGCGGTAGATTCGCTTCTTTCACTGTCCCACAGACTGTCCCACTTTCAACAAAAACGCAAGTCTCGACAGGTCTGTGCAGGTCTCAATTCACACGCTCTTCAGAGAAGAGAGGGAGCGGGTGAAGGGAATCGAACCCTCGCGTCCAGCTTGGGAAGCTGGCGTTCTGCCATTGAACTACACCCGCATTATCAATCCCACGAGCGAACCTGCCGGCGTTTGTTGTCGTTGTTGTTCCACACGCCAACCTTCTTCATGATATCCGAATCACCAGTCACGCCGCCCGTGGTCGACACCTTAATCTGGTTGTCGTAGTCAGGATCGAGAGCAACGTAATAGGACCCCTCCCACGGATCAACGAAAATACCCCCTTTAACTCCGCCCCTGCCCCTCTTAAAGTCTTGAACCTCCAAGAAGACAATCTTGCGTGGATTCAAGGTATCGTTCTTCGCAGTGAGAGCATCGAGAATTTCTCCCGTCAGCTCATGTGGGTCTGGGGCAGCATTTGTGGAAGGCAGTCGGCCGTATTCCGTGTCAAAAGCCACCACCGCCGTCGCAATCTGGGTCACGTCATTCTTGGCCTGCGCCTTCTTTGCAGCATCGAGCGCGCTTTGAACCGCCGGGAAAAGCAAAGTCATGAGAATGGCTATGATGGCAATGACCACCAAAAGCTCAATCACGGTGAAGCCCCGCCGAGATTTCAAAGCAGGCATGCGGTCGAAAGGTGAAACCGGATTTCTGCGGGAGCAAGCATTTTCTTGCACCAAAGCCAACGTTTGCGCGAAAAGTAAACGTGGCCCGCGAAAAAAAGACGTCCAGCGAACGCGGAAAGGACGACTTGCGCTCGCGGATTCTGGGGCTCCTCACCGAAGGGGCCCTCGACAAGATCGAGATCTCCAAGTCCTTGGGCCTGCCCGCCCAGCAACGGGCGAAGCTTCGCGAGTTGCTCCGGGACATGGAAGTCGGCGGCGAAATTGCTCGAATTCGCAAGGATCGCTATGTTCTTCCCGAAGACGCGGACCTGGTGACGGGAGCGATCCAGTTCCACGCAAGCGGCTCGGCGCACGTCCTCGGTGAAAAGGCCGGTCAACCGGATCTTTACATCAGCGGCGAGAACACTTTCACGGCGATGCATGGCGATCGCGTTGTAGCCCGCCTCATCACCGAGACCGCTCAGCCGGCAGAATGGAAACCGGAGCACCCGGCAAAACCGCCGCGTCGCGAGGGGCGCGTGATTCGCATCCTCGAGCGCGCAAACGATACAATCGTCGGCACCCTGCAAAAATCCCGGAACTTTTACTTCGTCGTCGCGGATGACCCGCGATTTGTCCACAACCTCTACGTTCCCGCGCCAGCGCCGCCGCTTTCCGCCGGGGTCGGAGACAAGGTGGTGGCACGACTGGACGCCTGGGTATCGCGTCACGTCAACCCGGAAGGCCACATTGTCGAGGTGCTGGGGCCCGCGGGCAGTCCCGGCGTTGACATGCTCTCCATCGTCAGGAAATACCGGTTGCCCGGTCCGTTTCCCCGGGAAGTGCTTCGTGAGGCGGAAGGCCTCCCTACTGAAATCGACGCCGAGGAACTCGAACGCCGCGAGGATCTGCGCGGCCGCTTCATCCTCACGATCGATCCCGACGATGCTCGCGACTTCGACGACGCGATTGAGGTCGAGCCCATCCATGACGGATGGAGTGTGGGCCTTCACATCGCCGACGTGTCGCACTATGTGCCCCCGAAAAGCGGGCTGGACCGCGAAGCGATCTCGCGCGGAAACAGCGTCTATCTTGCGGACCGCGTTATTCCGATGCTTCCCGAAGCCCTCAGCAACGGACTTTGCAGCCTGCGCCCGAACGAGGATCACTTGACGTTTTCGGTCTTCGCAGAAATCAACCGCAAGGGGAAAGTCCATTCCGTGCGCTTTGCAAAGACCGTGATCCGAAGTGCGGCGCGTCTCACGTACAAGGAGGCTTTCGCCCATTTGAAACGCCCACCCCATGACAATCTCACGCGCAAGCTCCACGTGGCGTGGGAGCTGGCGTTGCTCCTGCGTCGCCAGCGTTTCGCCGCCGGCTCACTGGATCTTGAATTTCCCGAGGTGAAGGTCTGGCTGGACGAGCAAGGCAAGCCTTTGCGCCTCGAAAAGATTGAGAATGACATCTCCCACCAGCTCGTCGAAGAGTTGATGCTGCTGGGCAACGAACTCGTCGCGCGCGAACTCATGCGACGTCAGCAGCCGTCAATCTATCGCGTCCACGAAAAGCCCGATGCCGACAAGCTGCTTGGGTTTCGCGAAACCGCGCAGGCTCACGGAATCCATTGCGGCGACCTGTCCCACCGCCCTGAACTTCAAAAACTGCTCGCCTCCATTCGCGGCAAGCCGCAGGAATACGCAATCAAACTCGGCCTCCTCAAGAGCCTGAAACGCGCCCGATATGCCCCGGAACCGCTCGGCCACTTCGGTTTGAATAAGAGCAACTACACCCACTTCACAAGCCCGATTCGTCGTTACTCCGATCTTGTGGTCCACCGGGCGTTGGGACAGTTGCTCGGACTCACAAAGCGAGGGCCGGATTCCTCGGCACTGGGCTCCGTCTCCGAACATCTCTCGACGACCGAACGCATCGCCGCCGATGCCGAAAAAGACTCGGTGAAGCTCAAGAAGCTCGAGTATTTCCAAGACCAGGCTTCTTCCCGCCTCGCGGGGGAAGCCTTCTCGGCGCGCATCCTCGAGGTGCGCAACTACGGCTTACTTATCGAGTTGCCCGACTTTCTGATGACTGGGCTTGTTCATGTTTCCTCGCTGGATGGCGACTTTTTTATCCTTGATGCGCCGCGGGCGCGGCTCGTCGGCCGTCGCTCCCGCCGTATCTTTCAAGTCGGTGATGAAATCCGGGTCCACGTGGCACGGGTGGACCTTTTCAAGCAGCAGGTAGACTTTCGGCCCGCCTGACACCCCGAGAGATTTCATCAAAAGGCTAAAGATTTAAGTTGTGACGCGAGCTGAGATGATTTTCAATGAGAATGTTCCCAACTTTGTATATTGATGGATACCATACTTGAGTCGCGCGAGGTTCAGGTCGAGCGCAAGCATTTCTTCATCGAGTTCCGTGAGAACGACCGCGGTCGTTTCTTGCGTATCACCGAAGAAGCCCACGGACGCCGTAATACGGTGATCATCCCCAGCACGGGGCTCGAGGAATTCGAACGCCTCTTGAATGAAGTGCTCGCTGTGGGCGCCCGCCCCTGACGTCGTTTTAACGAATCCTTTCACGGAACATTACCTCGCGTTCCGCTGGCGCGTACCCTGCCTCCGCTAGGCCAAGGATCCTCACAGCGTTTTCCTTCTATGCCGAAAAAATCCAAGCCTGCGAAAGCCCCCCTTCCAAAGGGAAAGTACGTTTACTCCTTCGGTCACGGTCGAGCCGATGGGAATGGCACAATGCGTTCCCTGCTGGGCGGCAAAGGTTCCGGCCTCGCCGAAATGACCCGCATCGGTCTCCCAGTCCCGCCCGGATTCACGATCACGACTGAAGTGTGCACCTATTATTACGACCACAAGCGCACCTACCCGCCACAACTCGCGAGGCAGGTTGATGAGGCCCTTGCAAAGGTCGAGAAATCGGTCGACAAGCAATTTGGCGGCCAGGAGAACCCGCTTCTGATTTCCGTTCGTTCTGGCGCCCGCGATTCGATGCCGGGCATGATGGACACTATCCTCAATCTCGGAATGAACGACATCACGGTCGAGATCGTCTCGGGGAAGGCTGGAAATCCAAAGTTTGCCTGGGACAGCTACCGGCGCTTCCTCCAAATGTATGGGGACGTTGTTATGGGCGTGCAAAAGCGCCCCGATGAGGATCACGAGCCGTTCGAAAGTACCATTGAGCACCTCAAGGACGAGCGATACGGCAACCACCACTTTCCGGACACCCAGCTCAGCACTGACGATTTTAGGGAGCTCGTTTCCCGCTTTAAGGCTCTGATTCGCGAGCGCACCGGGAAGGACTTCCCGCAGGAACCCAAGGACCAGCTTTGGGGCGCTATCGGCGCTGTTTTTGGCTCCTGGAACAATGATCGCGCGATCGTTTATCGCAGGAAGTACGGTATTCCTCACGAATGGGGCACTGCGGTCAACGTGCAGACGATGGTCTTCGGCAACATGGGCGAGACCAGCGCGACCGGGGTGGCCTTTACGCGCGATCCGGCCACCGGTGAGAAGGTCTTTTACGGCGAATACCTCATCAACGCACAGGGTGAGGATGTCGTGGCCGGAGTTCGGACACCGAACCCCGTCGCCCAGCTGAGCAAGGAGATGCCTGAGTCCTACCAGCAACTTCTCAAGGTGCGTGAACTTCTCGAAAAGCACTTTCGCGACATGCAGGATCTCGAATTCACCATCGAGGACAACCGTTTGTACATCCTGCAAACCCGCAATGGCAAACGCACCGGTCTCGCTGCGATCAAGATCGCCGTGGACATGGTCAAGGAGAAGCTCATCAGCAAGGAGGAGGCCCTTCTGCGGATTCCGGCCGATTCGCTGAGCCATGTGCTTGCGCCCATCTTCGACAAGGAAAGTGCCCAAAATGCCACCAAAATCGCAACCGGCCTGCCCGCCGGACCTGGCGCGGCGAGCGGGCGTCTCGTACTGCGCGCTGAAGAGGCTGTCTTACGCGCCCATCGAGGCGAACGGGTCCTTCTCGTCCGCATCGAAACATCGCCCGAAGACCTTCGCGGGATGATCGCCGCCGAAGGCATCCTTACAGCGCGCGGCGGCGTTTCATCACACGCAGCCCTTGTCGCCCGCCAGATGGGGAAGGTCTGTGTTTGCGGCGCCAACGAATTGCTCATTGACTACGCAAAAAAGACTGTCACGGCCAACGGCCATACGCTCAAGGAAGGCGATTTCATCTCCATTGATGGCACGGCGGGCGTCGTCTTCGCCGGAGAGGTGACGACAGCGCCGTCCGAGATCGTCCAAGTCCTCGTCAGCAAGACTCTCCAACCAGAGAAAAGTACGAACTATGGGGACTTTGCGGCGCTGATGCAGTGGGCGGACAAATGCCGCAAGCTCGATATTCGCACGAACGCTGACACGCCCGAACAGGTCGAGAACGCGATGGGTTTCGGTGCCGAGGGCATCGGTCTCTGTCGCACCGAGCACATGTTTTTTGAAGGCGACCGGATCGACGCCATGCGCGAAATGATTCTTGCCCGCAATACCGATGATCGTAAGAAGGCTCTCGCCAAATTGCTCCCTTACCAGCGGGACGATTTCATTGGCATTTTCCGTATGCTGGATGGGCTGCCGGCAACCATCCGCCTTCTTGATCCGCCGCTCCATGAGTTTTTGCCGCACGATCACGCTGCGCAAAACGCGCTGGCTGCCAAACTTGACATTTCCCAGGACGAAATCTCCAAACGCGTGCACGAACTTCACGAGTTCAACCCCATGCTCGGACACCGCGGCTGTCGCCTAGGTATCGTCTATCCGGAAATCTCGGAAATGCAGGCCCGCGCGATCTTCGAGGCCGCCGCGCAAGTCCAGGCCGAAGGCATCAAAGTGCGGCCGGAGGTGATGATTCCGCTCGTTGGTTTTCCCAAGGAGCTCAAGCTTCAGATCGAGATCGTAAACCGCGTGGCAAAGGAGGTCGCCAAGGAAAGGAAGGCAAAGCTCAAGTATCTTGTTGGCACCATGATCGAAATCCCGCGCGCGGCGCTCGCTGCGGAAAAGATCGCCGAAGACGCCGAGTTCTTCAGCTTCGGGACCAACGACCTGACGCAGACCGCTCTCGGGATGAGCCGGGACGATTCGGGCAGCTTTCTGCCCGCCTACCTCGAGCATGAGATCGTCACGGCAAATCCATTCACTTCGATTGATCAGGATGGCGTCGGTGAGCTCATGAAAATCGCGCGCGACCGCGCCAGGAAGACCCGCAAAGACATCAAACTAGGAATTTGCGGCGAACATGGAGGCGAACCAAAAAGCGTGAAATTCTGCCATGCGATCGGCCTTGATTACGTGAGCTGTTCACCGTTTCGCGTGCCAATCGCCCGGCTTGCGGCCGCACAAGCGGCCTTGGACGAGAGAAAATAGAGAAATTTCTGAAAAGGGCTAGGAGACCGGCATCAGCGATGCCAGCCACCGGCATCAACGATGCCGGCTACAATTCCGTATCCTCGGTAGTGACGGCGTGCCTGGGTGAAGCGGAAAGGGCCTGTTCAAGGGCTCGCCAAGCCAGTGTCGCGCACTTGACGCGCTGGGGAAACCTGCGCACCGCGCCGAAGACCAGCAGGTCACCAAAGTGAGGCGGCGGCTCGCCCGGTTCGGGGGCCGTAAGCATATTGCGAAAAGCCTCGATCGTGGCCCGCGCCTCGCCGCGGGATTTGCCGCGCATTTTGACCGTCATCAGCGAAGCGGACGCCATGCAAATCGCGCAGCCATGACCGGTGAATTTGAGGGACTCGATGGTCTGCGGCGTGAGTTTGACCGCCAGTTCCACTTCGTCGCCGCAGGATGGGTTGTCACCCTTGACGGTCGCCGTTGCGTCGGGAAGAGATCCGAAATTTCGCGGGCGCTTGCAGTGGTCGAGGATGACCTCCTGGTAAAGTTCTTCGACGTTCATGCAAAGAAGGCATGAATTTTGCGGAGGATCTCCGCCATGCGTATGACCTCCTCTGGGGTGTTGTAAAAATAGAAACTTGCCCGGGCTGTCGCCGGCACGCCGAGTTTTCGCAGAAGCGGTTGAGTGCAATGATGACCGCCGCGCAATGCCAGGCCGTACTGGTCGGCCATGCTGACCACATCGTGCGCGTGAGCGGATTCGAGCACAAAGCTGACGAGCCCGGCGCGTGCGTCGCGAGGCCCGAAAATGCGAACACCCGGAATTTCGTCAATCAGCGCGATCGCCTGCAATGCAAGCGCCTGGTCATGATCGAATATGCGTTGGCGTCCGATCTGATCCAGATAGTGGGCCGATGCCCCGAGGCCGATGGCTTGGGCAATCGCGGGTGTGCCAGCTTCAAAGCGATGCGGCGGAGGTTTGAACTCACTCTCAGTGAGGGCCACGCTCACGATCATTTCCCCGCCCCCGTGAAAGGGCTCCATTCCTTCAAGGATTTCCTTGCGCCCGTAGAGCACCCCGGCTCCTGTCGGGCCACACATCTTGTGTCCGGAGAGCGCCAGGA
Source organism: Terrimicrobiaceae bacterium (assembly GCA_045403045.1). GTDB lineage: Bacteria > Verrucomicrobiota > Verrucomicrobiia > Chthoniobacterales > Terrimicrobiaceae > DASTFP01. The sequence goes on from JAXIPG010000032.1 coordinate 19,527, forward strand.
AATCACAGCCGATCTCGCGTACATCGAGAGGCCGATGGCCAGCGCTCTGCGCGGCATCGACCAGCGTGGTCACGCCGGCGCGCCTTGCCCGGGCGCAAAGGTCGACAGCGGGATTGATTGTGCCCAGCGTGTTCGAAATGTGCGTGAAGGAGAAGATTTTCACGGGCCCATCGAGCAGATCGTCAAGATTCTCCAGGTCAAGCAAGCCGTCGGGGTTGACAGGAACGAACCGCAGCGTCGCTCCCTTGCGCCGGGCGAGGAGCTGCCACGGCACAAGATTGCTGTGATGCTCCATCTCCGTGAGAAGGATGACATCGCCCTTGCCCACATTGGCGTCCCCCCATGCGCGAACAACCAGATTGATGCTCTCGGTCGTTCCTCGTGTGAAAATAATCGTCTCCGCTTCCGTGCCAAGATAGGCAGCCAACCGCTTTCTCGCGTCTTCATAAGCAGCAGTTGCCCGATTGCTTAGTTCATGGAGTCCGCGATGGACATTGCTGTTGTCGCGCTCGTAAAAATGCGCCAGCGTGTCGATGACTGCGCGCGGTTTCTGGGAAGTTGCCGCGTTGTCGAAATAGATCAACGGATGTCCATTGACCGTTTGGTTCAGGATCGGAAAATCCTTGCGGATCGCTTCCCAGGGCCTTTGATCGATGGGCTCCATACCTTTTACTTAAGCGACTTCGACGGCGGGCACAAGATACGCCCTCAAATCGGGCTTTCCACGAAGGGCTGCCACAGGTATTTGCAATCCATGCAGATCGAAAAGTCCAAGAACAATGGCGTCACCACGCTCAGGGTATCGGGAGAAGTGGACCTGTATGCCTCGCCGAACCTCCGTTCCGAGCTGCAGACGTGCGTCAGCGAGAAAACACCGGTGCTCTTGGTGGACTTTAACGGGGTGGACTACATTGATTCATCGGGATTGGCGACCTTTATCGAATACCTGCGTGACGCCTCGGCGTACAAGGGAAAGATCGCCCTTTTTGGACTGAAGAAGAAAGTGCGTACGATTTTCGATCTCGTGCGGCTCAACGAGCTCTTTACCATCACAGACTCGGCCGATGCGGCCGTTGCCGCCCTGGCCGCGAAGTAGTCCGCCGTGACCGGGCTGCGCAACTATTTCGCGCTAAACGCGCAGATTCTTTATTGGATTTTCGTAGCTCCATTGCGCGGAAAACCACGTTTCAAATTCTCGCAGGTTTTCCATCAAATGGTGCACATCGGCGTGCAGGCCCTGCCGATGACCTCGCTGACAGCCTTCAGCATTGGACTGACCATGGCCATGCAGGGGGCCTATCAACTGGCAAAATTCGGAGCAACATCGTATGTCCCGGACCTGGTGGCGCTCACGCTGTTGCGCGAACTCGGTCCGTTGTTGGTCGGGGTCGTTGTCATCGGCAGGAGCGGATCCGCGATTACAGCGGAAATCGGAACCATGAAGGTGTCGGAGGAAATCGAGGCGCTTCAAGTGATGGCGATCAACCCCGTTCGCTTTCTGGTCGTACCGCGGTTTCTCGCCATGCTTGTAATGCTGCCAGTGCTCACGGTGTTCGGCAACTACATCGGCTTCGTCGGTGGCTGGAGCATTTGCCATTTCGCGCTGGATATGAATACAAGCGCCTACATTCTGCGACTGGTGGGAAGCGCTCAATCCATCGATCTCTACGCGGGCATCGTGAAAGGTTTCGTCTTCGCATGGTTGATCGCCACCATTTCCAGCCAGGCCGGACTCGAAGTCACCGGCGGGGCAGAAGGCGTCGGCCAGTCCACTACGAATTCGGTCGTAGTCTCGATTATCGCGATGCTTATGGCAAACGCAGCGCTGACCGCGATTTTCTTTTTCGCTGCGCCGGAACCCTAGGAGACTGTTGAAAAACCCACGCACGTCACGCGTGAGCTATTTGGGGCAGATATCGGTGGAGGGACGAAGGAGCATCCCCTGAAGGGGCTGTGGCTGAGGAGCGACGCCGAGAGATGCCCCAAAGAGCTCACGCCCTCCGGGTTGCGCCAATTTTTGGCCCTCGCTATGTCGCCAAGCTGGTCCGTAGCACTGCGGCATTGTGGGGAGATGGGGACCCCACACCCCATCAAGCCGGCGCTTGGCTCCTTGCGATCTTCCGAAAATTGACAGCAACGTGGCATGCGTGGGTTTTTCAACCGTCTTCTAAGGAAAGGTTTGGCGCGAGCCGCGAAGTCACGCTAACTCTGGGCGATGCAGGTGATTCGCCCCGGAGATCGCGGGTATGAAAAATTGTTGGAGGGGCTCAACCGCCGTATGGCACCTGACCCGAAGGTGCGCGAGTTGGTGTCGGAAATCCTTGAAGCCGTTGCCAATGAGGGGGATGAAGCCGTCGTCCGTTTCACCGAAAAATTCGGCGGATCGCGTCTGGATATCTCGCGGCTTTGCGTCACTCCTGCAGAACTCAGCGCAGCCCGCTCCGGGCTACCCAAGGATGTTCGAAAGGCAATCCTTTCGGCCAAAGCCAATGTTCGCGCATTCGCCAAACGCAGTCTGCGTAAGAGCTGGTTCATGAAAAACAAGCAGGGTGCGGTCGTCGGCGAGAGATTCGATCCGTTCCAGCGCGTCGGCATCTACGTTCCCGGTGGGACCGCTCCCCTCGTTTCGACGGCCATAATGACCTGCACGCTGGCCGCAGCGGCCGGCGTTCGCGAGATCGTCGCCGTTACGCCTTCGGCTATGGACGGCTCGGTGCAACCGGCTTTGCTCGGCGCACTCGCCGAATGCGGCGCCACGGAAGTTTATCGCGTGGGTGGAGCCCAGGCCATTGCCGCTCTGGCTTTCGGGACAAAAACCATCCGGCCGGTGCAAAAAATATTCGGCCCCGGGAGCGCTTATGTCGTCGAAGCCAAACGCCAGGTCTTTGGCCACGTCGCGATCGATTTGCTGCCCGGTCCAAGCGAGATTCTCGTCATCGCAGACGACTCCGCCAACTCCGAGTGGATCGCTGCGGATCTGCTTGCCCAATCCGAACACGGTCGAGGCAGCATTGCCATCCTGCTGACGGACTCCCCGCGCGTGCTGGAGGCCGTCGTCGCCTCCGTAAATAAGCAACTCGGCCTCTCCGGGCGTCCAAAGGAACTCGCTCTTGCCTTGAAAAATGCCAGCCTTATTCTTGTCGGCGACCTGGAAGCGGCGGTCACGCTCGCGAATCAGTTTTCCGCGGAACACGTGGCCATCGCCACGAAGCGTCCCGGCGAAATTGCCCTTCGACTCACCAGCTCTGGCGCTATTTTCCTGGGCGGAATCTCGCCGGTTGTGGGAGGTGATTTCCTGGCAGGCCCGAGCCACGAACTTCCTACCGGTGGCGCAGCAAAGAGCTTTGCAGGACTTACCGCCGACCAGTTTCAGCGCCGAACCAGCGTCGTCATGTTCGACGAACCCTCGCTGCGGGCCTCGCTCCCCGTGATTGAAACGTTCAGCAGGATCGAGGGCCTCGATGCCCACGGGCGTTCGGCCTCGATTCGGGTGAGCTAAAGCCGGCTAAGGCGGATTTCACCACAGAGGACACAGGGGACACAGAGAAAGGACGATTTGAAATCGTGGGCAGGAATTCCTTCTGTTTGAGCAAATAAATGAAGCCGTTTCACCATCGTTTTCTTCTCTTCTTCATTTCTGTGTCCCCTGTGGTAAAGAACTGATTGATACTTCGTGATCTGGAAACTCAAGCGCCGCACGTTCGACCTCACCCATCGCGGTATCATCATGGGCGTGCTCAATGTGACTCCGGACTCGTTTTCCGACGGAGGCGACTTTCTCGATCCCGAAGACGCAGTGGCCCATGCGCTGCGCATGCAAGGCGAAGGCGCTGAGATCATCGATATCGGCGGCGAATCCACGCGCCCCGGGGCCGAGGCGGTGGACTCGGACGAGGAATTGAGACGGGTTCTCCCTGTGATCCGCGCCGTCCGGGCACGAAGCGAGATCGTCATCTCCATCGATACCTCGAAAGCTGTTGTGGCGGAGGAAGCCGTCAGAGGGGGGGCGGACATCATCAACGACGTGACGGCCCTGCTCGGCGATCCGCGAATGCCGGACGTCGCGGCGAGATCCGAAGCCGGCGTCGTCTTGATGCACATGCAGGGCGAACCGCGTACAATGCAACAAAATCCCCACTATAACGATGTGGTCGCCGAAGTAGCCGAATTCCTTCGACAGCGCGTTTCGGCCGCGATAGGCTACGGCATGGCCGTGGAAAGAATTGTAATTGATCCGGGAATTGGTTTTGGGAAGAAACCCGAGCATAACCTCGCCCTTCTTCGATCGCTCGACAGGCTCGCCGAGCTGGGCCGGCCCATCCTGGTGGGCGTCTCCCGGAAGTCCTTCCTGCGATGGCTGGCCGATGCTCCGGCGACTACGGAAAGATTCTGGCCGGGCGTGGCACTCACCAGCTTTTGTCGTGAAAAAGGCGCGAGAATATTCCGAGTGCATGAACCCAAACCGCACTGCGACGCATTGCGAATGACCGAAGCAATCTGCCAGGGTTGAAATGGAAGCGGTTGTGTATTGCGGACAATTTGCGACGAAAGGATCGCGCCCCTTCGGCAGATTGCCATCCTCCGCCTACGGCGGCCTCCGCGGAGCGGAGCATAAGCAGTTTGTGGGCAGGGCCGCTCCGCTTCGGTGCGCCGTTTTCGAGATTTCCGGCGTGCCGCCATCTGAACGTCCAACAAACTGCTAATGCTTGAGACCATCGGAAAATTTGTCGCGCAGTATTGGCGCATCCCGGTCGAGATCGGCATTCTCGCGGCCGTTCTCTATTACATCTACATCTACCTGCGCGGCACCCATGGCGCGCGCATTCTCATCGGACTCGCGCTCATCTTCCTGACCCTCACCTTCCTCTCCCAGCTTTTCGATCTTGCCGTCATCGGCTGGATCCTGCGCAGCCTGTCGGTCTTTCTCGCGATCGCTTTGGTCGTCATCTTTCAGCCGGAACTTCGCCGCGCGCTCACCGATCTTGGCAGCCATCCGTTCTTCACTTCGGCTTTCGAAAAGCGCGAAACCATCGAGGAAATCACAGATACCGTCTTTGAAATCACAAGCAAGGGCTTCGGCGCCCTGATCGCGGTGGAGCGCGAAATCTCGCTCAAACCATTCATCGAAACCGGCGTCAGACTCGATGCCGAATTCTCGAAAGAACTCGCGCTCACAATTTTCCATTCCAAAACCGTTTTACACGATGGGGGACTCATCGTTCACAACGACCGCATGGTGGCGGCGGCCTGCATTTTTCCCCTTACCCAGCGCGAGGATCTGGATCGCAACCTTGGCCTCCGCCACCGCGCTGCCCTCGGACTGAGCGAGGAATCCGATGCCGTCGCCATTGTGGTTTCCGAGGAAACCGGCCAAGTTTCCATTTGCCACAATGGCATTCTTGAACGCAATCTGAGCGTTGATAAATTTCGCCGCCGACTCAGCCAGCTCCTTCTTCACCATGAACATGATCAAAGAGATAGTGACGAACGATTGGAGACCGAAAGTGACCTGTCTGCTTCTCGCGTGCGCCCTGTGGTACCTCATCAGCAAGAACGTGGAGAAAAATCCGCGGCATGAGCAGGGGGCACCCCCCTCGAAGATCTCGAAACCCAAAGTATGACCGCCCAACGAAGACTTTTTGGAACGGACGGCGTCCGTGGCATCGCAAACATCGAGCCCGTCACCGCGGAAACTGCGCTCAAGTTGGGGCGTGCGGCTGCGCATGTCTTCGGCACGGCGGTACGAAACTCGCATCATCCGTCTGACCGGCGGAAGATCGTACTCGGCAAGGACACACGGCTCTCCGGGTACATGCTGGAGAACGCCATCGTAGCCGGAATCACCTCCCTGGGCGTCGATGTCCTGATTATCGGTCCGCTGCCGACACCGGGGGTCGCCTACATCACCCGATCGCTTCGTGCGGACGCAGGAATCGTTCTCTCGGCCTCACACAACCCCTACGAAGACAATGGAATAAAGTTCTTCCGCCACGACGGCTACAAGCTCGACGACGAAGTCGAAAAGTGCATCGAAGACATTGTTTTCAGCGGGGAGATCGAAAACATCCGGCCAACCGCGACGAAGATCGGCAAGGCCTTCCGCATCGACGATGCGCTGGGGCGGTATGTCGAATTTGCCAAACAAAGCTTTCCGCGCGGGCGAACGCTGGATTCGTTGCGAATTGCTGTCGATTGCGCAAACGGCGCCGCTTACAAATCCACCCCTTGCATTCTGCGAGAACTCGGTGCCGAAACTTATGTCGTTCACAACGCCCCGAATGGCACAAATATCAACGCAAACTGCGGCAGTACGTATCCGTCCGAGATCCAGAGAGCTGTCAAAGAGGTGCAGGCTCATGTTGGAATCACCCATGACGGTGACGCGGATCGCGTGCTTCTCTGCGACGAAAACGGTGATCTTGTGGATGGTGACGAGATCATGGCGATTGCCGCCCTCTCTTTACTGAAGACGGGGCGGTTGGCCGGGAACACCCTGGTCGCAACGGTCATGAGCAATTTTGGCCTCGATGAAACATTGGCCGCCGAGGGAGGAAAGGTCCTTCGCACGAGGGTCGGTGACCGCTACGTCATTGAGACCATGATGCGCGAGGGCCTGAATGTCGGCGGTGAGCAAAGCGGCCATATGATTTTCCGCGATTATGCCACCACTGGCGACGGAATTGTGAGCGCCTTGCAAGTCCTGCGCATTATGATGGAAACGGGAAAACCGCTGAGCGAACTAAAGAAGGTCCTGAAGAAATACCCGCAAGCCCAGCGCAATCTCAAGGTCCGCGAAAAGCCAGCCCTGGAAACGCTTGGCGTTGTGCAGAGGCTCCTCAAGGAGGCCGAGCAAAGGCTCAATGGCAAGGGGCGTGTCCTTCTGCGGTACTCAGGAACAGAACCAAAAATCCGCCTTCTCATCGAAGGCCGCGACGAGGCGCTGATCAACGGCCATGCCGACCGAATCGCTGGCGCGATCCTGGATTCGATTGGCGCGGAGATGACCTGATCGCGGCGCTTGCCACTGCGGTAACGCTGGCTCCGGAGTTGCAACCGCATGTGTTCGACGAGGCGATTGGGAGTGCGCTGCAATCGGCGGGGAATCATCCACGAATCGGCGGCACGCGCGGGAAAGAGTCCCGCGTGTTTCTTCCGACGGGCGAGACGTTGCATTTCCTTGCGGGTGTCCAAACAATTGCGGAGAGGTTGCAAGTCATGCGGTTGTTCGAGGAGGACCACCGACGCCGAACGTTCGATCCGAGTGTCAATCGTTGCACACTGACCCACACACTGACCCACACACTGACCCCTAATTTCCCGCCGCTGTCCCCCTAGTTTCCCGCCGACGCGAAACCGACAATCGAGCGCAAGCAAAAGGACCATCTTGTCGCTATCACCGTGTCAAAAAGCCCAGCACTGGCAGGGACAAGACCCTTGATCAAACCTGTTGGTCCCTGGATCGTCCCTCCGGGCGCGTGGGCCCGCGACTCTTGGACACGTCTGCGTTGATTCCCGATCGAAGATGCCGCAAGATAAGACTACTCGATTTGATCACTAAGAACTCACGTATAGAATCATTGATACCACTACGAAAGGTGGCATTTCTCAGCGACTATGTGCCGCGTCGATGTGGAATCGCCACCTACACCGCCGACCTTCACGCGGCCATCTCCTCCCAATATCCCACAGTTCAATGTCTCGTTGTGTCGGTGAGCGACGGAGATTACGACTATCCGCGGGAAGTGCGGTTCGAAATTCCCGATCGAGATTTACGGGCCTATGGACGCGCGGCCGACTTTCTCAATCTGAATAATGCAGATGTCTTGTCGGTCCAGCATGAGTTCGGCATCTTTGGCGGGCCGGCCGGCAGCCATCTTCTCGCGACGTTGAGCGGCGTGCGCATGCCTATTGTTACGACGCTGCACACGATTCTTCGCGATCCCAATGCCGATCAACGCCGGGTTTTCGGGGAGCTTGCCAAGCTTTCCGCGCGGTTAATCGCCATGACCGAAAGGGGCGCTGAGTTTTTGCGCGAAATCTATGGCATTTCGCAAGAGAGAATCGACGTGATTCCGCACGGCATCCCCGATGTACCGTTCGTCGATCCGAATTTCTATAAAGACCAGTTCGGTGTCGAGGGGCGGCAAGTGCTTTTGACCTTTGGGTTGCTTTCGCCAAACAAGGGGATCGAAAATGTCCTTAACGCCCTGCCGAAGATTGCGGCCGAATTTCCCGGCATTGCTTACATCATCCTCGGCGCGACGCATCCCAGCCTTGTTCGAGACCAGGGAGAAACCTATCGCCTCAGCCTGGAACGCCTTGCCCAAAAGAATGGCGTGGGCAAGAACGTGATCTTCTTCAACCGCTTTGTCGATATCGAAGAACTCACCGAATTCATCGGTGCAGCCGACATTTGCATCACTCCGTATCTCAACGAAGCGCAAACCACCAGCGGCACGCTTGCCTGTAGCTTCGGGGCCGGCAAGGCGGTGGTCTCGACTCCTTATTGGCACGCGGTGGAACTTCTCGCGGATGGGAGGGGCGTGCTGGTCCCATTTAACGATCCGCCCGCCATTGCCCGGGCTGTCAAGGATCTACTTCGCAATGAAACGCAGCGCCATGCAATGCGCAAGACGGCTTACAAGATGGGACGCGAGATGGTGTGGTCGAATGTCGCCCATCTCTATGTCAGCAGCTTCGAACGGGCGCGGCAGGAACAGCGCCATTTTGCTCGCCCTGCCTTTCAAGCACAAAACCTGGATCGGCGGCTGGGCGATCTTCCCATTGCGAAGTATGATTATCTGCTGCGTCTGACAGACAGCACGGGAATTCTTCAGCATGCTACCTTCACGGTTCCACATTTTCAGCACGGCTATTGCACGGATGACAATGCGCGGGCGTTGATTCTCATGACGCTGCTCGATGAACTCGAGGAAGAACTGCCTGCACACTACCAGGTCACTGGCGCATACACGGGCTTCCTTCAGGAGGCATTCAATTCCACGCACAAGCGATTCCGAAACTTCATGGCGTTCAATCGCCAGTGGCTGGAGGAAATCGGCTCTGAAGATAGCCATGGCCGTGCGCTTTGGGCGCTCGGCACCTGCGTCGGAAGATCGAGCGATAATAGTATTCGTGCTTGGGCCTCGCAGCTTTTCGAAGCCGCCGTCGGAGTCGCGGAAACTTTTACTTGGCCTCGGGCATGGACCTTCACCATTCTCGGGCTGCACGAATATTTGCGTGCACTCAGCGGAGACCGCCTGGCGAATCGCTTGCGGGAGTCGCTTAGCACGAGGCTTCTCGAGCTCTTCCACAACGTGTCCGGTTCGGACTGGCTTTGGTTTGAAAATACTGTCGCCTACGATAACGCGCGGATCTCACAGGCCCTCATTCTCACTGGTCGTTGGACTGGCCGCAGCGACATGCTGGAAATCGGCCTCAAGACGCTCCACTGGCTGTTGGAGAATCAAACCGGAGAACTCGGCTATTTTCGACCGGTTGGCTCCAATGGTTTCTGGAAACGCGGAGAATCGCCTGCGCGATTCGATCAGCAGCCCATCGAGGCGAACGCCATGCTCAGCGCATGCCTCGAGGCTCATGGCGCAACCGGAGACGAATTCTGGTTGCGGGGAGCGCGGCGGGCTTTTGACTGGTTTCTCGGCAGCAATGACTTGGGAATTTCGCTCTTCGACGCGCAGACCGGCGGCTGCCGCGACGGTTTGCACATCGATAGGGCCAATCAAAACCAAGGAGCGGAATCGACGCTCGCCTTCCTCCATTCCCTTTCTGAAATGCGTCTGGCGCAGAATGCGATCCTTGCGTTCCAACCGCAGAAGAATGTTTGAATTCCATCCCGCTTCGCCCGGCTTTCGCAATTTGATCAGGATGACATCTGATTGGTGATCGGAAAGATCGATCGATTACTCGCGTCGAAGGAAACGCTGGGACAGCATCCGCAGCCTCAGAATCGTCCCGCTAATCCGTGTGCTCCGCGGGTGGGGTCTGACCATACAAGTCTGGACTGACCTGATAGCCACGATTATCCAACTCGAGCGCCTTCTCGCGGACATCCTCCAATTGGTCTGGGTTGAGGGTCCGCATTTCGACCAGCACCAAGGTCTCTCCTTCCGGATCCCCCACGGCGTCAACTTTAACAATGCCTACCCGGGGCGCGTGGTATTTGCGCTGGTGGCCGCCGCTCCGATCAAGCGGGCTCGTCTCGACGGTTACCACAACGTTCTTGTAACAGTCGACGGGGACACAGACCATCCGGCCCGTATTGAACACCTTCGCGATGTCCAGGAATTCGATTTTGGGCGCGAACCCTTGGAGGTACCTTGGCCCCCCCACCCGCGGCTTTGCCAGCATGTGAACACCCGCTTGTGCACCTGCCAGACCGGCGATCCAAGTATTTGGGGCTCCGAGAAACTCCCCCTCCTCGTCGAACTCCTCAGGGTACTCACCGAGGTTCCAGACGCTCCCGTCGTTGTCCTGGGCGAAAAAGGCGAGCTCCGACTCCACGAGCTGGCCAACGCCGCCGCGCGCAAAGTTAACGTCCGTGTCCCAGACGACTATGGTGCGCACGCCGTTGATCACCTTGGTCAGGTCGGTGACGGTGAACATCACTTGATGGGGACGCATTCCTCCTCCCCGGTTTGCTTGCCCCTGTAGGACTAACACCGTCCCGGGAACCAGGGGCAACCATTGATTGTCAATCTTGGTCGGGTTGGTGAAATTGTTGGGGTCGAAGGGGAAGACCACGAGGCCCCGTGTTGCGGAAGTCGTGGCCTGACTGAGGCTGACCTCTTCAGCACCAGAATTCGTCAAGAGCAGTTGAAGCGCAACAAGGGTGCTCAGTAGGGCAGATTGGACGGGCCGTTTGATGAAATTTGGAGGCATCCTTTCGATTGGACGCAGATTGGAGACTAGAGACTAAACACTCGTCAATCTTTAATCTCGCGGAGCTTAAGATCATCACCGACAAGGAGTGGCTGCCCGCCTTGCTTGGTTCGAACGCGATTCGAAACTACCGCGGCTTCAATCGCGGCAAGTTCTCCCCCGTCAAAGTCGAGTCAGGAATCCCCCGTCACTGCAGCCCCTCGCCACTCGCTTTCGCTGCCTTAATGATCTTTCCGGCTTCCGACACCTGCACCTCCATTGCCTTTTTGGTGTCGGCCGTCTCCAACTGCACCTCATAGCACTCGAGCTTCTCTTTTTTGTTCTCAACCTTGTAGAGTTGTTCGTACAACTTGTAGGTCGCCTTCGGATACTTCTCGTCGAGTGTCTTGGCTACGGCTGGCGGCAGGTCTCTGGCGGTGATCTGCGCCTCGTACAGGAACATTTCTCCCCCGGGCGTGAAGAGCGCGTCGATGCGTTGCCCCTTGTGCTTGAGTGAGACTTCGTATACCAGCTGATCGCCCTTTTCCTTGTCGGTCTCCTTGGCCGCGCCGAGGAAGTTCGCGCCTTTGAAGCGCGCCTTGGCCGCGTCGAGCACCGCTTTTGGCACCTTATCCAGCGTAATGTCTTCCTCCATGTCCTTCGCGCTGGCGGCCGAGATTGACAGTGCCGCGATCGTCCCCGCAGAAACAAGTGTGAAGAGTGTGCGCATAGTGTTTTCTTCCATCACGAAAATGTTGGCTCGATGCGATGGCTACAGACGTGCAACCCCGCAGTGGCTCCAACCATAGATGGCCGAACGGGCCGCGGACAAACTCTTTTGTTCGTACAATTGAATCAAATACTATCGGCATGGCCGCGAGTGCTCGGCTTGATCTCGCGACGCAGCGGTCGACGGGAGCGTCACGCGACTCTTGGGGACGCCAAAGCGCCGTAGCTCGGGCGTCTGCCACTCGCCCCAAAGCGCAGGTAGAGCGACGGGATGACGAACAGATTCAGCAGTGTCGAAGTGATAAGGCCGCCCAGGATGACGATCGCCATCGGATGCTCGATCTCCTGGCCGGGAATGCTGCCGGCGATCACGAGAGGTGCGACCGTGAGCGCAGTCGTCAACGCCGTCATCATGATGGGCGAAATGCGCTCGCGCGCGCCACGAATGACGAGACCGGGGCCGAAAGCCACGCCTTCCTTGTCCTCGAGGTGCTGATAGTGGCTGATCAGCATGATGCCGTTGCGCGCCGCAATCCCCAGCACGGTCAGGAATCCGACCAGAGACCCGAGCCCGATGATCCCGCCGCCGAAATACGCCGCCAACATGCCGCCCACGAGCGCAGCCGGCAACGCCAGGAAGCCCAGCATCGCTAGGCGCCAGTTTACGAAGGAGGCCTGCAACAGAAGCAGGATTCCGATCGCGGAAATGACGGTGAATCCCCACACCTGCTTCTGCGCCGCCTCCCGCTCCATATACTCTCCGAGCAGCTCCGGATGGTACTCGCGTGGGAAATCGACCGTGGCCAGAGCACGCTTGACATCGGCCACCACCGACCCGAGATCGCGCCCGCGCACCTTGGCGCCGACGTCGATCTTGCGCATCATCTGCTCGCGCTTGATCATGTTCGGAGCCGGAACGATGTTCACATCGGCCACGTCCGCCAGGCGCACATGTCCGCCCTTCGGGGTGTCGATGAGAAGACTGCGGATCGCATGGAGGTCGTTGCGGGTCTCGGGGGTGCTCCACACATTCACGTCGTATGCCTTGCCGTTGCGGAAAATGTCGCCGACCTCGGTGCCGGAAACCAGTGCGGCCGAGGCGCGACGTACGTCGCCGGGCTTGATGTCGTAGCCCTCGGCGGCCGCGAGGTTCAGCTTGATCTCGATCTGCGGGATCTCGGCCTGCGACTCGACGTGCGCTTCCACGATCCCCGGGATCTTCTCGAGCGCCTCCCGCACTTCCTGAGCCTTGGCGCGTAGCACGGGCAATTCGCGGCCGAAGATGCGTATGGTGATTGGTTCGTGCGACCCGGTGAGGACCTCGCGAATCCTCTCCTTGAGGTAGGTCTGCACGTCGCGGACCAGGCCAGGGTAGCCGTCCACGGCACTCTGGACGGCCGCAAGCGTCTTGTCGTAATCGACCTTGGGGTCGATGCTGATCCAGTTCTCGCCGAAGTACACGCCATAAACTTCGTCCATGATCAGAGCCTGGCCGATGTGGGAGCCGAAGTTGCGCACCCCTGGAATGCGGCTCAGCTCGCTGTGGGCCTTGGCAGTGATCCGCACCTCCTCCTCGCGCGACGTTCCGGGCTTCGTCAACCAGTGCATCAGGAAGTCTCGCTCCTTAAACGACGGCAAGAGTTCTTGTCCTAGAAGCGGCAGGACCACAATCCCGCCCAGGGCGATGCTGGCGACGCTCGCATAGACGGTTCGCGGCCTGTGAATCATCCCAGTGAGAGCCCCGGTGTACACCCGCTGCAGCCAGCGAACGAGCGGAGACTCGCGGTCAGAGAGCGGTGCTCGGGAAAGCAGGATGAGCGCCAAGGCTGGCGTCACGGTCAATGCGACCGCCATGGAGACGAGCAAGGCCAGCGCGTAAGACATCGCCAGCGGCTTGAAGAACGCCCCGGACAAACCCTGCAGGAAGAAGACCGGCACCACCGCCAGCACCTCGATCAATGTCGCGTAGACGATGGCGTGGCGAACTTCGAGCGAGGCGAGCAGGATGACGTGAGCGATCGACTGGCGACTGCCCTCGCGCCGATGCTGCCGCAGCCGGCGGACGACATTCTCGATGTCGATGATCGCGTCGTCCACGATGTCACCGAGAGCGATGACGAACCCCGCCAGGATCATCGTGTTTATCGTCGTGCCGCGCCACTGGAGCACAAGCAGTGCCGCGATCAGCGACAGCGGAATGGCGATGCAGCTGATCAAGGCGACGCGCCAATCGAACAGGAAGAGGACGAGGACGACCACCAGCAACAGGCAGCCGATGAACAGCGAATTGGTCAGGTTGCGGATCGACAGCTCGACGAAGGTCGCCGGACGGAAGATCGTGGCGTCGATTTCTATGTCCGGGAGGCCTGGCCGCAGCGCGTCGAGCGCCTCATCGACCCCACGGGTCACGTGCAGCGTGTTGGCCCATGGGAGCTTCTCGACGATGAGTAGGAGTCCTGGACCGCCGTTGATGACCGCGTCGCCGGCGAGCGGCTGGTGATCCTCGACCACCCGGGCCACCTCGTCAAGGCGCAACGGCTTGCCGTTGCGTTCCCCGATCGTGATCGCAGCGAGATCCTTGGGATCGACGATGGGCAGCACGGACCGAACGCCAAGCCGCTGATTCGGGGTTTCGATGAACCCGCCGGTCCCGATCATGGCGCCGGTTGAGTACAGCATCAGACCGGCGTCCAGCGCGTCGGAAGTCGCCTCCATGACCTCGTCGAGGGAGACGTTGTTTGCTTGCATCCGATGGGGTTCGACCTGCACCTGCAACATCTGCAACCGTTGGCCCCAGATGGCGACATTGGCCACGCCGGGCACACTCAACAGCCGTGGCCGGATCGTCCAATAGGCGATCATCGATTGCTCCATCATGGACAGCTTCTTCGACGATATCCCGATCTTCATGAACCGGGCCGTCGCTGACAGCGGCTGCAGCATGACCGGTGGACCGACATCGGACGGAATCGCGGTCTTGGCGATGTTGAGGCGCTCCTGAACGAGCTGTCGCGCCAGCATCACATCGATGCCGCGGTCGAAGACCATCACGACCGACGAGAGATCGGTCACCGACATGGAGCGCAAAATGTCGAGATGGGGCAAGCCGTTGAACGCCTGCTCCAGCGGCACCGTGACCATGGCCTCCACCTCTCCCGGCGAGAGCCCCAAGCACGGTGTCTGGAGTTCCACGATGGGCGGCGCGAACTCGGGGAAGACATCCACGCGCATGTCCCGCATCTGGTCCAGGCCCATGAGCACCATCGCCGTGGCGATGGCCAGGACGATGAAGCGGTATTTCAAGCTTGAACCGACGATCCAGCGCAACATAGCAGTCGGCCTGTCGCAGCCTAGTGGCCGTATTTGGATTCAGCGCCCATCAATTCGGCGGAACCGACGGTGACAACGGTGGTTCCGGCGGGTGGTCCCTCGGTCAAGAGGACCTTGTTTCCGGCGATACGCTCGACGGTGACGGACTGACGGATGAAGACGAGAGGCTCCGGATTTGTGAATGTCCAGGTCTGTCCCTTCGTGTCGTAAATGATCGCCCCGTACGGGATGACCTTTCGCCGGACCGAGTTGTCGGCAATAGTCACGGCTTCCTCGCGCACCTGAGCCGTTTCAATTCCAAGCCGTTCGGCGGCGCGCGCGGTCAGCCTCACGCGCTTGATGCCAGGTTGCCCGCTCTCTTCGAGCGTAGCAGGGCTCGGGTTGGATGACGCTGTGGCCTCCCGCTCGCAGCCTGAGAGCGGCAAGGCGATCAGGATCATTGTAATCAATGTTGATTGAACGTTGCGCATATCGGTTTCCTCCCAGTTCAAAGTGTGACGGGCGAGTCTCGGAGGGCGATTCCCCGGCCCGCGTCAGGATCTTCTTCGTCGAGCATTTCGTCGGCCACAGCACCGGCTGCGAACCTCAGGTAAAGAGTTGGAACGATGCACAGTGCGTACAACGTCGAGGTCACCAAACCCCCAAGGATCACGACCGCCATCGGCCGCAGAATCTCGTGACCCGGCAGCTTCCCGAATACAAGGAACGGCAGGACGGCCAAGGCGGTCACGATCGCCGTCATCAGGATCCGTGCAGCGCGGTCGCGGGTCCCGCGCAGGACCAACTCGGGACCGAACGTGGCGCCCTCCTGATGCCGGAGTTTCCGATAGTCGCTGATGAGCATGATCGCTTGGCGAACCGCGATGGCGAACACCGTCAAGAACCCGGCGAGGGAACCCAGGTACAACGTGCCGTCTGTCGCGAGCGCCGCGAACACACCCCCCGCCAGCGCCATCGGCAACGTCAGGAAGACCACGAGGGCCAGGCCCCAGATCCCGAACGACGCCTGCAGCACCAGCGCAATCCCGATCGCGGCAGCTACCACCATGGCCATTACACGTTTCGATGCGGCCTGCTGACGGGCGAAATCCCCGATCAGCTCCGCGCGGTACTCGAGCGGGAACTTGGATGCCTGGATCCGCCGGGACACGTCCCCGGCCACGGCATCGACGCTGCGGCCGCTGACTTTGGCGGCGACATCGAGGCGCCGGGCCACGCTCTCGCGCCGAACGACAGTTGGGGCCGCCACGATCTGAACGGAGGCCACGTCACCCAAACGCACGTGTGAGCCTCCGGGCGCGTCGATCAAAAGATTGCGGATCGCGTCGAGGTCGTTGCGCACCTGCGGCGTGCCCCACACCACGACCTGGAATATCTTCTGTTCCTCGTACAGATTGCCGACTTCGATGCCGGCCACAAGGGTGGCGGCGGCTCGCCGCACATCGCCCGGCTTGATGCCGTATTTCTGGGCTGCCGCAAGGTCGACTTTGATCTCGACGACGGGCTCTTCGGGCTCTATTTCGACCTGCGGATCGACGATCCCATCGATCCCGGCGATTGCCTGCTTGATCTTTTCCGCCTCGCGACGCAGGACATCCAGGTCTTGGCCGTAAAGCCGCACGACGATCGGTTCGTTGACCCCCGCGAGCGCTTCGCCAAATCGCGAATTTAAGTATGTCAGGACGTCGGCGTCGAAACCGGGATAGCCGTGAACGATTTCCTCGACCGCAGCTACGGTCTTGGCGTGATCGGCCGCGGGATCGATGCTCACCCACAGCTCGCTCGAGTTGATGCCGACCACCTGATCCGCCATGATGGCGCGGCCGACATGGGCGCCGACATTGCGGACGCCCGCTACAAGCCGCAATTCGCGGGCAACGCGATCGAGAATTCGGTTCATCTCCTGACGCGACGTCCCGGGTGGGCCGTCCAACTGGATTAGCAGGTCCGACTCTCTGAAAGTGGGCATGGTGGAGACGCCGAGCCGCGGCAACACGGTCAAACCGGCGAGCCCGGCGACGGTCAAGACCGCGAACACGGCGCGCGGTGCGGCCATGGAAGCCTGGATCAGCCGATCGTAACGACGTTGCAGCCAGGCACCCAAAGGTGATGGGCGGCGTTCAAGCGGCGTCCGACGCAAGAGGATCAGACTCAGAGCCGGCGAGATGGTGAGTGCGACCACCATCGACGCGAGCACCGCCAGCCCGTACGAAACGACCATGGGCCTCACGAATTCCCCCGGCACCCCTTCCATCAAGAGCGCGGGCAATGCCGCCAGCAGGACGATGACGGTCGCGAACACAAGCGGCCTTCGCGCCGCGAGCGAAGTCTCGAGGATCGAGCGCACGATCGGCTCGCGCGTTTCCTTGCGCATTCGGCGTAGGGCATTGTCAGCGCTAATGATGGCATCATCGATGACGATGCCGAGCGCGATCACGAGGCCCGCCAGGCTCATGGCGTTGAACGTGCTATCGGTCGCCTCAATGACGAGCACCGCGGCCAACAGCGACAAAGAGATCGAGACCAGCCCGACGAGCGCAGCGCGCCAGTCATAGAACAGCGCCAGGAGCGCCGCGGCCACCAGGACCAAGCCGACGATCACCGCCCTCGAGACATTGTCGATGGCTGACTGGATGTAACGTGCCGGACGGTAAAGGGAGGTGTCGAACTGCATGCCGGCGAGACCGGGCTTCAAGGCCTCGATCGCCTCCTCCACATCATCGGTCACCTCGAGCGTGTTCGCGCCGGGGAACTTCTCGACGACGAATAGAAGTCCCGGGCCCTGGCCGGTCATCGCGTCGCCTATGAGCGGCTGATGGTCTTCGATCACCGTGGCGACCTCGCCGAGGCGCAATCCAGCATCCTCGATGGGGACCTTGGCCAGGTCTGCTGCCGTCGAGATCGGCAACAGATGTCGCAATCCGAGTCGCTGGTTCGGCGTCTCGATGAACCCGCCAGTTCCGGCGACCGAGGATTCCAGAAAGCTCAGCGGCGACAACCACAACGCGTTGCCTGCGGTCTTGATGATCTGAATCAGCGAGACGTGGTGTTCCTTCAGACGTGCCGGATCGACCTGAACCTGGAGCTGCCGCTCACGCTGACCCCAGATGGCGACGTGGGCGACGCCAGGAACGC
>JAXIPG010000191.1:0-22910 GCA_045403045.1 Terrimicrobiaceae bacterium
TCGGCGCGACTGATCGTGCGTTTATTGTGTGTAATGACGACGAATTGGCTTTGGTCCACGAAACGGTCCAGGATTTTGATAAAGCGGCTGATATTCGATTCGTCGAGCGGGGCATCCATTTCGTCCAGCACGCAGAACGGGCTGGGCTTCACCATGTAAATGGCGAAGAGGAGGGAGACCGCTGTCATGGTGCGTTCGCCGCCGGAGAGAAGCGAAATGCTTTGAAGCTGCTTGCCAGGCGGTTTGGCGATGATCTCGATGCCACTTTCAAGCGGGTCGCTTTCGTCTATGAGCATGAGGTTGGCTCGGCCGCCGCCAAATAGCTCGGCAAACATGATCTGAAAGTTTTCACGGATCTTGGCGAAACTATCCGCGAAGAGCTCCTTCGTCGTGCGATTGATCTTCGCGATCACCGCGTGGAGCCCCGCCTTGGAATTGACGAGATCCGCATTTTGCTTTTCGAGGAAGATCTGGCGCTGTTCGAGTTCGTCGTATTCTTGTATGGCATCAAGATTGACCGGGCCCATTGCTTCGATGCGTTCCGTGAGATCGGCCGCCATTTCCTCTATGCGGTCCCAATTAATGGTCTCGCTTTGTTCCTCGGGCGCCTGTGGCGCCTGTGTGTCTTCGGATGCAGTTCCCGGAGCAGGCTCCGGGGAAACTTCGCCCCCGGAGCCTTCCGCCGCCTGAGCATCGTGAGCGGGAGCCTTCTTCTTGTTTCGGTCACGAAAGGAACAGAGCAACGCGTAGGTATCCGGCTCAAAAGCCTCCAGGTCGGTCTGGTAACGGTGAGAGACGTGATTGCGCAGGTTTTCCATACGCATTTCGAGCTGGGCGATGCGGACTTCGAGGCGGCCTTTCTGTTCTTGCAAATGGACGAGTTGTTGGCGCGCGGATCGCAAAGCGATTTCGACAGCTTCGGCGCTGTCGTGCACCTCCGAGCGTGAGGAAAGAAGTTCGGCGATTTCGGCTTCGAGCGATGCCGACTCCTCCCGCCAGACGGCGATGGATTCGCGCAGGCTGCTGCTTTCCGAGTCGAGCGTTTCGATGCGGGCTTCATAGCCGGCGATGTCCGCGCGGCGCGCTTCGAGAATTTCGGCAAGCTCCGCGAGCCGGGCGGCCATGGGTCCCCGCTGACGGTTCAAGTTTTCCTGCTGCTGGCGTTCGGTAGCCACGCGGACGCGGATTTCATTCAGGTCCTCGATAGCGGTGTTTTCGCGCTCGCGTACGGCCTGGGCAGTGTGTTCGGCTTCTGCCCGTTGGACGCGGTTGTGTTCGAGAGATTGCGCGGTTTCGGCGATTCCAGATTCCATGTTTTCGAGGTGCGTAAGGCTGGCCCGGAGAGATTCCCCAAGCTGCACGGTCTCCTGGATGCAGGCGGCGCGACGGTTCTCGAGCTCGGCGAGCTGGCGCTCGGCAAGCTTGTGTTCGTTCTGGATCGATGCGCTCTCGACCTGCGCGCGCTGAAAACTTTCCCTGGCCGCGAGAAGACGGTCTTGGGAGGCCTCGAGCGCTTGCAGCGCGTCGGCCCTGGCGGCCGTGAGGGATTCGAGCCTCCGGATGACGACCGTCAATTCGCGGTCAAGTTGGGCAATCTGCGCCCGCCGGGCAAGGGCGGAATGGCCGCCATTTTCGCCGTTCTGGCCGCCGCGGACGACGCCCTCGCGGCTAATGAATTCTCCAGCAAGCGTCGCAACGCCAAGAGCCAAATTGGCGGCTTTAATGCGGAATGCGGATTCGAGATTCTCCGCCACCGCAACTCCCTCAAGCAATCGTGTAGCAAGAGCTCTCCCCTCGCCCTCGATGGTCACGCAGCTGGACGCCCAAGCGATGGCGCCTTCAGGAAGAATCGGATGCCCGGCCGGCTCGCTATTCGGCGGACTGCCGAGTAATCTTGCTGCTTCTGAGGGCCCACCTTCTTGCGAGTCGTCAGTCTTGGCATACGAGTCACTACTGCTCTCCGAAATCCACTCGCGGGGAGCGATTGTGGCCTTACCGAGCCTCCGGCGGCTCAATTCTTGAAGCGCCAATTCGGCGGCGCCGCTGTCCTTGAAAATGATCGCCTGCAGGCCTGCGCCGAGCGTCGCCTCGATGGCGGGAATGAAGCGAGGCTCGACCTGGATTTGGTCCGCCAATGCGCCGTGAATGGCGGATTTGAAAAGGTCCGGGTTGTCGAGACCGCGAAGAACCGCCTGTGCGCCTTCGTCGAACCCCTCGCCTTGTTCTTGCAGCTGGCGAAGAACCTCCACCCTGGATTCGATCCCGGCGGCCTCTTTGGACACGGCATTCAGCGCGATTTCAGCAGCCTGACGCTTCTCCTGCGCGGCTTCGTAGGCAAGCTGGGCGTCGGACTGCTCTGCTTGAGAGCTTTCCGCGACCAGCCGTGCGAGCTCGGCGCGGCGTCCGATCTCCTTTATGCGTGCTCCGAACTCACCTGCGGCATGCGAAGCCGCTTCGGACTCTCCCTGAAGAAGCCTCAGCCGGGTTTCAGACGCTTCCCGCCGCCCTGCGGCCGCGGAAATTTCGCTGCGCAGGAACCCCAATCGCGCATCGAGCCTTGCGACCGTGGCGCCGAGTTCTTGGATATGACTTTCGGCTGCGGCGCGTTCCTCGCGGGCGACGCGCACTTTCTGAGTATGTTCGTCGAACGACGCCTCGTCCGCGCGCAGCGCCTCAATCATTTGCGCCAGAAGTTGGTCGGTCTGTTCGATTTGATCCTGTTGCACTCGCATCTTTTCGCCGGCCGCCGCTATTTCCATACGATGCCGCTCGATGAATGAGCGCGCTTCTTCGCAGCGTTCCACGTTGGTCGCGATACGATCCTCCGCAGAGAAGACGCGGCTTTTCAGGGTTTGCACATTGTCCCGCAGTCCGGAGGCTTCGTCGTCGAGCGCCTCCATCCGGGCGCGGAAGCGGGAGAGTTCGGATTCCTGCTGGACGATTTCGCTTTCGTGAATCGTGCGCGCCTCTTCGCCTTGCGCAAGCTCGCCGCGCATTCCCTCGAGATTGCTTGAAAGCTCTCGGTAGTTTTTATGCGTTAGATGAGTATCGAAGATCCGGAGGTCTTTCATCAAAGCCTGGTAGCGGCGCGCCTTGGCTGCTTGACGTTGGAGGGAGCCGATCTGTCGGCGAACCTCCTTGATGATATCTTGCACGCGGAGCAGGTTCGCCTCCGTGTATTCGAGTTTGCGCAGCGCCTCTTTCTTCTGGGCCTTGTATTTCGTTATTCCCGCGGCTTCCTCAAAGATCGCGCGGCGATCCTCCGGCCGGCTGCTCAATATCAGATCGATCTTGCCTTGCTCCATGATCGAGTAGGCGCTTCGCCCCACGCCTGTATCCATGAAGAGCTGGTGGATGTCGCGGAGCCGACACGGCGCCTTGTTGAGAAAGTACTCACTCTTTCCGTCGCGATAGACGCGCCGGGCGATGCAAACTTCATTCCATTCGACGCCCAATTCTTTTTCGCATTCGGCGAAAGTCAGCGAAACTTCAGCCATTCCGAGCGCCTGCCGGCTGTCTGTCCCGCTGAAAATCACATCTGCCATCTCCCCTCCCCGCAGCGCTTTGGCCGATTGCTCGCCGAGCACCCAGCGAATGGCGTCGAGCACATTTGACTTGCCGCAGCCGTTGGGCCCGACAACCGCGGTGACTCCGCGATGAAAACTGAGGATCGTCCGAGGCGCGAACGATTTGAAGCCAATCATCTCAAGGGATTGAAGATACATGGACACTCTTCTAGTCTTCCTGGCGCGAAGTTATCGGTTCAACGAAAGCCTATGGCAAGAAAAAACACAATATATTGTGGTTGCCCAATTGCGCCTTCTCAACCTATTGAATTTCCATGAACGATTCCCGGGTAAGCGATCTTTTTGAGTTCCTCAGGTTTCCCAGCGTATCGACCCAATCCGAACATATTGTGGACATGATTGCGTGCGCGGAATGGCTGAAAAACAAATTTCTCAGTCTCGGGTTTCAGGCGGATGTCCGCCAGACCGGCGGTCATCCTGCGGTAGTTGCCAGGACGCCACACGATCCGGCGCGGCCAACGGTTCTTATCTACGGCCACTACGACGTACAGCCGCCCGAGCCCTTGGGAGAATGGAAGACGCCTCCTTTCGAGCCCACAATTCGCGACGGGCGGATTTATGCCCGCGGTTCCACGGATAACAAGGGGCAGATTCTGGCTCATATCCTTGGCATGGGCGAACTCCTTGCAGCAAACGGCGCGCTGCCCGCGAATCTTGTCTTTCTCGTCGAGGGCGAGGAGGAAATCGGCAGCGATAACCTGGCGGGCTTTCTTGAGGAACACCGGGCAGAGCTTGACTGCGACGTGATCGTGATTTCCGACACAGGCATGGCAGCGCATGGCTACCCCACCCTCACTTTTTCTCTGCGCGGCATCGCGGCCCTGGAGTTCAACGTGCACGGTCCCACGCAGGACTTGCATTCCGGGGTGTTCGGCGGCGCCGTCATGAATCCGGCGACTGCGGCTGCGCGGCTCATTGCGAGCCTTCACGACGAAGATGGTCGGGTCGCTATTGAAGGTTTTTACAACGACGTGCGCCCGATGTTCGATTGGGAGCGTGAGGCCGCGGCCGCATTGCCGATCACTGACTCCGATGTTTGCGCGCTCGCTGGGGTGTCGGAACTCGCGGGGGAACCAGGCTTCACGGCTATCGAGCGCGTCGGCGCGCGGCCCACGGCAGAGGTCAACGGCATGGGCGGCGGATATCAAGGTGAAGGCACGAAAACGGTCCTGCCGAGGGAAGCCTTTGCCAAGCTCACATTCCGGCTCGTTCCGAATCAGAGACCCGAGGATATCCTTCGCCTGGTCGAGGCACACCTGTACGCCCGATGCCCAAAAGGTGTGCGGCTCGAGATTCTTCCGGGGCATTGCGGCGAGCCCTATTACGCCGATCCGAACTCCCTCTACGGAAGGGCCGCCCTCCGCGCCTTGGAGCGCGTCTTTGGCCGCAAGCCTGCACTGATGCGCGAAGGCGGATCGATTCCCATTGTGACCACCTTCAAAAAGGTCCTCGGCGCCGACTCACTCCTCCTGGCGCTCGCGTCGCCGGATTGCCACGCACATTCGCCCAACGAAAACTTTCCATTGGAGAACTTTTTTGCCGGAATTCGCCTGAGTCAGGCGGTTATTGAGGAAATCGGCCGTCTGAATTAGAAGCTGTGAAGAGTCCCGGAAATGTGCACGGGGCTTCCTGGTCAAGGCCCACAGCAAGATGACCTTGGTGAAATGATCCGCGCGACTCTTTGCCTTGTCTTTATTTTTGCGTCGGCGTGCGGAGAGATCCGTGCCCAAAGCCTGCAGAAGCTTCTCGAGAGTGCAAGCGGTGCCGTGTCCGTAAAAAAGGCTCAGCCATCCGCTGCGGAGCAAAAGGATTGGGCCTCCAAGAAGCTCTTGGAATTTCAGGCCAAGGCGAAGGCGCTTAATGTGGAGGCGCTGCGTGAAGAACTTCTCAAGGCCAATCTGCCGGAAACGCGCCTCGACGAATTTCTTAGCGCCTCGGAGGAAATCATCCGCAATTATCAGGCCGCCGTGGAAACGCTGGCAGCGGTTATCGATAAGGAGTCTCAAAGAATCAGTTCCGCGTCGTCCGAGTCCATTCCCATGCCTAAGGACGATGCGGAGGCCGACACGCTGCGCGACAAGCTCGCCGCGCTGCGCGCACAGGCGCAGACCGCCACGGCGCAGGTGAACCTTGATGAGGAGTTTCTCACCCACCAGCAATCCGCGCTCAAAGCCGCCGGTCAACAACTGCGGCGGGCTCAGGAAGAATTCGATACCGCGGACACCGATGCGGCACGCAACCGCGCCGCACTGCAGCTGAAGTTGGCCGAGATTCAGCAGGAAGCGGCATCCTCCGCAGTTTTTCTCGCATCTTGGCGGCTTTACGCCTATGAGCTCGATCTGCGTGCGAGTCAGGCTGAGGTTCGAGCCATCGAACAGGCGCTTTCTGCCAGCGGATTGGACAGCGTCTTCAACGAAAAGCGGGCCCAGGCCGCCACTGAACGGATCGAGAAGGAAAGGGCGTCTGTTCAAAAACAAATCGAGTCCGCGCAGAGCACTCGCCAAAGTCTCGAAGAAACTATTTCCAGGCTTGAGCAGGAACGGCAGGCAGCCACCGGCGACGAAGACAAGAAGCGCATCGATGCCCAGCTTGAAATCGCGCGTGAAGCCCGGGAATTCGCCACCCGGATCGTCGTCGCGGGTCAGGCATGGATTGAGGGGCTCGATGAAGCGCTTCGCATGTGGAAGACAACGCTTTCCGTCGCCGAGAATCCTGGCCCAGCCGCATACGTAAACGCGCGGAAGGTGGCCGATAAGCTCCTGGCCCAGTCTGATCCCTGGCGTGAGCAGATTGCACGCTACCTTCAGTCTGCGCGGGGACGGCTCGACGAACTCGAGTCGCAGCCGAGGTCCAAGGATGCCGCGACAAGCAAACTCGAAGAGCAGCGCCTTGATCTTGTACGCCAACGCGTCGCGCAGGTCCGCGACATATCTGCTCTCTTCGAAAGTCTGCTAACCCATGCCGAGCAGATGCGCGCGGAGAGCAACCAACTTCTGAAGCGAAGCAGTGTTTCGGAGCGCGTGACCCAGGGCTTCGCGGAACTCGGTAAGAGGCTGGAGAACGTTTGGAATCATGAGCTTTTCACCACGGAAGAAAAGATTATCGGCCAGGATGGCTCCGTGGTGACGCGAATGCGCGGGATCAGCGTCGGTAAGATCATCCTCGGTATTATCGGGCTGGCAGCGGGATTGTTTATCGCGAAGACCCTTGCGCGGATTATCAAGATCAACCTCGGCCGTCGCTTTGCGGTGGACACCGCGCGTGCCGCATTTCTTGAAAAGGTCTTCTACTACTTTCTTCTCGCGTTTGTGGTATTGACCACGCTCAACTGGCTCCGCATTCCGCTCACTGCCTTCGCCTTTCTTGGCGGTGCGCTTGCGATCGGCATCGGCTTCGGAGCTCAAACTCTCATGAACAACTTCATCAGCGGTCTGATCCTGCTGGCGGAGCGAAGAATCAAGGTTGGCGACGTCATCGAAGCGGACGGTCATCTCGGGCGGGTGATGAACCTCGGAACGCGCTGCTCCCGCGTTCGAAAATTTGACGGAGTGGACGTTCTTGTTCCCAATAGCTATCTCCTTGAAAAGAACGTCATTAACTGGACGCTGTCCGATTCGCATCACCGCTACGACTTTGTGATTCGTGTTTCCTATGGAGCTTCCACAGAGCTTGTCATGAGCACGCTGTACCGCTCGCTCGAAGCTCAGCCTGAAGTCTTGAACGAACCAAAGGCGAGCGTGATCTTTGAGGCCTTCGGCGACAAAGCCTTAAATTTCCATCTCTATTACTGGCTCGATATCGGGCGATCCGACGCCAGCAAGATCGGGAGCCAAATCCGTCTCCGCATCGATCGTCTGTGCCGTGAAGCAGGGATCGAAATCGCCTAGACAGGCGCGAAACCTACGTCGGTGAATGGCTGCCCGAACCCGTGCACGACCCGCGCGGAGAACTCCGGCGACAGCAGTTCTGGAGACGCAGTCCCGGAGCATGGAAGCCGAAGCCCTTTTGGCAAGAGGGTCAGGACGCACTTTTTCCTACGCGCTCTCTTTTCTGCGTCTATACTTCCCGCATGTCCCAGCAAGTCACCCGTCTCTGGTTGATGTATCCTTCCCGTCTTATCACGCGCCCGGTAATCTACGAGCTCGGAAAAAAGTTTGCCGTCGTGACGAACCTCCGGCAGGCGAGCGTTACCGAGGAGATCGGCGTCGTCTCGATTGAACTCGATGGCGAGCGAGAAGAAATCAAGAAGGCCATAGCCTGGCTCGAAGAAGTGGGCATCAAAGTAGAGCCCGTTGAAATCAACACGATCGAAGGTTAGTGAACAGCATTTTCCCAATTGGACCGAGGAAGAACATGGCGATGGAAGGCTAGCTTCGCAGCAAACCAAATGACCGCGCTCATTCGAATCTTGGCGGTGCTTTGCGCCGTGGCCGTGATCGCCTGCTGGTTTTCGTTCGGAGCGCATATGGGCTGGACGCATACCGTCGTTCCCGTCAAGGAAACCGACCTTGTCACGGAGATCGAGTCTATGGAGCATGAAAACCGCTTCATACCAGGCGTGGATTTTCTCGTCGCCGGACTCATAGGCGCCGCCGCAATCTTCGCGCTTAGCCTTGCGGTTCCAAAACTCAAGAGGCAAATAGACACCCAGGAGAACCCGGCCAGTCTCTTCTGCCTGCCTTTGCCTTGCTTCGGATAAGATTGATCTTTCGCTAAGCATCGCAGGCGCACCTAGAGCAAATGCCGAATCTCATGACAACGCTTCGCCGCCACTCTGTAGCGCCGATATCCCCACCGGCGATACGTCGAGCACTGGAGTAAATGCTCAATGCTGTGGCTTGAGCTCGCTGGCCTGTTTCTCCGGTTGCCAGAACTTCGTGTCGGCGCCGTCGTATTTAAGCACTGTAAACATTCCGGTCACCAGGTGATAGATCAAGTGGCAATGAAAGGCCCATACTCCGGGACTATCCGCATCAAACGCGACCGTGATCTTCGAACCGGGCGGAACCAAAATGGTATCGCGCAGAGCACCGGACAACTTCTCACCGTCGACTTCCACAACTTGGAAGTCATGTCCATGCAAATGCATTGGATGGCCCATGCTCGTAGCGTTTGTGAAGGCAATTCCCACGCGTTCGCCATTCCGGACATCCAGGGAATCGCGATTCGGGTAGGCTTCGCCGTTGATCTTCCAAACGTAAGTTGCCATGTCTCCGCTAAGCGCTGCGGGAAGCGTGCGGTCGGACTTACGGTCTGGAAGCGGGTTGGCGGCCGGAAGCCTCTTTTCCTGGGTGTTGTCGAGTGCCACAGTGGAGGCAGAGGCTGTGCGGGAGAGCAGCGGAGTCGATGCCCCCTTCGTGATCAAGACAACTCCGCAGAGCAATTTCGTTCCCTCGCCTTGGGCGAGAATCGGAAACGCGCCGCCCTCCTTTGGAATGATTGCTCTCAGGTCAAGGCGCTGTGCCGTGCCGAGTTGGAAAAATTCCCCTTGATAGATCGCACCGCTTTCCCATCCACCGCGAGGATCTCGGCCTCCAACGCGCCGGTGTCGACGTAAAAATTCGTGGCAGAAGCGGCGGCAATCATCCGGAGCAGAACGGATTGCTCAGGTTCAATGGGGAACATTTCAGGATCATCAAGCGTGCGACGGTTGGCAAGCAGGGCATCGTATTTGACATCGACTTCCGCCGCGGGAGCCCGGACGGACGTTCGGACGAGCATTTGTTTCTGATCGTCCCACTTTTGGGCGATGACCTCGGCGGGCCCTGAGTCGTCCATGCCTGCGGGCATTCTCCTGGAATCCCCCATCTCCATTTTCCCGGGCGGCTTGTCCGTCATGCCGGGCATCTGCATTCCCGCTTTGAGGTCCTTCAAGATTTGCCCCGGAGGCGTGAAAGAAAAGTCCGAGAGCATGGCGACAACCTGCCGGTCTGCCTTTGCCCGTTCCTGAGGGGTCCAAATAATCATTGCCGCTGAATTAAAGAGCTGTTCCTGGAGACCATAATGCGAATGCATCCAGTAAGTGCCGCTTTGCTTGAGTGGAAAGTCGTATCGGAACGATTCGCCTGGTGCGATCGGATTCTGGGTCACGAAAGGAACGCCATCCATAAGGTTTGGCAAGGCGAGCCCATGCCAATGTATGCTCGTTGGAACCTTGAGCTGGTTTACGACTTCCACATGAAATCCGTCAGACTTTTCCGGAGAGTATCCCTGCGTGCCATCGGTCTGTTCGATGGCGATGACGGTCACCTCTTTGCCCAGAACCTTGAGTGGAACCTCTTTGACAAACAAACGAACCGGCTCGGGGCCGGAGCCAAATGCCTCCTTGACGAGGAAGAAGACGATCAGAACCCCGAGCATCCGGAACAGGCGCTTTTTCATGGTGAGAACCTAAGGAATCGTCGCCGTCGAAGTCAACAGTCCCTAAGTCAATTCGCGTCTGCGGAAGTTGCCAAAGCGCAGGACGCCATGCCCGTTCGATTCCTTGCGAAGGAGCAAATCCACGCGCGTTCCCAAGGATCCTATCGACTTGCGGGCTTCGCCGTGGGGGATGCGACAGGCACTGTCTTAAGCGTTTTTTCAATTTCGGGGTCCGGCTCCGCTCCCAGCTCGATCGCGCGGTAATAGTGGCGTCGGGCAAGCTCAATTGAAGGCGGTTTGCCTTCAAGATAGAAGACAGCCAGATTGAAGTGCGCATCGCTATAACTGGGATCAATTTCAACAGCCTTGCGAAGCTCAGCCTGAGCGCCGTCGATCCACCCCTTGCGTCCGACTACGACGCCGAGATAGTTGCGCGCCCGAGCGTTGCGCGGATCATACAGCGTCGCCTGTGCGAGCGCCGCCAGCGCTTCATCCAGACGGTTCTGATCCATGTAGATAATTCCGAGCGTGAGCCAGGCCGGAGCAGCGTCGAGCTTGATCTGCACAGCGCGTTTGAGATGCGCTTCGGCGTCGTCGAGCTTCCTTAAAGAATACTCGACAACGCCGAGATTGATAAGCCCAAGAAGATTGTCCGGTGCGAGATCAAGAACATTCGAATAGGCACGGCGAGCGCGCTCAAAATCGCGGCGAGCGAAGGCCGCGTTGCCTTCCGCGGCGGCGTGTCGTGCGACTTCCGGCACGTACCTCCCGTCGATGACAGGCGGCGCCGGCTGCGCCTGTATTGTCGCGCTTGCCGTCAGCAGGCCGAGGGCCAGGAAATGCCGCATCTAGTCTCCGGAGAGTTCCTTCGACCGTGCGGCCGCTGTCTTGACGGCGTTTATGAAAGCCGAACGAACTGCAGCGCCTTCGAGCACGACGAGACCCGCAATCGTAGTTCCTGCCGGGCTGGCGACCATTTCGCGCAACAAAGCGGGATGCTCTTTTGTCGATGCAGCCATTTCGGCCGCGCCAGCCACCGTCTGGATCGCCAGATCAAGAGCAAGCGTGCGCGGGAGGCCGGCGGCGAGCCCGCCATCAGCTAGAGCCTCCATCACCAGATAGATGAAAGCCGGGCCGCTCCCGCTCAAGCCGGTCACCGCATCAAGTTGGTCTTCAGCTACTGAGAAAACCTCTCCGACCGCGCCAAAAATGCGCTCAGCTGTCTCGATGTCCTCACGAGCCGTGCCTTTGTCAGCCGCAACGGCCGTGGCGCTCCTTCCCACCATCGCTGCGGTGTTCGGCATCGCGCGAATCACCCGGCAGCCGGCCGCAGCCTCGCGCAGCGAGGCGATGCTTAGACCCGTCACAACCGAAAGCAAGAGCCGGCCCTCCAGCGCTTCGCCGGCTTCTTCCAATGCCCTGAGCGCATCACCCGGTTTCACGCATATTAAGACGGTGTCGGCTTCTGCGACCGCCTCGGCATTTGACGCCGCGGCGCGTACTCCGGTCGCGGCTGCGAGATTCTCCAAGCCCGTCCTCGAGCGGCTCGATACTGTTATCTCCGATGCGGAGCAAAGATTCGCGCGGAGCATGCCCTGAATGAGCGCCATCGCCATTCTTCCAGCGCCGAGAAAGGCGTATCTCATGCGCGCAAAGGTAAGGCTCTCCCAGCCGGGGGCAAGGAGTTTCAGCGCCGTCCTCTCTTCCCCGGTGGGGGTTCCGGAAAGAGTTTGCCAGCCTCCGCAGCCTCGATTAGGACTCTTCAAATGACCGAGCGCCTCTTTCGACTCTCTTTGATGGCCATACCTGTCCTTTGGCTCTCCGCATGCGCGTCCACTCCACAGGTGAATCCCGCCGTGGCCGCGGCCCTTTCCTCTCATGGTGTCGACCAGGGAACTTATGCAAAAGTCACGCAAGGCTCGGTTTTGGATTACAACGACATCCTGAACCTTCTCGAGAAGAAGGTGCCCACAAATACTATCATCGGCTACCTTCAGAGTACGCGGAAGGCTTACAATTTCAGCTATGGCCAATTGGAGAGTCTAAAGGCCGCTGGTGCAACGCCGCAATTGCTTAACTATCTGACAGAAACGCAGGGTTTTTACGGTGTAGATACACCGAAACAAACTGCACGTCTGACGGGCGAACAGGAGCGCGCTTATTTCAACAGCCCGGGTTATCAAACCCAGGGGCCGTTTAGCACCCCCTTGATCGACGAGTGGGCTGACCCGGGATACGAAGAATCGCTCTACAGCCCGTTCTCATTCAACTAAGCTCCCGCATGGTGAACAAGCTGAAGGGAAAATTTCCCCGTCTGTTGCCAGAGTCCGTCCGCAAGGACATTGGCGCCGCGGATTTGATTGATACCGCATTCAAAGCCTACAACGGCGGGCGTCTTGCGGAAGCTTGCCGGCTCTACACGAATAAGATGCTCGCCGAGGATGGGACGATCGGAATGTCGCTTACAGGGGCGCTGACTCCGGCTGGTTTGGGCAAGTCCTGCTTGATTCCGCTCATTGAAGCGGGCTTCGTGGATTGGATCATTTCGACGGGCGCGAATCTTTATCACGACCTTCATTTCGGCCTTGGCATGGAGCTTTTCGCCGGCTCGCCGTTTCTCAATGACATCGAGCTTCGTCACGAGGGCGTGATTCGGATTTACGACGTTCTTTTTGATTACGACGTGCTGCTGGACACCGACGCCTTTGTAAGGCAGGTGATCCAGGGGGCCGAGTTCCAACGGCCGATGGGCACTGATGAATTCCATCACCTCCTTGGAAAGTACGTTGATGAGCGCGAGCGCAAACTTGGCCTTGATGGGCACAGCCTCCTCGGTGCCGCCTATCGTTGTGCAGTGCCCATCTTCACGAGCTCGCCGGGAGACAGTTCGATCGGGATGAACGTCGCGGCGATGTCTCTGCGGGATTCCAAGCTGCTCTTCGACGTGAATCGCGATGTCAACCAGACCGCCGCGATTGTGTATGACGCCAAGAAATCGGGTCGAACTTCAAGTGTCTTCATCCTTGGCGGTGGATCGCCCAAGAACTTCATGCTTCAGACCGAGCCACAGATTCAAGAGGTCATGGGCATCGAGGGGCGCGGGCACGACTACTTTCTGCAATGCACGGATGCGCGTCCCGACACTGGCGGCCTGAGCGGGGCGACTCCAGGCGAGGCGGTGAGCTGGGGCAAAGTCGATCCCGAAAGCCTGCCTGATTGCGTTGTTTGCTACCTCGACTCGACGATCAGCCTTCCTCTCATCACTGCCTACGCGCTTAGCCGCGCGCCCCGGAGAAAGCCAAAGCGGCTTTACGATCGGCGCGAAGAGATGCTCGAAATGATCCGCCAGGAATACCTGCGCCGCGGCACCGTTGAAAAGATCGCGCATCGAACCGACGTGAAGAAAAAGCCGCGCCGCAATCTTGCCAAACGGGCGTCTTCCGTCGGAGTAAAATAGAAGCCGTGCCCACAAACCGTTCGCGGCGCCATTTGTTCACGCTGTGGGCGGGCGATCTTCAGGTGCAGGTCGAGCAACACCAGGATCCTGCTCAAATCGACCACGTCCGGATTACAATGGACGCCGGAAGCATGGGGCCCGTCTTCGTCGCGGTGAACACGCTTTCCAAACACAATCGCGACGCAGGGTTTCTTTTCAAATTCTGCGGACAACCGTGACTGCGACCAATCCCATCGCGATGCTGTTGCGCCAGAGGCTTCCCTTTCTTTCTCTCCTCGTCTTGGCAATTTGCGGGATTGCGATCTCTGAGAGTGCGCACGCGACATCGATCCTTTGGTTGACCGTGGCCGTATTGACCGCAGCGACATTTTTTGCGACGGGTCGCAGGGTTGCTTTCGGAGCCTTCACGGTTTGCGCGTTCGCCACGCTTCATTTGTGGACGAGCGACGAATCTCAGGCCGCGCGGTTTGCAGCGTGGCTGGGAGCCAGAAGCCTGCCGGCCGAGGCGCGCGGGATCGTTGCCAGCGAACCGCGTGTCTTTTCTGCGGGAAACTCCAGCCTCGAAGTCCGCGTTTCGCAACTACGCCTGGAGGGCGCCGAATTCGCGCCGTCTTTCCTGCTTCAGGTCGAATGGCGGGGACCGCCACCGGCCTATGGCGACGAAGTTCGGTTGCGTGGCACGCTGAAGAGGATCGAGCCGCCGCGCAATCCAGGGCAATTTAATTTCGCGGCGTGGTCGTCGCGCCAGGGCATTTTCACCCACTTGCGTGTTGAACACAGGAATGACGCGCAGATTCTGCGACAGAACCAGGGCAACCCCCTCGTGTCGTTCGCCCTCCGCACCCGCGCCTGGTTGCGACAGACTTTGATCGAAGGGGTCAACGATCCGACGGTCTCCGACCTGCTTGTCGCCATGGTACTCGGCGACGCTTCGTCTCTTCCCCAACGTATCCAGGAGGAATTCCGTGGCACGGGGACGTTTCACCTTTTCTCTGTCAGCGGTCTGCACGTCGGGATGATTGCGGTCTTGCTTTGGTACGTCCTCAAAGCCCTTCGCGTCTCGCGCAGGCATGCTGCCGGATGGATCATTCCGATGCTTTTCTTCTATGTGCTGATGACCGGGCTGAAAGCCGCCAGCGTCCGCTCGGCCCTCATGGCCGCCATTGTACTTGTGGGCCTAATGGCGAATCGTGGACCGGTCCTTTTCAATAACCTGTGCGCCGCGGGATTTCTCATTTTGCTCGCGGATACCAACCAGCTTTTCAACCCCGGCTTTCAGCTCTCTTTTTGCGTCGTTGCCGCCATCATGCTCTTTGCGGGGCCTTTGGCTTCGTTGCTGGCCGCGCCGTTTCGCCCTGATCCCTTCTTTCCGGAACGGCTTTTGTCCGCTCCGCAGCGCTTTGTTGTCCGCGGCGCTCAACGGCTTGCGTCTCTGCTAGCGGTTTCCACGACGGCCTGGTTGGGCTCGTTGCCATTGACGATGGGATATTTTCATCTTGTCTCGATCACGGCCGTTCCTGCCAACGCGCTCGCGGTGCCGCTTTCGTTCGCAATCATGGCGGTGTCCCTGCTTTCGCTTGGCACGGGCCTGTTTAGCGCCTGGGTAGCCTCCATTTATAATCAGACAAACTGGCTGCTCGCGAAAGCACTGCTTGGCGTAGTGCATGCCTTTGCTTCGCTGCCTGGCTCGTTTTTTTATGTGAGAGTCCCCGACCATCCATCGCCGATTGCCGAGATTGTCGTGTTTGACTTTGGCGCAGGGGGCGCGGCGTGGATTTGTGCGCAGGGGCGCGACTGGCTCATCGACAGCGGCCCCGCACACAGCCACGACTCGGTCCTGCTCCCATTTCTGCGCTCTCGCGGGCTGCGCTCTCTCGATGGTTTTCTGCTCACGCACGGAGACGCAGGGCATATTGGCTCGGCCACCGAGCTCATACGAGCCTGCCGTCCTGGGCACGTTGTGGACTCCACGCTTGACGATCGCTCGGCAAATCGAAGCCGCTTGCATGCGGAGCTCTCCCGTCTCGGCATCCCAAAGTCCCCTCACCGCTCCGGAGACCGGATCGTGCTGGGTTCGGAAACACGTCTGCATATTCTCTATCCGCCTGGAGATGTTCTGCGCGGGGTGGCCGACGACAAGAATCTCGTTGTCCAGCTTCGCGCTGGTTCGACGAGAATCCTCTTCATGTCCGACGCGGGCCTCTACACCGAGGAGTGGTTGATGAAAAATGTCCTTCCCGAACTGCCCAGCGACATCCTGATTAAAGGTTCGCCGCGGCATGGACCCTCCGGCGACACCGCGTTCCTGAATGCTGTGAAGCCCAGGGTCGTGATTGCGACGGCGACGGAATTTCCAGAGAGCGAAAGAATCGCCGCGAGCTTTGTGGAGAATCTTAGGACACGGGGAATCCGGCTCTTCGCGCAGGATCACTGCGGCGCCGTGAGCGTCCGGATTTTCTCCAGCCACTGGGAGGTTTCCGCTTTCCTTGACAAGCATCAATATTGTCATTCCCGATGAGTCTGCTTTTCAATGTCAAGAACCTGTCGATCCGCCGCGCCGGCATCCGCATCCTCGACGGGATCAACTGGACAGTGAACGCTGGCGAACATTGGGCGATCCTTGGCGCCAACGGCTCCGGCAAGACCTCGTTGTTGAAAGCGCTCACCGGTTACATGACCCCCACGGCCGGCCAGATCACCGTTCTCGGCGAGGAATACGGCGAAAGCGATTGGCGCGAACTTCGGAAGCGCATAGGAGTGGTCAGCACGAGCATTTCGCACCTTGTGCATGACGAGGATGCTGGACTTGAAATCGTCGCCGGCGGACGCCAGGCCATGATTGGCTATTGGGGCAAAATCAGCCGTTCCGAGCGCGAGCGCGCAAGACGCTTTCTTTCTTTGCTGCGCGTGCCGCGGGCCGCCGAACGCAAATGGGAGGTGCTTTCCCAGGGCGAACGCCAACGTGTCCTCATTGCTCGCGCATTGATGGCCGACCCCGCCATCCTGATTCTCGACGAACCTTGCGCAGGCCCCGATCCCGTCGCTCGAGAGAGATTCCTCAACGACATCGGTAAATTGGCCGCGAAAAAGCAGGCGGCCGCTTTGGTGCTTGTCACACACCATATCGAAGAAATCGTCCCCGAATTCACGCACCTGCTTGCTTTGCGCAAGGGCCGAGTCGCCTACGCAGGCCCGAAGTCCCGGGGGCTTGAAGCAGAAATGTTGGCCACGGTCTTCAACGCGAGACTCGTCGTCCGAAAATCGGCTTCGCGCTATCATCTGCGAGGAATTCGTAGCCTAAGAATCGGTGCATCCGGTGGCTCTCCCAAGAACCAGGAGTGAAAAATGGCGCATCCTACTCGACCTGGCGCTCGCCGCTCGTCCTCGAATCTCTTTGCAACCCCGAGGACGAGGGGACGACGAATTTTCGAGTCAACGCGCTCGCCTCTGTGTGGGATCTTATGGAATAAGTGATACAACCGGCTTTCGTTCACGGACCGAAGCCTTCTCAATCGCTCCCCTTCCATCGTGTTTGCCACTGTTGAATCCTTATGGCATCGCCTTCGCAGGCGGCTAAGCCGCAACGAATGGGCGATTCGCCATCTCGGACTTTCAGCGTCCGAGGGCACAAGCGAGGAGCCAGGTCTGCTCCTGGTTCAGATTGATGGCCTGCCCCGTCGTCAGCTTGAAGCGGCGATGGCGGCAGGACGCATGCCATTTCTCCGCAGGTTGCGGGATAACGGCCAGTATCCACTTCATACCTTTTACTCGGGCCTCCCAAGCACCACGCCGGCCGTGCAAGGCGAGCTGTACTATGGGGTTAGAGCCGGCGTTCCCGCCTTCAGTTTTCTTGACCGCTCGCTTGGCGAAATGGGCATGTTGTTCGATCCGGATTGGGCAAGACGCTTTGAAGAGAAGTTCGCCGCGCAGGGCGAAGGGCTGCTCAGGGGCGGCAGTTCGTGGTCAAATATCTTCTCGGGCGGAGCCGCGCCCGAAGAGAGCAACTTTTGCGTTGCGCACGCGGGGTTCGGAGACACATGGCGCGCTGGCCCGATTCACGAAATCCTCATCTTTCTCCTGCTGGAGCTTCCCGCGATGCTGCGCATTACCGGCCTGGTGCTGCTTGAGTTGGTGATCGGCCTGCCGGAGGCCGCACGAGGCATCTTCAGAGGTCAGTGGTTCTCACAGGAACTCGGTATGGTTCTTTCGCGCATGTGCGTCGGCGTTGCCCTGCGGGAGATCGTTACCATCGGTGGCAAGGTGGATGTCAGCCGAGGTCTGCCGGTGGTGCATCTAAACTTTCTCGGCTATGATGAGCTTTCGCACCGGCGCGGTCCAGGCTCGCGGTTCGCCCACTGGTCGCTCAGGGGCATTGATCGGGCCATCAAGGATCTCTACCTTGCAGCCCATCGCTCCCAGCGACGCGACTATCACGTCTGGATCTTTTCTGATCACGGACAAGAGGAAACGCATTCGTTTGCGATGGAGCTTCCCGAAGGGATAAAGACCGTCGTAGCCGAATGCCTTGAGATGATGCTTGCCACAAATCCGGCCTGGAGTGCTCGTTCAGAAGTGCATCCGCTTCCGAAGTTATTTCGCAAATCCGATGCGAAGCGCCGGAATCTGAAGGAGCGCCTGATGGATGCATTTACTGTGGAGCGCGGAAAGAGCTTTTCCATCGCCGCGACCGGCCCGGTCGGCCATCTCTACTTTGCCGAGCCGATCGATGATGCGCAGAAGTCTTCCCTGGCCCGCAGGCTCGTTGAACGCGGGAACGTCCCCGGGGTCCTGCATCGTGCAGCCGATAACAGAATCACATGGCATCACGCCTACGGCGAAACGGCTGTTCCCGAGGGCCTTCCCGAACGGTTGCAGACACATCCCGCGGCGCTGCGCGCCGAACTCACCCAGGATGTCGTTAGATTTTGCGAAAACGAAAATTCGGGCGACCTCATTCTGCTCGGCTGGAACTGGGACGGTAGTTCCTGGAGCTTCGCTCCCGAACGCGGCGCTCACGCGGGGCCGGGTCCCGACGAAACACAAGGCTTTCTCCTCGTTCCTCCCGCCACGAAGCTGCCCCACGGCGCGGCGAATTTTGTGCGTCCCGCCGGACTCCGCGACGCCGCGCTCGCCCTGCTCGGACGCAAGCATCTCGCTACAGCGGATATTCCTTCCGCTTACCCATCTCGGTTGCGGGTCATGAGCTATAACGTCCATAGCTGCATTGGCATGGATGGACGCGTTTCTCCACGCCGCATCGCGCGGGTTATCGCAGAGCAATCTCCCGATCTCGTGGCTTTGCAAGAACTCGACCACGGCCGGTTGCGCTCTCGCGGCGAGAATCAGGCTTCCACGATCGCCCAAATTCTCGGCTACCACGTCACCTTTCTCGCGACCGTCACCCGGGGCGCCGAGCGCTACGGACATGCGGTGCTCAGTCGTTGGCCCATCAGGACCGTCAAAGTCGCAGAGCTCCCTACTCGTTCCCTTAGCATATGGCCGGAACCCCGAGGCGCACTCTGGAGCCGGGTTTTTCTCGGGAATATTCCGATCAACGTCGTGACCACGCACCTCGGTCTGAGCTCCGGTGAGCGGCTGGCGCAGATGCAGACGCTGCTCGGCCCGGAATGGCTTGGTCCGATTCTCGACACCCAGGCGATCGTCCTCTGCGGTGACTTCAACCTGCCGCCTGGCACCGCTCCGTATCGACTTGCCGCTGACCGATTGCATGATGTGGCATCCAACGGGTCCGAAGCGCTGCACACGTTCATTTCGACCAGGCCATTCGCGCGCATCGACCACATCTTTGTGTCCCCTCACTTCACAACGGAAAGCGTATCCGTCATTCGCAATTACCTCACCCGCGTTTCCTCAGATCATCTTCCGCTCTTAGCCGATCTGCATGTCGAGTCTTTGGCGCTTAAGGACGAAGTGGACCGCATGATCTAGCAGGCTGTCGGACTTGGAACTTCGACGCGATCAATCCAGCCGGACGCACGATTCAATTTCTGCCGCAAGAAAGTCGACCTTGCCAATGCGAAGGCGTAAATTGTTTGGGCGCTGCTGCTCCAGCCAGAGGTCTTCCTCAAAGAGAAACAGATTCCCTTCGAGAAACGGCCCGCTGAAAAGTGTGAGGCGGACCAAATGCCCGATGGGCAATCCTGTCTCTGCAGCGAAGCGGTCGAGCTCCGCTCGCCGGCGCTCGCGCCAAATTTCCACGCCCGAGACCGCGCGCGGCTCCCCGCCATCGAACGAAAAGCAGAGTTGGTCAGCCACCGGACGTCCCTCGCTGCGGCGGTTCTCCTGAACGCCGTCCCGTGCTCCAATTTTCCAGCAACGCGTCGACCTCCGGGCGGACCATGGCTCTGGCCTCGTGCCGATCGTAGCCGCCTAGCAACAGCTCGTCATAATTCGTGAATCGATGCCGGACCGACGCCATGACCGCGAGGCGGATCGCAGTTGGATCGAACTCCTTCGCTGCAGCCGAACGTCCGACCCGACCGCTATACTTGCGGCACGCATGCTCGGCAATTTCCTTCGCCTCGGCAGCCGGAGAGCCTGGGAAATGCATGCGAATCTGCCTGGCAAACTCGGCGACGAAACGGTGATCGATCTCGGCCTCCCGAGTGCGACGGCGGTCACGCTGGCGTTCGCGCCATTCAGCGTCCTCAAAGCACTCGGCCTCGGCCTTTTGGATGGCCTCCGGCTCGACCAACACACCCTGCCGTTCATAGCGTTTTCGCGTCGTGCTCCACTCGACCACCACAGCGCGAAGACGCGAATGCTTTGACGCCCGACGCGTGAGGGTTGCGTTTCCGCGCGACAGATATTCCAAATGATCCAGGTCGGCGCATGTGAGGCAGAGAGGATTTCGCTCCTTGTTCAGCATGATCATCGAACCACGGAACAATTCGCGCCCGCACTCCGCGCACGCGGTGTCTCGCCTGACCGAGAAGACGACCATGTCGCCGGCGTCTGGGGATGGTGGGATCTGCTCGCTCTCCATCATGTCGAGAGTAAATCAGCGCAGGTGTCCCAGGTAAAGCAGCGCCTCCTCCAAGAAATTGCGGTTGCCTTTCTGGCAGTTCCGTTGAATCCTTTTCCATTCTAGAACGGGCCGTGGCTCAGCTTGGTAGAGCGCTTGAATGGGGTTCAAGAGGCCGCGGGTTCGAATCCCGCCGGCCCGAGAATGAGTGACGCAGTTGGTGAGATGATGCCGTTCGTTAACTTTACTCGTTCATGGCGGGATGAGAACGCAGTTCGACTGCCCTGCGCGCTAGCGCATCGCTGGGCGATGCCAAACTCGCAGAGCCCGACGGAGTCGGGATAATCCCGCCGGCCCGAATCAGCCGCGAAGGCTGATCAATAAAAGCTCGGAGCGGTTCTATCTATCATCGTTCGTGCGATATGAGCGGCGGGGCGTTGCCTTGATGTTGCCCAAAAAACTCTGTCGCTCCTTGAATGTGGTAAAACACCAAAGCCCACCAGCTTGACAGCCTCGCGCGTATCGGCGAGCCGCTGACTTCACTTGCGGCCTGGTGATGCCTTTTCATTCCCTATTTGGCAAAGCGTTGGTAACTTGTGTCGAACCCCGGAAATGAAAAAGGTTAAAGTCACATTCGCAGACAACGACTGGCTCGTCACGATGGCAGACAAGGACTGGCCTTCTCCCATTCATTTCATTATCGCCTTTGTCGTCGGACTGCTTGCTCTGTGCATCTTGAACGGGAATATGGTGCAACTTGCGTCAACATCGCCGGTAACAGACCGAGTTGCGTTATGCAATGGATCGGCCCGTTAGAGTCTTTACAATCTTCATCGCCTCCCCGAGCGATCTTGAAGAGGAACGCCGAGCTCTCAATGAGGTTGTTGAGCGAATCGCAAGAATCTCCTCAAAAGCGACCAATTTCAGAATCGAATTGCTAGGATGGGAGGGATACCCCTCCGGGACTGGGAAGACCTCAAGATCGCATCAATGCAGATCTCGACAAAGCTGACCTTTTCATCGGCTGCCTCTGGAAGACGATGGGTTCGCCATCGGGCCAGGACAACAGGACTGGCTTCGAAGAGGAATTCTACCGAGCTTTGGATAGGCACGGGAACAGTGGCACCCCCGAAATGTGGCTATTCTTCAAGCAGGTTGTTGATGAGTCTGATCCTGGCGAGCAGCTCCAGAGAGTCCTCGCATTTCGAAGCGAGCTAGTCAAAAATAAGAGTCTACTCTTTAACAAATTCGAGAATCTCGCCCACTGGCGAGAACTGATTCAGGAGCTTTTGCTTCGCAAACTCTTCGAACTCTTGAGCGCGAGATCGGCCGTCGACCAAGACGTGCAGAGCACAAGCGCGGAGCAGAGACAAGTTCAACGCGTTAGCGCTGGCACAGAGGAGAGATCGTCGACCATTTCGCCCGAGACTCAGCAGGCGTTTGAATCGCTTGGCGAAGTATTGTCTACAGCAAAGGCAGCGCAAGGATGACGGCAAGGCAATTGTAAGTATACTCGCTGACCAGAGCGAGATCGTGCGCCTTGCAGGACTCGACTATCTGGCTACTCATGGGGGTCTCCCTGACCTAAAGATTGTCGCACCCTTGCTTGGTGATGATTCCACTAAAGTTCGTTCGCAGGCGGAACACACAACCAGACTTATTCGCCTGCGCGCGAATCCAAATTCTGAAACATTAAAGAGCATTCGTCAGTCCGATACCTTCGATAATGTGATCTTGGGGGCGCTTTCTAAACTTATGGCGACGATCTCGGACGCAACTCTGCGTGCGGCACTACTGCATTCAAGTGCTGATTTGCGAACTCTTGCCGCAAAGGAGCTGTTGCGCCGAGAAGCGGTGACAAAGGAATTAGGTGAGCAACTTCGTCTCGATGACGCCAAGACCGTAAGGCAGTATGGCTTAATTGCGTTGATTAAACACGGCGTGCCGATTAGCGCGGCGAACGTTCGCGAGGAGTTAGCGAGCGGCTACTCGTTGCTAGAGGAGGGAGCCGCCGCAGAAGCGGTAATTGCTGCAGCGTTTGAGCGTTTCGGTGTCGACGAGCTTTGGACACGCGTTAGTTCGTTTGATAAGGATAGTCCTATCGCCCTAGCGACATTGGGCCGACGCTATTTTCAAAGATGCGAGCAAGTGGATTCGTGAGGAGCTCGATGGCGAGTTTAAGAATGGTGCAACGGCAGCCAAAAAGGCTCAAGCTTCACGCCCGGCTCGAGATGGCTCGTGGTGGTCTTGGACGATCCGATCCGATTGAGGATGTCAGGAAGAAACTCGTGACGGCCGTAGAGATATTTGCGAGACAACCCAGGATTCAGGATAGGCCCTTATTCGTTAAATTCCTTGAGAGCGAGCGAACAGATGTGGCACCACTGCTGTCCAAAATAAGTCGCTCTTGGACAAGCAGGCCTGAATTTATGGG
Organism: Terrimicrobiaceae bacterium; assembly: GCA_045403045.1. Taxonomy (GTDB): domain Bacteria; phylum Verrucomicrobiota; class Verrucomicrobiia; order Chthoniobacterales; family Terrimicrobiaceae; genus DASTFP01. The sequence continues at coordinate 22,824 of JAXIPG010000191.1, forward strand.
CCTGAGAGGCCTCTGAAAGGTCATTTTGGAGTATCTACCCCCCCACTTGCTTTTGAATGCTGGCGGCATGCTGTCCAAATTAGCCAA
>JAXIPG010000167.1:0-4068 GCA_045403045.1 Terrimicrobiaceae bacterium
CCGCCCGGCGAGTAGGGGCCACTGTGGTCATCGGATCCGTGGATTGCGCTCGTTTGGACGCCAAAAGCGGCTTTAAGCACCCAGTTTTTTATGCTCTCGTAGAGTCTATGCAGCACGAAAACCACACTCAGCGATTTCGGGAGGAGCAGCAATGATTCTGATTACTGGGGCGACCGGAACGGTGGGCAGCGAAGTCGTCAAGAGATTGTCTGCCCAAGGCGTACAGGTGCGTGCCGTCACGCGTGATCCGCGGAAAGCAGAGGCGAATCAGCTCCCAAACGTTCACTTCGCGCAAGGCGATTTCGAGGATGCCGACTCAATGCGCCGGGCGTGCTCCGACGTGGACCGGGCGTTCTTATTGACCAACTCGACCGAGCGCACGGAGCACCAACAGATCGCCTTCACGCGCGTGGCACAACAGAGCGGCGTTCGGCACATCGTGAAGCTGTCACAGTTGCACGCCGACACGAACTCGCCGGGACGGTTCCTTCGCTATCACGCTGCGGTCGAAGCGGCCGTCCAAGCGTCCGGCCTCACGTTCACATTTCTGCGCCCGAATCTCTACATGCAAGGCCTACTGAACTTCCGGCAGAGTATCCAGGACAAGAGCGCCTTCTTCGCCGCAGCCGGTGACGCGCGCATCAGCGCGGTGGACGTTCGCGACCTGGCGGACGTGGCGGTTGCGGCGCTGACTACCTCGCAGCACGACAACAAGATCCATGCGCTCACCGGCCCGGACGCCTTGACGTTCGCCGAGATGGCGCACCAGTTATCGAGGGCCATCGGCCGCACTATCACGTTTGTCGATGTGCCGCCTGAGTCGATGCGGGCGGCGCTGGCCGACCTGGGTTTCCCGGCTTGGCAGGCGGACGGCCTGCTCGAAGAGTTCGCGATGTACCGTCGTGGCGAGGCTGCCGGAGTCGAACCCGGCGTGCGTGAAGCCTTGGGCCGCCCTCCTCGTTCATTTGACGAGTTCGCGCGTGACTACGCCCCGCTGTTCGCTTGAGGACGGGACAAAGCAGGTCCGACGCGGCGTCGAGAGAACCTGCATAACAACCCTGTCGGCGAGTGCCTGCTGGAGCAGCGAGAGATCGGCTTGCGCGGGCGATTGCTCTAACCGCGTGAAAGTAGCGCGTCATCCACTTCACCACAGCGGTTGAACGCGGCAAAATTTTCCAGCGCTGCGCGCAAGGCCTTGCGAAACTTTCGATTTTTTTCGTAGCCGGGCTCGAACCAAAGCCCTGTGAGCGCCAACTTCGACTGTTCGCGCAGCGCCTTGGCTTCCAAGCGCGCGGCGAATCGCTCGCCCCAAAGCACTGGCAAAACGAAATGCCCGTAACGGCGCTTCACCACGGGCACATAAGATTCGAGTTGATAATCGAAGTCGAAGAGCCAGCGAAGACGCCCGCGTTGGACGATGAGATTGTCGAAGGGCGAAAGGATTCGTGCCACTGTAGGTTCGACGCTATCCGGCACGTGTTCCAGCGTTTCGGGTAGCGCGTAAGCCGGCTTGTTCAGGTCCCCAACCTGCACGGACACCACGCGGCCTTGCTTGACCGCGTGGGCGAGCCGCTTGCGAATGGTCACCGCGACGGCGCCGTCACGCAGATACCGAAGCTCTGGTTCGCGAGCCAGGCCGTGGGCTTGAAGCGTGCGCTCGATGAGAAAATCCGCTGCTTCCGCCTCGGCGGGCATGGAGCGATCAATATTTTCCGGCAGGACACGTGCCGTCAGGTCGTAGCTCTTTTGAAAACCCTCGCGGCTGGCGACCATGACGTCCCCGCGCATCCAGAGCTCGTGCAGGGCGCGCTTTTCCATCTTGCCAAAGGTCCATGAGCCCAACACACGGACATCCTTGCTCTCGAAGTCGCGCACTCTCAGCGGTCCCTCGCTGCGAATGCGCGCCAGCACCCGGCGCATCGCGCGACGAAGTTCCGGTGAGTCGTCGGACCAGTGAAATTTCCGCCGAAACGACCGCATGAGCGGCAGCGATTGCCGGAAGTCCCGCATGGGCAAAAAGGCCGCGGCATGGCTCCAGTATTCAAAAACGCGCCGTTCCGCGTGCAGCTCGCGCAGCCATTCAGGCGCGTAATCCGGCACACGTGACCAAAGCATGTGGTGATGCGCCCGTTCGACAACGGAGATGGTATCGATTTGCACGTAGCCGAGATGCTCGATGGCATTCAGCGTGCCCGCCTTGCCGCTCCCGAAAGTCGTCGCTCCATCCAAACCCTGTGCCCGCAAGGCGATGGCCCGCGCCTGCGAGGAATCAATTTTTGCCGCGCTGTGCATGGGGATAAATGATTACATCGCGCTCTTTGCAGACAAGAGAGGAGAAAGAGGGGTAGCCGGTGTAACCGACCGCCTCGTGATTCTCGTTAATTTTCTCGAAATGGCGAATCCGCGTTCTTCTAGAGCAAATCCCTTGTCTTCATCGCGGTGGCCACGGCTTAACGCTTTGCCCGTCTCCGCAAGAGACTTTCTCAGTTCTTCACGGGCTCGTCTGGCTTATTGCCAGTGAACATTTTTATAACATGACCAATATCGTGCTTGCGCTGCGCGCGCATCAACACGTGCGAAACCCGGCATTCAGAAGGATTTGGCGGGCGGGGTGTTGAACGAAAGGCAGGGAGCCGGAAGAAGTTAGGAAAGAGGCAGTCGGAACCCTTGGCCCCCTAACCCGCTCGCTTTTTGGCGGCGGTATTCCGCGTAGGTTGCTTCTGCGCGTGTCGCCAGTGAAGTCGACTTCTGCTGCTTTGCGGTGCGGATTGCTTTACAGTCTGATGCCAAGCGTTCCACTTCCGCAGGATTACGCTCACGGTAACCGAGAATCGCTGCAAAATATAGTGTCACGGCTACTCCGTGTATATCATTCAGGTCCTTCGCTAGCGAGATCGCTTCTGCCATCGCCGCATGGCAAGAGGAAATCTCTCCGAAATGCCACGCGCACAGGGCCTCATGGCACAGACAAGCGATTGCGGGCTCATCGAGCTCTTCGACCTGAGACTTGACGCCTCCCGAACGCCAGATCTGAACACCACGTAACGCGTACTCTCGCGCTGATTCGAAATTGCCGAAATAGTAAAGTGTGGCCGCCAAAGCCATGTAGGCTTTTATCAATGGCGCGGAGTCGTTCTGCTCCTGCGCGAGCGAGTAAATTCGGTTGGCTATCTGCATCGTTGCAGTCAGCTTGTCAGTCACGAGGGAGTAGCGCCATTGACCTATCAGTGCCACATACAGGAGCTGAGAACGATTAAGCGAATGGCACAAGGGCTCGGCGCGTTCGTGCCAAATTCGCACCTCTCGTGTTTGCATTCCGCGTGTGACCGATAGATGCAGCGCCGCTTGCATTAGGACGAAGAGCTGATCTTCTGCTCCCCGACGCCAATTTCCACCGGCGACTCCCAGCTTCCGTGTTCGAAGAAATGAACCAGAGCCGATAGCAACGCTCCTCTGGCTCCAAGGACGTTCGCAGCAAAGGAAGCATTCCCTCGCTGAATCCGCGGGATGTAGATTTCGTGCAGCGCTTCGCGAAATAAACCGGCATGGCAGCCGCAGATTACACGGTACGTGCTGATGCTGATACATCACCTCAGGAGGGGAACCCCTGAACGGCGTACGGCCTATCACCATCTCCCAGAGCGTTACGCCCAGCGAGTAGAGGTCCGATCGAATGTCCACACCGACCCCCGCAAATTGTTCGGGACTTGCGAATTCGGGCGTCCCAGCAAAGCCGCCGGACGTTGAAATTGCTGTCTGAGAACTTACCTCACTGGTCGTCTTTGCCAAACCGAGGTCGATAATTTTAGCTACTACACCGCTTCCCTCGTCCACGCTCACCATGATGTTGCTTGGTTTGATATCTCGATGAACAAGTTCTTGCTTGTGGACCGCAGCCAAACCGGCGGCGACCTGCATCACAATTTCCAGCGCGAGCCTAATCTCAAGTCGGCCTGAGTGTTTGATAAGGTCCTGAAGCGTTTCTCCCTCCACAAACTCCATTGCGTAGAAATACTTCTCGCCGGTTTTCCCAAGATGGAAGACCGAGGCAACATTCGGGTGACGAAC
>JAXIPG010000043.1:0-28111 GCA_045403045.1 Terrimicrobiaceae bacterium
ACACTGAGGTGGTGGGTAATCGCGCAGGTGTCGCCGTAGTTCCAGTAAGCGATCCAGGCCAGGGTCTTGCCGGTGCTCAGGAGGGCCGCCGGTAACGCTGTGCTGGTAATATTCTCCGATCGGCAAAGTTAAGAATTGACAGAAGCCGAGCGGGTTTATCAATACCGGTGCGACTCTTATTACCGACAAGCCTTTCTCGGGCCTGCCCTCAAAGGATACAAAGTTCGGCCTGGAGAACTGCTGGGGCTAGGCTGCAGTGCTTAGGTCTCCGCGCGTCCTGTCGATGCTCCCCTTTAACGAGACAGCCTAGTCGACAAGCACTATGGCGCCATCGAATCGCGGCACGGTCCTGCTCGGCCGAGCCTTGGCGACACCGACGATTGGCTCACTCGTTGTCCTGATGGTGTTCTGCGCCATATTCTCACTTAGCACAGATACGTTCCTGGCCGCCGGAAACCTTTCGCTCGTCATTCAGCAGAGCGTAATCGTCGGAACGCTAGCGATCGGTCAGACGATGATCATCCTGACGGCCGGGATCGACCTCGCCAACGGCTCTATTGCGGTGCTCGGGACGATTGTCGCTGGTCGGCTGGTCAATGAGGGTCACACCGCGGCGCTATGCCTGTTATTCGCAATCTTGCTGTGCACGTGCGTTGGTCTTGTTGCCGGGACGCTGGTGAGCAGGCTGATGTTGCCGCCGTTTATCGTCACGCTCGGTTTGCTCGGGATCGTTACCGCTGCTACGCGCCTGTTTGCCCAGGGTGGTTCCTTCCCCGTAACTGACGACTTGCTCGGCTGGACAGGGAACAGTTGGATTGTTGGCGGCACCGGGATCACGCACGGGACGATGATCATGTTCGGTCTGTACGCCTTCGTGTGGTACCTGCTCACGCAGACCGCCTGGGGTCGACACGTTTACGCAATCGGCAACAACCGTGCGGCTGCCCGGCTTGTAGGCATCCCCGTAGAGAACAGGCTCCTTTCCGTCTATACGTTCGCAGCCTTCCTGTACGGGATCGGTGCATGGCTCTCTCTGGGTCGCATCCCCAACGCTGACCCGAACGCGTTGCAAAATGCCAATCTCGACAGCATTACGGCAGTCGTGATCGGGGGTACGAGCCTGTTCGGTGGACGCGGGAGCATCTGGGGAACACTCGTTGGGACCTTGATCGTGTCCGTATTGCGCAACGGTCTCACCCTCTCCGGGATTGACCCGCTCTGGCAAGATCTGGTGACTGGCGTCCTGGTAATCAGCGCCGTCGCGGTCGATCAGATCTCTAGAGGCAGGCAGCGATGAAGGTCGCGGTCGAGAACACCAACGCCCCGGCGCAGGGCGAAATCGTATTGGAGGCGCGTAATATCGTCAAACGTTACGGGCACGTTACAGCGCTCGATGGCGCCAACCTGGAGCTGCGTGCAGGCGAGGTGCTCGCGATTATCGGTGACAACGGCGCGGGCAAGAGCACGCTGATCAAAGTGCTTTGCGGCGCGGTTATACCAGATGAGGGGGAAGTGTTGCTGGACGGGGTGCCGGTTCACTTCCAGAGCCCCCTCGACCCGCGCAAGCGCGGCATCGAGACTGTGTACCAGGATCTCGCCGTCGCTCCTGCCCTCGACATCGCGACCAACCTCTTTCTGGGTCGAGAAGTCCGCTGCCGCGGGCTGCTTGGTTCCTGGTTTCGGCTGCTGGATAAAGGCAGAATGAGGCGGGAGGCGCAGAAAGAAATGGAGGAGCTGAAGTTCCGTCTTCCGTCGATTGACAGCGCGGTTGAAGATCTCTCCGGCGGGCAGCGTCAGGGGGTGGCGGTGGCTCGTTCCGCCATTTTCGCTCGCCGCTTGGTCATCATGGACGAGCCGACGGCCGCCCTCGGCGTCCGCGAGTCCGGAGAAGTGCTGAACCTGATCCGGACGATCCGGGATCGGGGGCTTCCGGTGATCCTCATCAGTCACAACATGCCGCACGTTTTCGAGTTAGCAGACCGCATTCACATCATGCGCCTCGGGCGACGCGCTGCTCTCACAACTCCGCAGCAGCATTCGATGGCCGAAGTAGTGGCCATCATGACCGGCGCCGTGCCGGGCAACGAGCAGCCTCGCGGATAGCTGGAGGAACGTGTGCCTTGCTTCCAGGTCAACGCTTGGCAGACAGTGTCAGCGGCAGGACTCGTCACACCCGACATGCAGATACTCATTCGCAAGGCTGAAACGTTGCTTGTAGAATGAACATCGCCTTGGTATCCAAGCTCTAGGATGAGGCGGTGTAGCCCACCCCGCGCTTACAAACCTTTATGGACACCACGACAACTTCCAAAAGAGGCTTGCCGCGGGTTGTCATTATCGGCGGAGGTTTCGGCGGGCTGTATGCCGCCAGAATCTTGACCGGTCAACCCTTGGAGGTGATCCTCATCGACCGGACCAACCACCACCTGTTTCAGCCGTTACTCTACCAGGTGGCTACCGCCATGCTCTCGCCAGCCGACATCGCCCAACCCATCCGGGCCATCTTGAAGGAGGCCCAAAACGTACGCGTGGTCATGGGTACCGTCGAGGTCATTGATACAGGGGCCAAGGTGGTGCGCACCAAGAGCAATGAATACCCCTACGACTACCTGATTGTGGCGACCGGGGCGCGCCACTCCTACTTTGGCAACGATCAATGGGAGGGTCACGCACCAGGCTTGAAAACCCTCTCGGACGCCCTGGAGTTGCGACGGCGGATTCTAAACGCCTTCGAAATCGCTGAAACCACCACGGACCCGGAAATGCAAAGGGCGGCCCTGACATTTGTACTAATCGGGGCCGGGCCGACCGGCGTGGAGATGGCGGGCTCGATTTCGGAGCTGGCCAAGCGAACGCTGGAACGGGACTTTCGCACCATCCAGGGCAAGCAGGCCCGCGTGGTGCTTCTCGATGCGGCGCCCAAGGTGTTGCCGATGTTTGACGACGAATTGGCGACCTCGGCTATCCGGCAGCTGGAGCAACTGAGCATCGAGGTGCGGGTGGCCACCAAGGTGCTGGGTGTTACCCCGGAGGGCGTGCAGCTGGAAAACGAGTTAATCCGTGCCCGCACGGTGATCTGGGCGGCGGGTAACACCGCCTCGCCGCTGGCCAAGCAGCTGGGGTGCGAAGTAGACCGTCAGGGTCGGGCGGTCGTGCAGAAAGACCTGAGCGTGGCGGGCCACCCGGAAGTGTTTGTGATCGGGGACGTGGCCAATTTCTCCCATCAGGGCGGCAAGCCATCGCCGGGCATTGCGCCCTTTGCAATGCAATCGGGCAAGGTGGCGGCGCGCAACGTGCTGGCATTGGTGGCGGGCCAGCCGACCGAGACGTTTCAATATACGGACAAGGGCAGCATGGCCACTATCGGGCGCAACAAAGCCGTGGCGGATCTCAAGGTGGTCAAGCTGAGTGGGTTTCTGGCTTGGCTGAGCTGGTTGTTGATTCACCTGCTCTTCATCGTGGAGCTGCGCAACAGGATCGTAATCTTCTTTCACTGGGCCTGGGGTTATCTGACCTACACGCACGGTGCGCGCTTGACTTACCAAGGCTTTAAGCCGGCTGTGAAGCCAGAGGAACAGCGCTCGAGCGCCAATGAGATTTTGTGATAGCCTCGGCCTGAGCTGCTACGAGAGCCCAAGCCAACGAGATCGCGTCCCTCAAGGCGCTCGCGTTGGACACTGTCAGCTCGCCTAACTTTGCGCAGAAAAGACCCGCAAATCGCGCAGCGTAGGGAATTCGTGGATTTTATTGCGGAACCCAGAAACATTGAACAGAAATTGCCATGCTTAGCAAATTCACAATCGAATACGGCCTCGTTTCTCATCACGTCGAGAAAAGGAGCGTCCATCGTTCTGACGATCCGGTCGAGACCGAGGAGTTTCTCATGCACTTGCTTGCGCTCGGCGCACGCATTCATGCGATCAAACACGAGGGGGTCGATCTTCCCCGCGCCCAGTTTGATCAAATGCTGAAGATCGCAAGCGGGCGGCTTGCTTCCGAACGCCTCGGACGGGCGCTAGGAATCGATGCGGCCGAGGTTAATCGTCGCTTCGGTTTTCCGGCTTGAAGCTGGCTTAGAGCAAATGCCGAAAGAAATTTCCAAATGGCCGAGGCGAAATCGCCTGAGGCAAAGGCCAATGTTCTCTCCGCGACACTGAAGGATCGTTAGCAACGGCGATTCAACTGCCAGACGGGATATGGCAGAAACCGCCACCGTGTTTCGCGGCGTATTGCTGGTGATATTCCTCCGCCCGATAGAACGGTCCTGCGAACTCTACCTGCGTCACAATCGGGCGATTGTATCTTTTCGCTTTCTCGAGCTGAGCAATCGCGTGACGCGCAGCGGTTTCCTGTTCAGGAGTCGCGAAGAAAATCGCCGAGCGGTAGTTGTTCCCGATATCAAGTCCTTGACGGTTGGGCGTGGTGGGATCGTGAATATCGAAGAAAAGGTCGAGCAGCCTTGAATAGGGAACTACTGAGGGGTCGAATTCGACCTTCACGACCTCGGCATGACCCGTGGTGTGCGAGCACACTTGCTCGTAAGTGGGGCTTTTTATCGTGCCGCCCGAATATCCGACTGCGGTAGAAGTGACGCCCTTCACCTTTGCAAAGGCTTCTTCAACGCCCCAAAAGCAGCCCGCGCCAAAGATTGCGGTCTCCGTACGCACCTTCGGATTCTTCTCTTCGAAAATCAGAGATGCCGAATTGATGCAAAAGCGCAGTCCGGTGGGAGCCGGACCATCGAGAAAGACATGACCAAGGTGGGTGCCGCAACGCACGCAGCGAATTTCATTGCGCACCATGCCGTAGCTTGAATCCGTCTCCGCGCCAATGTTCTCGTCGGCGACAGGCTGAAAGAAGCTTGGCCAGCCCGTTCCAGAGTCAAACTTGGCATCCGAGCGAAAGAGAGGGAGACCGCAGCCTACGCACGAATAGACACCTACCTGGTGGTTGTCGTGGAAAATCCCGCAGAAGGGGCGTTCCGTGCCTTGTGCCCGAGCAACTTTGTATTGCTCGGGTGTGAGCTGTGCCCGCCACTGTTCGTCGGTCTTGACGACTCGCGGCACGCTTGTTGGATCGGTAAGGGTTCCGTCGGCTTGCAAAAAGCGGACATTAACGTTCTCAGGCTGATTCTTCATGGCTTGCGCTTTAGCTCCGCGGGTCTTGCCGGCGGCAAGGACGACGATGGCTCCGATGGCCAAGGCGATGAGAGCGAGCGACAGAATGATGACGGACTTCATTGATATTCTCGGATGAGTATCTCCGCCTCATGAGTCGGCTTCGCATACAAATCCTTACACCAGCTTCGTTGAGTTTGCTTCAAACTTATTTTCGCAGGTTTCCGGGGTCACCGACCTCCGCCTACAAGTTGTAGACAGCTTCGTTGATGCCGGTTGCCTACCCTCCAGCGGCCACCCGCAGGACTTCGAGCCGGTCGTCGCCGGCAAGTGGCGTATGCGCCCATTCCGAGCGCAGGAGGGCAGTGCCATTGTGCTCGATGAGGACCGTTTCGGGGACAAGCCCGAGTTCGCCCACCAAATCGGTAACGGTTTCCGCCTGAACTTCCTCTCTCTGTCCGTTCAAAAAAAGCTTCATCTTGCTGTTCTATGCGGCGTTGAGGATGGCGGCGTCCCAATCCTTCCAGACCGGTTCGAGTCCAAGTTCCCGCAAGCGGGCAGCGACTGCATGGGGCGGACGCTCGTCAGAGATGGCGAATTGCCCTTCGGCGTGCTCGCCAATTGCGGCGATCGGGCGGCCACGGATTGTCTGATGCAGATTTTGTTTCCCCTGGCCAGTGTAGCCACCCGGTTCCGTATGGCTGCCGGCGCTCATCATGGTAATGCCGAGCGGAGCGATGGCATCTCGCAGGGCCGCCGGCTCACGCGTACTCAGGACGATTCCGATCTGCGGGAAGGTAATGCGCAACGCGCAAAGGAGCTGGACGAATTCGCGGTCCGGCAGAGGATGTGTTGGATGGAAGTCGCCAGCGGCCGGGCGAAGACGCGGGAGGCTGACGGTGATCTGGGCCTTCCAACACGAACGCAGGAGATGTTCGAGATGAGCGGCGAGAGCCACCGCTTCTTCCCGCCAATGCCACAGACCGTAGAGGGCGCCGATGCCGATGCGGCGGAAGCCCGCCTCGTAGGCGCGCTCCGGGCAATCCAGGCGCCAGTCGTAGTCCTTTTTTGGTCCTGAAAGATGAATCTTGGAGTAGGTGGGGGGATGGTAGGTCTCCTGGTAAACGACGAGCCCTTCCGCGCCGGCATGAACGAGGGGCAGATAGTCCGCGACTTCCATCGGAGCGACTTCAAGGCTGATGCTCGGAACCGCCGCTGAGAGCCGGCGGATGCATCGCTTCAGGTAGTCGCCGGAAACGAATTTGGGATGCTCGCCGGCCACGAGAAGGATATTGCGAAAGCCCTGGCCGATGAGGTGTGCGGCTTCACGCGCGACTTCCTCGATTTCCAGCGTGACGCGCAGGATGGCATTTTCACGGGAGAAGCCGCAATAGGCGCACGAGTTGATGCATTCGTTGGAGAGATAAAGCGGGGCGAAGAGGCGCATGGTGCGCCCAAAGTAGCGCCGGGTGATCGCAGCGGATTCGCGGGCCAGCAACTCGAGATGCAAGTCCGAGCGCGGAGCAAGCAACGCTTCAAATTGCCGCAAAAGCGGCGATTTATCGCGAAGCAGACTGGTGATTTCAGAAGAGAACGCCATAAATCTTAACTAGGACCCCAGACAATTAACCACAGAGCACTCAAGACACAAAGAAAACGAGTCAAGGACTCCGAGAATTGACTCTGTGCTCTCTGTGTCCTCTGTGGTTAGATTCCTTCAGTGTTTGAGAAATCCCTTTTTGGCGAGCGGCTAGCCAGCGGAAGCGGGATCGAGGAATTGATGGACGATCTCGGGCACGCAATGGCCGGTGCACATGGGCCGGTGCGGATGCTTGGTGGTGGCAATCCGGCGCATATTCCGGAGATGCAGGCGATCTGGCGCAATCGCATGGCGGCAATTTTGGCCGATCCGCTCGCGTTTGATCGGATGATGACGAACTATGATCCGCCCATCGGCAATGCGCGATTCATCGCCGCCCTGGCAAATTTGCTTCGACAGGAATTTGGGTGGAACCTCGGTCCGGAGAACATTGCTATCACCGCGGGCGGACAAACGGCGTTCTTTTTTCTCTTCAACCTTTTGGCCGGCGAATTCCGCGACGGGAGACGCAAGACGATCCTGCTTCCGCTCGTGCCTGAGTATATAGGCTATATGAACCAGGGGCTGGCTCCCGGCCTCTTGAGCGCTGTGCAGCCGCGCATCGAGTTTCTGTCCGGACACCGCTTCAAGTATCATGTTGATTTCGACCAGCTCGCCGTATCCGAGGATGTGGCAGCGCTGTGCGTGTCGCGCCCCACGAATCCCTCGGGCAATGTGCTCACCAACAACGAGGTTCATCGGTTGGCTGCCGTAGCCCGGGCGGCGGGCGTGCCGTTGATTATCGACAACGCCTACGGGGTGCCGTTTCCCGGCATCTTGTTCCGTAAGGCCGATCCGATCTGGGACGAGAACATCATTCTTACCCTGAGCCTATCCAAGCTCGGGCTCCCGAACACGCGCACCGGCATCGTCGTGGCGCGTCCGGAGATCATCCGCGCTGTGGCCTCCATGACGGCAATCGTCGGTCTTGCAAACTGCTCCATTGGGCAGGCCATCGTCCTGCCGCTTGTGAAATCCGGCGAGATCCTCCGCTTGGCGCGCGACGTCGTGCGTCCGTACTACGAGCGAAAATCTCATCTGGCGCAGGAATGGATCGCGCAGTTCTTCGACGACGGGCTCGACTACCATGTGCACGTGAGCGAGGGGGCGTTGTTCTTGTGGCTATGGTTTCGCGGGATGAAGATTTCGGCGGAAACACTTTACTCCCGACTGAAGGAGCGCGGCGTCCTCATTGTTCCAGGCCACTATTTCGGCGTGGGCGCGGCGGAAGACTGGCGACACGGCCACGAATGCATCCGACTAAGTTTCGCCATGGACGAGACCTCTGTGCGCGAAGGAATTGCTATCCTCGCACAAGAGGTGGCGAAGGGGTATTCGTGACTGTTCGGGTTGAGGGACGGGTTTCAAGCCCGTTCCTCCAAGCTACGACGCTGAGGCCTTGCGAAATTCGAGTACGTTGATCGGCGGGAAGTTCAGCGGACAATATTCCTTGCCAGCGAGCTCGAAGAGATGATCGTGATCGCAGAGTTGTGTTGTGATCTGGTAGGTGATGAAGCGGCTGTCGTTGTCCATTGCCCTCGCGATGCTCCGCAGAAGCTTGTCCTTGGTCTTCGGCTCGATGACAAAGAAGGGCAGACCGGAAACGATGTAGTCACAGTGTGGATGGCCCATTTCCCGCAGCGTCTCCGGCAGATGCAAGGCATCGGTGTTAAGCACGGTAACGCGGGGGTCCCGGCCGAATTGCTTGCGCAAATGCGAAACGAATTCCTCGTCGAGCTCAAAGAGGATGAGCCGGGAGTCCGCATTCATGCGTTTGACGATCTGGCGGGTGTGGCAACCTTCACCGGGGCCGAGTTCGACGACAATACGGGGCTGGGAAAAATCAATGCGCCGCGCGGTCTGCCGGGTTAGGAACGGAGAACTGGGCACCACGTAGCCGACCCGCAGCGGATTAGCGAGGACGCGTTTAAAAAACAGAAGACTCATTCGGAAGTCTGAAGGTTAGGTAAAACCGTCAAGATGTCCAGCCCGTCGGATTTGTCCTGCCGGGCGAATCTCACTCAAACTGGGCAGTTAGAATGGAACCCTCTCAATGAATAAGCGCATACTGCAAGGATAGCCATTGGATGCTTTGCTCCGATCGAAGCTCATATAGGTGCGTTTTCTTTGCTCCAGCCGGATGCGCGTTCGTAGGCGTCGGCGATACCGAGCAGGCGGGTTTCGGCGAGGGATTTTCCAAGGAATTGGAGGCCGACGGGAAGTTTGTTTTTGCCTTCGTGGACGAATCCGCACGGCACGCTGATCCCGCAGATTCCTGCAAGATTGGCCGCGATGGTGAAGATATCGGCGAGGTACATTTTCAGCGGGTCGCTGGTGCGTTCGCCGATAGGGAAAGCGACATCGGGTGAAGTGGGACAAACGATGACGTCCGCCTTATCAAAGGCCGTCGCAAAGTCCCGGCGGATAAGGGTGCGCACTTTTTGCGCCCGAAGATAGTAGGCGTCGTAGTATCCGCTGGACAGAACGTAAGTGCCGAGAATGATGCGGCGCTTCACTTCGCTGCCAAATCCCTCCTCACGAGTGCGAACATAAAGGTCCATGAGATCTTTGGGCTGGTCCGCTCGGCGACCATAGCGGACGCCGTCGAAACGGGCGAGATTGGCCGAAGCTTCGGCGGTTGCGATGATATAGTAGACGGAAACGGCATATTCTGTATGGGGCAAGGAGAGCTCCACGAGCTCAGCGCCAAGTTCCGCGCATTGTTGGATGGCGGCTTCGATGGTGGACTTCACACGGGCGTCCATGCCATCGACAAAGTATTCCTTCGGGATGCCGAGGTGGATGCCTTTGAGATCGCGGCCGAGTTCTGCGGTGAAATCCTCGGCCGGTTGCTCCAGGGAGGTGGAGTCCATCGGATCGCGTCCGGCGATTGCGTTGAGCAAGAGCGCGCAGTCGCGTGTTGAACGCGCAAAGGGACCGATCTGATCCAGCGAGGAGGCAAAGGCGACAAGGCCATAGCGCGAAACACGTCCGTAGCTCGGCTTCAGGCCGACACACCCGCAAAGCGCTGCCGGCTGCCGGATCGAGCCGCCGGTATCCGAACCCAGCGCGGCGGGAACTTCGCAGGCGGCGACGGCGGCAGCCGACCCGCCGCTCGACCCGCCGGGGATGCGCGTGGTGTCCCACGGGTTGCGTGTGGTCTGGAACGCCGAGTTTTCGGTTGACGAACCCATGGCGAATTCGTCCATGTTCAATCTGCCGAACGGGATGGCGCCAGCAGCTCTGAGCCGCTCGATGACCGTTGCGTCATAGGGCGCGGTGTAGCCCTGCAGGATTTTCGAAGCGCAGGTGCAGGGATCACCCTTCACATTGATGACATCTTTGATTCCGATGGGGATTCCCCCGAGCGGGAGCGAAACGTCAGCCGTTTCGGCTCTGCGCAGAGCGGCTTCAAAATCACGGGAAAGGAACGCCTGCACGGTTGGGTCCACCGATTGAATGCGCGATTCGAGCGCACGCAGGACGTCAACGGGGTGAAAGGCCTTGGCGCGGAAACCTTGCTGAAGTTCGGAAGCGGTGAGGCGGGCGAGATCCATCATTCGACGACTTTCGGAACTATGACGAGATTGTTGGCGGTGCGGGGCGCGAGGCCGAGAGCCGCTTCGCGGGATATGCTGGCACCCGGAGTATCTTGGCGCGTCACGTTGAAGATCGGATACGTATGTGCGGTCGGCTCGACGCCCGAGATGTCAAGTTTTTTGAGATGCTCGATATGTTCGAGCACGCGGCCGAGCTGGTCTTGGAAGGTGGCGACTTCCTCTTCGGCCAAGGCGATGCGGGCCAATCTGGCAACATGGCTAACGTTAAGATCGGGGCTGCTCATAAGGATCGGATATCATTACCCGGGGGCTTCTCCCCCGACAAGGAGGCGCTCTCGTTCTTTGGCTGAAATCATACGATTCGGTGTGTCGTCACCGGGTCGAAGAGATGCGCGGCTGTTGCGCTGATCTGGAATTTGAACCGGTGGCCCGCGTCGGCTTGTTGTGCGCCGGCAGGGCTGCGGCTGATAATGGGATGCGCGCCGGTCTGCAGGTGGAAATAGGTTTCTGCACCCATGGGCTCGACGATATCCACCACGGCCTGGAAGCAGTTGTTCGATGAGGTTTGTCCTGGCGAAACGAGGTCGCAATTCTCGGGCCGGACGCCAAGGATGACATCTTTGCCGGCGTAACCAGCGGCAGCTTTGCGGTCACCGAGCTCAACTTCGATCACACCGCCTTGCGCTTCTTTGAAAACGAGGGCGCTGCTGCGCCCGTGCAATGTGCCGTTGACGAGATTCATTGGGGGACTGCCCAAAAAGCCGGCGACGAAGAGGTTTTTTGGCTCGTTGTAGATTTTCAACGGGCTATCCACTTGCTGGATCACACCATCCTTCATCACGACGATGCGCGTGCCCATCGTCATGGCTTCGATTTGATCGTGGGTCACGTAAATCATCGTAGCTTGGAGGCGCTGGTGGAGTTTCGTGATCTCCGTGCGCATTTGAACGCGCATCTTGGCGTCGAGATTCGAGAGCGGTTCGTCGAAGAGAAAAACTTCTGGATGCCGCACGATGGCGCGCCCGACCGCGACGCGTTGGCGCTGCCCGCCGGAAAGGGCCTTTGGCCTGCGATCAAGCAATTGTTCGATGCCCAGGATGCCCGCGGCTTCGGTCACGCGCTTTCTGATCTCCGCCTTTGGGTATTTGCGCAGCTCCAGGCCGAATGCCATGTTGTCATAGACGTTCATGTGCGGGTAGAGCGCGTAGTTCTGAAAGACCATCGCGATGTCACGGTCCTTCGGAGGAAGATCATTGACGCGCTTGTCGCCGATCAAAACATCACCTTTCGAGATTTCCTCGAGACCGGCGATCATTCGCAAGGTTGTGGACTTTCCGCAGCCGGACGGGCCGACGAAAACCACGAATTCCCGGTCCAAAATGTCGAGACTGAAGTTCTCCACAGCCGTGACTTCCTTGCCTCTATCTCCGGGATAGACTTTATAAACGTTTTTGAGGGTTACTTTGGCCATTCGTGTTTCTCGGTGCGCCTGCGGTTCTCGGGCGGCGGTTTTTCGGTAAAGTCGGCCAAGCTAAGTTGAGAGAGCATTCAGGTCAATCATTCAGGTCCGGCAAAGATCGCGGAAGAAACGGTATGAAAGTTGCTTCAATCCCTAGGCATGACTTTGGAACGGGCGGAGGCAGTGAACCGGGCCAGTCAGCTTGCCACTATCTTTTCCTCATTGAAGACTTTAGGTCTTACCGACCGCGGCTTGCTTAATGAGATCATGCGGGGAGTCCTGGTGGCAAACTCCGGTTTGCTAGGAGTTTGGACGGTTTGGGAGCCGGACGCCTTGGACGGCCGGGATGCTATGTTTGCCGACGCGCCAGGCCACGACCAAAGCGGGCGGTTCGTGCCGTTCTGGCATCGCTATGGAGGCCGGATCCGGCTCGAGGCCAACATTGACTACGACAAACCCGGCGCCGACTGGTATTTTGCGCCAACCCGCCGAAGAGCGGAGGTTTTAATTGATCCCTACGAATATCGGGTTGCTGGAAAGAATCTTTTCATCACCAGCACGGCGGCGCCGATTTTTCATGCGGGGAGATGCGTTGGCGTCGTGGGTTTTGACGTGCATATGGACTGGCTGCTCGAAGCCGCTGACGAGCCGGGAATCTTCGAGTCCATCGAAGCGGCTCTGGGCCGCGGACACGTCCTCCTCGGCGAAGACGGCCAAGTGCGCTATTGCAGCCAGGCTACGCGTCGTTTGATTTGCCGGTATGTCGGAGGGAAGGCCGGTTCCCGACGCCGGCTTCCGGAGCCTCTCCACGATCTGGTCATGCAAAAGCTGCGCAAGCGGTTTTTTCCCGACCGTCTGAAGTTCAAGCGCGGATGGACGTTCGCTAGCGGATCTCGCAAGCTGGTTGTGCGATTCACGCGCCACCCGCACGCGGGCTGTTTTCTCTTGCTTGTGGACGAACAAGTCGAGGACGGCCGGCCCGCCCGGGCTGCGGTCGATCTTAGCCCGCGTGAGCAGGAGGTGGCGGATTGGGTGGGTCAGGGCAAATCCAACGAGGAAATCGCGATTATCCTCGGGATCAGCGCTCACACGGTAAAGAACCATCTCGACAAGATTTTCCGCAAACTGGGAGTCGAGAACCGTTGCGCTGCGGCGGTGGCCGTCCAGCGCTATCATTCCGCTGGAATGGACGGATAGATAGGAAGACCTTCCTATTGCGGCAATTGCTGCGTCCCGGTACACTTCTCGGCTATGAAACCCGCGGGAAATCTCCGGCAGCAATCGAAACCGAGGGCCGGAATAAATCTCCAATCCCGCCCGGCGGGTCTTGGTGGGCGGAGCTCAGTGGGAAAGTGCTGGTCCGGGCCGGGACCCGACACCTGCGGCAGGATCTTATGAGGAAGAGGACGGTCTTGTTCATCCAGCACAGCGACGTCGATAGGCCTGGTCTGCTTGGCGAAACCCTCGGCGGAATGGGCCTCTCGATGGACGTAATTCGACCCGATCTCGGCCAACCTGTGCCGGCGTCTCTCGAAGACTTTGGTGGCCTCGCGTTGGGTGGCGGTCCGCAGGGGGCTTACGAACAGGAAAAATATCCCTATCTTTCCAGCGAATGCGCCCTGGTGCGCCATGCGGAATCTCAATGCAAGCCGGTCATCGGATTATGCCTGGGCGCTCAGTTGATGGCTTCAGCCCTTGGCGCTAGAGTTCAGCCGGGCGAGCGTGAAGTTGGCTTTTTCGAGGTGACGTTGGATCCCATTTCCCAGTATGACCCGCTTTGGCGTGGAATTCCCGCGAAGTTTGTCGCTACTCATTGGCATGGAGATGTTTTCGACATCCCCCCTGGAGGTATGCGCCTCGCCTCGTCGGCCCTTACCCGGAACCAGCTCTTCCGGTACGGTCACGCGCTGTACGGCCTGCAGTTCCACCTGGAAATGACTCCCGGGCTGTTTGAGGAAGCTGTCGCGAGAGCTTATGGCCTACTCATCGAGTCCGGCGTCGATGCGGACTGGATCTGGCAGCAAGGGCAGGAGTGCTTGCCGGTCCTGCGGGAAACGGCGTCCACGGTCTTCGCTCGCTGGGCGGAAATGCTGCTCTAGCCCGGCAGTTCGCTCCTCGATCCCCTCGGGTTTGAGGTTTCTCTCGGGCAGTCAGCGTGGCATGGCACTTGCTTCTCTTTCGTATTACCAAGCCAGGTGATCGTAGTACTCCCAGTCTGCTTATGAAATCATTGAAGAAAACCTTCCTGAAATTGCAGGCAAGTGTCTTTGCCGCATTTTTGGCTGTCTCCGTCCATGCCGAGCCGCTGAAGATCGGCTATAGTGACTGGCCGGGATTCACCATCTTCGAAGTCGCCAAGCAAAAGGGCTGGTTCAAGGACGCCGGTCTCGATGTCGATCTCGTCTGGTTCGATTATTTGCCTTCCTTGGACGCCTTCGCTGCGGGCAAGGTGGATGCCGTGACAGCCGTTGCGACCGACGCGCTTGTCAATGGAGCCAACGGCGCGAAGAGCAAGATAATTGCCATTCTCGATTACAGCGACGGGAGTGACATGATTATCGGCAAGCCGGGCATCGAATCCATCAAGGACCTCGAGGGCCAGAAGGTCGGCATCGAGGCGACGCTAGTCGAGCACCTCCTATTGCTCGAAGCGCTCAAACAGAATGGCATGACGCAGTCCGATGTCGAGATCGTCAATACGGCGACCAATGAGACTCCGCAGACCCTTGCTTCAGGAAAAATTGCAGCCGTTGGCGCTTGGTATCCGGTTTCCAGTCAGGCGCTCAAGCAGGTTCCGGGATCAAAAAAGCTGTTCACCAGCGCTGACGCAAGGGGCCTCATTTATGACGTGCTCGCGGTGAACCCCGTAAGCTTCGCCCAGCACAAGGACGACTGGGCAAAAATCGTCCAGATTTTTTTCAAGTGTGTTGACTATATCAGCGATCCAGCCACGCGCCAGGATGCCATCAACATCATGGCAGCGAAGGCTGGGGCTGATCCGGAAGAATACGCGAAAAATGTTCCCGGGACACACTTTCTCTCGCTTGCCGAGGCGAAGACAGTTTTCAAAAAAGGTGACGGTCTCGATTCGATCTACGGCTCGATGACGATTGGCAACCAATTCAACCTGGATAACAAGGTGTATAAGGAGTCGCAGAAGCCTGCAAGCTACCTGGCGCCAAGCATTGTCGAGGGCTTGTAAGCCTGGAGCCGAAAAAGGGGCTATGGCTCATCGCGATTGGCTGGGACTCAAGCAGGAATTGCCGGAAAGGCTCCGGCTCATTGTCACGATTTTCTCCTTCGTTTTTCCCCTGGCCATATGGTGCGCAGTTAGCTACCTGCCTTTCCTTTGGCACCCTCTGACGCGCATAACGGATCCCGGAAGCGTGGAATATTTCGTGGAGGGCATGGAGGTCTCGAAAGCGGAATTTGCCAAGCAACTTGAGAAGGCGACTGCGGAGGGAGGAGATCCCCCGCGGGGATATCGGGTGAATCCCGTCTATTTGCCTCCCCCGCATGAGGTGCTTCGGGCTTTCTATACTGCGTTTACCACGCCGCCACGCCTTCCGAATGAACCCTGGCTCCATGAAAGTTTGGGACACAGCATTCGAACAATTTTCTTTGGATTCCTTATCTCTTCGATCATTGGCGTTCCTCTGGGAATTCTCTGCGGAACCTATCGCTTTTTCTCCCGTCTTCAGGAGCCATTCATCGAGTTCTTCCGCTATTTGCCCGCCCCTGCCTTCGGCGCATTGTGCGTAGCCATTCTCGGTATCGACGATGGACCGAAGATTGCGATCATCGTGATCGGGACGTTCTTCCAGCAGGTGCTCGTCATATCGAATACCGTGCGCAAGGTTGATCCGGCACTCATTGAGGCCGCGCAGACGCTTGGCGCACGTGGATTGCGCCTGATGGGGCGGGTCGTCATCCCCGCCTCAATCACCGACATTTACACCGACATGCGCATCCTGCTGGGCTGGGCGTGGACGTACCTCATCGTCGCGGAAGTCGTAGGCACCATGTCGGGAATCACTTTCTTCATCAACCAGCAGGCGCGCTACCGAAATTTCGACAACGTGTATGCGGCCATCATGATGATCGGTATTATCGGCCTAACCACGGACATGGCACTCGCCTGGTTTGGCAAGGCACTTTTCCCGTGGAAGCGCAAGGGTCGGGAGAGAAAATCGACGGCAATACCTGTCTCGATGGTGGCAAAGCAGAACCGTGGGGAATCCCAACCGGTCGAGGAGGAGTCATCCCCGATTCTGGAGAACTTCAGCAGGCTTGAACCGCCCGTCGCACGCGACGCAGGCGCAAGTCCTCTGCAATCCTAACTCCATGCTGACGTCACTCGAACTCCCCGATTACCATAGGCAGGATCCGCAGGTTGCGGCACGCTTCAAAGGCATCCGAGAACGCCCGGTCGTGCTCTCCGTGCGAAATCTTCAAAAGGCCTTCGGTCCTGTAGACCATCAGCATGTCGTCTTCGACAACGTCTCGCTCGACATCCACCGGCGGGAATTCGTCTCAATCATCGGGCCCTCCGGTTGCGGCAAATCAACCCTCATCCGCATTGTGGCCGGACTCGATGAAGCCACCGGCGGCGAAATGCTCCTCGATGGCAAGCCCGTTACTGGCCCTGGACCGGACCGCGGGATGGTTTTTCAGGGCTATACGCTCTTTCCGTGGAGAACGGTGAAGCAGAACGTCATGTTCGGCCTCGAGATGCAGGACAGGAGTTCCGCGGAGGCCGAGGGCACGGCTCGGGAATGGCTCGAAATGGTCGGCTTGAGCCGCTTCGAGGAGTCGTATCCGCATGAACTCTCGGGAGGCATGAAGCAGCGGGTCGCCATCGCTCGTGCGCTCGCGAATGAACCGCGCATCCTCATCATGGATGAGCCCTTCGGCGCGCTCGACGCGCTGACGCGTGCGAAGATGCAGGCTTATCTTCTGCAGATTTGGAGGAAGGTGGACATCACGATCCTCTTCATTACCCACGATCTCGATGAAGCGGTGTATCTCTCGGATCGCATCCTCGTTCTGGGAGTGAATCCCGGAGGAATTCGCGAATGTATCGAGAATCCTGTTCCGCGCCCGCGAACGCCGAGGCAGTTTCTCACACCGGAATTCCTGGCTCTCAAGCATCGGCTCGATGAATTGATCCACACCCCGGCGCAAGACTCCGAAGAGGACCGCCTGCCCGTTGTTAAAATGACCTCTGCGGGGGATGAAGTGGAATGAAAAGGGCGATTCGCGGCTTGATGGTGGTATTACTCATCATGTTGTTGGTATCACTGAGCGATGCCTAGCAGCCTGTCGGACTTGGAATGAAGCCAGAATTTGAAGCATGAAAAATCCCCGAAAAATGAACCCGCCCTTTCAGACATGCTGCTGAAACTCCGCTTCGCGGAGAAAAAACACGTATTTTGGCCCACGTATGTCACATTGCTGTCAATTTTCGGAAGGTCGCAAGGAGCCGAGCGCAGACCGTAGCCCTAGTGCTACGGACAAGCTCGGCGACACGGCGAAGGCCGAAAATTGGCGCAACCCGGAGGGCGTGAGCTCTTTGGGGCATCATGGAAGGGTGAGGGGCCCCTTCCCCTCACGGGCGTCGCTCCTCAGTCACAGCCCCTTCAGGGGATGCTCCTTCGTCTCTCCACCGATATCTGCCCCAAAGATCTCACGCGTGACGTGCGTGGGCTTTTCAACAGCCTCCTAAATGCCATGAGCCAGTTCCTGTCCGCGGCCTTGTTTTCGGAAATCCTTCCAAGCGGCGCTATGTGGTCGATGCGTATCCCGCGCCGCCGCCTCGTCCGCCTGACCGCTCTCGATTCCGGCGCCAACCTCTCGGCGCTGTTCTACAACGCGAACCAGCCCCTGGATCGTCTCAACATTCCGGACACGCTCAAGGCGCTACACACGGCAAAACTCACCCGCGGCCATATCCTGATGACTGATATGGGGAACGCTCTGGTATCCATTGTCGCGGACAGCCTTGGATGGCATGATCCGCTTGGCGGACATATTACCGCAGCGATGGCCGCTGCCAAGTTTGGCGAGCACAACTATCAGCAATACCGCAACGACTTCTATCGAAACGCCCGCGATAACTTTCTCATCGAACTGACCAAGCATGGGTTGGGTCTCGCGGACATCGTCGCCAACGTCAATTTTTTCAGTAAGATCGTGGTGGATGACGAGGGCCGCATGAAATTTGTTCCGGATTACTGTCCAGCCGGTGCGCGCATCGGACTCCGAACCGAAATGGACGTCCTCTTAGTCCTCGCAAATTGCCCTCATCCCCTTGCGCCCGCCGGCGAATACCCGCGCGCCCGCGTGGAGATCGAGATCTTTCCATGCGACCCGCCGGGCAAAGATGATTTTTGCCGCAACTTCCGGCCCGAATGCGGCCGCACGCTGGCGTTGACGGAGCGACTCTTCCTATGAGCACGCTCGTCTATACCGAAAGCAGTCTTCAGCCGGAGACTGCGGTTTTTAGTTCAACGATACTGGCTGGAGATGGTTGGTTTCACCCGATTAACAAGGGCCAGGTTCTGCGCATCGTCGACCTGGAGGGAAATCAGGCCGCGGATACATTCTTTTTCAGCGCCGCCGACGTCACGGAGCGCTATAGCGCGCAGGACACCATTCGCGAACAGGGCTCCATTTATCTCACGACCGGAGCGAGGCTGATGTCGAATCTCTGCCGCGAAATGCTCACGATAACAGCGGACACCTGTGGCCGGCATGACACGCTGGGGGGCGCCTGTGCAGCAGAGAGCAACATGGTGAGGTATTCGCTGGAGAAGCGCTTCATGCACGCCTGCCGCGACACGTTTCTGCTTCAGATGGCGCTATCGGGCTATCGGGTCACCAAGCGTGACTTAGCTCACAACATCAATTTCTTCATGAATGTGCCGGTCACCCCGGACGGTGATCTTAGGTTCGCGGACGGCGTCTCCGAGCCCGGCAAATACGTGGAGATGCGCGCCGAAATGGACGTGCTTTGTCTCATCTCGAACTGCCCGCAGCTTAACAACCCCTGCAACGCCTACAATCCCACTCCGATCAGGGTGCTCATATGGAATTAGGCACGGAGCACACAGGGAGCACAGAAAGCAAAGGAGCATTTTCATTCGACCTCTGTGTCCTCGGTGTTCTCTGTGGTTAAGAGATGTTTTCCAAGGTTCTCATAGCCAGCCGCGGCGAGATTGCCTGCCGGATCATCCGCACACTTGACCGCATGAGGATTGCTTCGGTGGCTGTCTATTCCGAAACCGACGCCCACGCTGCGCACGTCCGGCTGGCGGGCGAGGCGTTCTGCGTGGGGCCACCGCAAGCGGCTCAGAGTTATCTGCAGGTCGAGCAGATTCTCTCGGCTGCCAGGCGGACGGGCGCTGAGGGGATTCATCCGGGATACGGATTTCTCAGTGAAAACGCCGATTTTGCCGAGGCCTGTGAAGCGGCGGGAATTGCCTTCATCGGGCCGACACCGCAGAACATGCGCGACTTCGGTCTGAAGCACACAGCCCGTGAGCTCGCGATTGCAAGTGCCGTGCCGGTCTCACCCGGATCGAGCCTTCTCGATTCCCTGGCAGAGGCGCGGGCCGAGGCCGAGCGCATCGGCTTCCCCGTGATGATCAAGAGCACTTCGGGAGGAGGAGGGATTGGAATGCAGTTGGCGCGAACCGCGGATGAACTCGAAGAGAAATTCGAGAGTGTCCGGCGGCTGGCCAAGAGCAACTTCAAGGCGTCTGGTTTGTTCCTTGAAAAGTTCATCGCTTCGGCACGCCACGTGGAGGTGCAGATCTTTGGAGATGGAAGGGGGGCTGTGGCGGTGCTGGGCGAACGCGACTGCTCGGCGCAGCGCCGAAATCAGAAAGTTCTCGAGGAGACTCCGGCGCCCTGCCTGGCGGAGCTGGTTCGTCAGCGGCTCCACGAAGCGGCGCGAAGATTGGGCCAGGCGGCAAAATATCGCTCCGCGGGCACCTGTGAGTTCATTTATGATGCGGAATCCGAGGAATTCTATTTTCTTGAGGTCAACACCCGTCTGCAAGTCGAGCATTGCGTGACAGAGGAAGTTTCCGGATTGGATCTCGTTGAATGGATGATTCGGCTCGCATCCGGCGAAGCGCTTTCGCTCGCCGAATATCGTCATAAACCCAACGGTCATGCCATCGAAGCCCGCGTGTATGCGGAAGACCCGAACAAGAATTTCCAGCCGAGCTGCGGTTTGCTCACGGAAGTGCGGTTTCCTGCTGGTGTGCGGGTGGACGGATGGGTCGAGCGGGGCAGCGAAGTTACGCCCTATTACGATCCGATGATCGCGAAGGTGATTGCCCATGCGCCGACTCGCGACGAAGCGATCGCGAAACTTCACTCGGCCCTGGCCTCCACGCGTCTTGACGGGATCGAGACCAACCTCGACTACGTAATGAGCATACTCGCCGGAGAAAGTTTCAAAAAGGGCGGTGTCACCACGAGGTACCTGTCCGCCTTTTTCTTTCGTCCCCGCACGATCGATGTGGTTGAGCCGGGAACCCACACGACGATTCAAGACTATCCCGGCAGGATCGGCTACTGGGAAATCGGCGTTCCGCCATCCGGGCCGATGGACCATTTGGCATTGCGATTGGCGAACTGTCTCGTCGGCAATAATGAAGGCGCTTCCGCCCTGGAATGCACTGTCTCGGGTCCTAAACTAAAGTTCCACCATCGAGCCATCGTCTGCGTGTCGGGAGCCGACATGCAGCCCGAGATTGGTGGGCGCCGGCAGCCGATGTGGGAAGCCTTTGAGGTTCAGCCCGGTGAAACGCTCAAACTTCAAACGATCAAAGGTGCAGGTTGCCGCGCCTATCTTGCGGTGCCTGGCGGATTTGACATTCCGCGCTATCTGGGCAGCCAGGCGACGTTTACGCTTGGGAAGTTCGGCGGCCATGGAGGAAGGATTCTTCGTGCCGGCGACGTCTTGAAGCTGGCTGAGCCGGGGATCGCCGGTAATTTTGGAAAGCTCGAAGAACCCCCACTTTATGAAGATCGCTGGAAAATCGGCGTCCTCTACGGTCCGCATGGCGCTCCGGACTTTTTCACGGACGAGGATATCGAGATATTCTTCACGACCGATTGGAAAGTTCATTACAACTCCTCGCGCACCGGCATTCGCCTGATCGGGCCGAAGCCAAAATGGGCCCGCAAGGACGGTGGGGAGGCCGGATTGCATCCCTCGAACATTCACGACAACGCATACGCCATCGGTGCGGTGGATTTTACGGGAGATATGCCGGTGATTCTGGCCGTGGATGGCCCGAGTCTCGGAGGGTTCGTGTGTCCCGTGACAGTTGTCCAATCGGAGCTCTGGAAGATCGGACAGCTTCGTCCTGGCGATCTGCTGCGCTTTGTTAACTGGACTTCAGAGCAGGCGGCCACGGCCGAGCGCAAGCAGGATGAGTTGCTGGGGAGCGCGCGCTTTCAGCGTGCGCAGTCGGGCATCCTGCCCGGCGACGGGAATGTGTCCGGCGAGATGCCGGGCACTGCACCCTGGAAGGATGCGCTCCCCATCCTTCACAGCCTTCCTGCCACCGGCGACAATCCGCAGGTCGTTTATCGACAGGCTGGCGATAAATACATTCTGGCCGAATACGGACCGCCGGTCCTCAATCTGAACCTACGGTTTCGCGCGCATGCGTTGATGGACTGGCTGTCTAAGAATCCGCAACAGGGAATCATTGATCTGACTCCGGGCATCCGCTCGCTCCAGATTCATTATGACAGCCGTGTGCTGCAGCGCGAACGCTTCCTGGAGACTCTCGTCGCGGCAGAATCCACACTACCCGCGTTGGATGACCTCGAAGTCCCAACGCGTATCGTCCGGCTACCGCTTTCGTGGGACGATCCCTCCACCCGACTTGCCATCGAGAAATACATGCAGTCCGTGCGCAAGGATGCCCCGTGGTGTCCGAGCAACATCGAATTCATTCGGAGGATCAATGGCCTCGACTCCATCGAGCGGGTCAGGGAGATCGTCTTTTCGGCACGCTACCTCGTGATGGGATTGGGGGACGTATATCTGGGTGCACCTGTCGCTACGCCGCTTGATCCGCGGCACCGCCTGGTCACTACCAAATACAATCCTGCGCGCACTTGGACGCCAGAAAATGCCGTCGGCATCGGCGGCGCTTATCTGTGTGTCTATGGCATGGAAGGTCCCGGTGGCTATCAATTCGTTGGACGCACGATTCAAATGTGGAATCGATGGCGAAAGACGGCCGATTTTTCCGAACCCTGGCTGCTGAGGCACTTCGACCAGATTCAGTTTTATCCTGTAGAGGCCGACGAGCTTCTCCGGCTGCGGGAGGAATTTCCGGTCGGCAAATTCAAATTGGACATCAGGGAGGAGACTTTCAGTCTACGAGACTATCGAAAATTCCTAGCAGACATTTCCGAAGAGGCGGCCTCATTCAAGGTCCGGCAGCAAAAAGCTTTCGACGAGGAACGTGAACGCTGGGCGTTGACAGGAGCGGCTGACGGCGAAGCTGCGGATTCTCCCGAGGAGGATGCCCCGGAACCCGAGTTGGACATGCCCGAAGGTGGCCATGCGGTGGATGCGCATGTCGCTGCGAATGTTTGGAAGGTTTCCGCAAGGGCCGGCCAGGAAGTCGTCGAGGGTGAGACCCTCGTGATTCTCGAAGCGATGAAGATGGAGATGGCGATCGCCGCGCCGGTCACTGGCACGGTTCACTCGATTGGTTGCTCCGAGGGTCAGATGGTCATGCCGGGACAAACAATCGCAATCATCGTCAGCAAATGAGCGGACTCACTGCCAAGATCGCCGACATCTTTCGCAGGGTTCGCGAACGCGGCAGTGACGGCGTCTGGATCTCGCTGGTGCCGGAGGAGCAGGCCTTGAAGCGTGCTGAAGAACTCGAGTCCGACCCCCGCGAGCTTCCCTTGAAAGGTCAAACATTTGCCATTAAGGACAACATCGACCTTGCGGGGCTGCCAACGACGGCCGCATGCCCGAACTTCGCCTACACGCCGGCGAAAAGCGCATTCGTCGTTCAGCGCCTGATCGATGCAGGTGCGATCCCGATTGGAAAGACGAATCTCGATCAGTTCGCAACCGGTCTGAACGGCACGCGTTCGCCCTATGGCTTTCCATGCAATTTCTACAATCCGGCTTATATAAGCGGCGGATCGAGTTCCGGCTCGGCGATTGCCGTGGCGGCAGGGCTGGTGGATTTCGCTTTGGGAACGGACACTGCCGGTTCCGGCCGCGTGCCCGCGGCTTTCAACAATCTCGTCGGGTTTAAGCCCACCCGGGGCAGTTGGTCTACAGGCGGCCTCGTGCCCGCGTGCAGGACCCTCGATTGCATAACCGTATTGACTAAGAGTCTCAGCGAAGCAGAGGAGATCAACACAGTCGTCAGAAGTTTTGATCCGGACGATCCTTATTCACGCAGGCCCGTTGACTCCGCTCCGTCGACGCTTCGCCGAATTGGTGTACTGCCGGACAACGAGCGAGAGTTTTTCGGCGACGGCGAATATGCTCGTCTCTACATCGATGCTGTGGCACGGGCTGCGGGACTAGGATGGAGCGTAAGCGAGTTCGATTATCGACCCTTTCGTGAGACGGCGAATCTTCTCTATGGCGGACCATGGGTTGCTGAACGCTATTCGGCCATCAAGTCCCTTATCGAAACAAACCCGAATGCCGTGCATCCCGCAGTTCGCGCTGTGATCCTGAGCGCCAGGAAGTTCTCCGCCGTCGATGCCTTTGAGTCACAGTATCGCCTCGCAGCTCTGGCGCGAGACTCCGAAAGAACTTGGGAATCTTTCGACGCGATTTTGCTGCCTTCAGCCGGGACGATCTACACGATCGAGCAGATGCTGGCCGACCCCATTCAGCTCAACACGAATCTCGGTCGATACACTAATTTCATGAATCTCTTGGACCTCTGCGGACTTGCCGTTCCGGCCGGTTTCCGTTCTGACAACGTGCCATTTGGGATAACTTTCTTTGTGACTGCTTGGCAAGAGCCTTTGCTCTTCAAGCTGGCGCAAGAGTTCGAAAGCTAGACTTGAAGTTCCGCTCGGAGGGATTCGTAGCAAGGAAGGAGAAATCATCGCCCGGCCTCGCGGAGCGCCCGAAAGATAAAAACGCGTTTGCGTGGGACAAGAAGAATTCGTTATGAAACGAGGAGTCTTCTTTTAGTCTTTTTTCCATGGCCGCGTTTCAGACAAGCAGTGACGGCAACGTCAGGATCCTTGCCATCTCAGGCCGGTTCGACCTGCACAGCGGAAAAGATTTGAAAGATACGATCCAATCGCTGATCGAGGGCGAGAATTTTGGCGACTTGCTCGTTGATCTGGAAGGCCTCGATTACATGGCCAGCGCTGGCTTTCGGGAGTTGTTTCTCGCCGGACGGCAGATCAGCCGACAGGGTGGCCGGCTTGCTGTTTGTTCGCTGCGAGGCGAGGTGAAACGCGTCTTCGAGCTGGCGTGTTTCGACACAGCCTATCCAATTTTTGAGACCCGGCGTGAGGCTCTTGCTTTCTTCAAAGCGCCAAACCCGGCAGTTTGACGAACCGTTTGAGCTGGCACTGACTACGGGGGGACAAATGAAAATTCAGCTTGCTGTGGTGGGCGCGCATCTGCGCGACCAGCCTTTGAACTACCAACTCATCGAGCTCGATGCCAAATTTATCAGGCAGACGCTCACAGCTCCAATCTATCGTTTGTTCGCCCTGGCGAACACGTCACCTCCCAAGCCGGGGATGATTCGTTCTGAAAACGGGGCGTCCATCGAGGTCGAAATCTGGGAACTGGCGGCGGCGGAGTTCGGAATGTTCGTCGCAGGCATTCCGTCGCCCCTCTTGATTGGGAATGTCAAACTGGCCTCGGGCGAGTGGGTGAAGGGATTTCTGTGCGAGGAAATTGCGCTCGGCGGCGCACGCGAAATTACGAACTTTGGCGGCTGGCGAACTTACCTCGCGTCGCTTTAGTCACGAAGGCGAGGATTTTCTGATCGTCATCCTTCGCTGCCCAGACTGCCCTCAGAAAATCAGCGGGATGGAGAGTGTGTTCCTTCAAAAAGTGGCGGTCTCCACCGCAGCAGTACATGACGTCATGGCAGAGTGCGCCTTCCAGAAAGCAGCGCGCTTTTTGGATGATTCGCGGCAGCCAGGGGATGCCATCGAGCGTGGCGCGCTTCGGCGGCAGTTGGTCGGCGCGAATTTCTACCGGATTGGCGAGGCCTTTCTGTTCGAAGAGAAAGTAATCGCGGCGGGCTGCGGCGATAAGCAGGAAGGTTTCCCAATCGGGTTCTCCGGAAGTGACGAAATCCTCCGCATAGTCATAGACGTGGATGGGTCTGAGCCCGATGGCAGCCAGAAAGCTTTTCTCGTCGTCGGTAAAATAGGTGCCGTCGTTGCGATTGCCGTCGCGATAAAGGGAAAGGGCCTTGTCGTAGACGGCGCGAAGGTTTCTTGTCCAAGCGTTCAGTTCCATGAGTTTAACCAACCATGTTGGCCGTTGTTTTGAAGTGCATTCTTGCCACGGTGTCGACGAATTCATCCAGCGCCGAACGGCGGGAGGCAAGGGGAGCGTTCGTCGAATCGCTTCAAAAGACTCGCATTTCAGGCGCGACGGTCCTTTTCGCGGTTGTCTTTGCCGCCATGACCTCCGTATTCTGCCTTCGTTGAGCGTTCGATTATTTCTCTCACCATGAAACGCAAAGAATTCCTGAGGCTGTTTCGCGCCGAGCCGTGCAAGAAAGGGTGGCTCCAAGATCACGATCCCGCCTGGGTCGGCACGCCCGAGATGAAGAAGCTCGGCGAGGAGACCTTGAAAGGCCGCGGCCATGGGTTACGCTACCATGAATAATGCCGGCCCTTGACCACGCGGTCCGGTTTTTGCGGCTCCGTCACGAGAAAGTCGATCAGGAATTCCCAAGCACTTCAGCGGCGGTCTTGAAGTGCATTTTGGCTACGGCGGCGAGCGCGTCGCGTCCGCCGTTTTCCGCGATTTTCTTAGCGGCCTCCTTGACGGAGGCCGAGACGCCACGGGGAAGTGGAACTCCAATGCGTTTTCCGGCGGTATCAAGCCAGTCGATGAATTTTTCGCGGGCGAGAATGGAGGCAGCGGCGACGGCGTAGTCCGATTCGGCCTTGGTTCGTTGGTCAAGGACGATGTTGCGGCCCTTTTCCATCAGGGCTCGCTGAAGCACGCGAACGTCAGCGAACTTGTCGGAAAGGGCGCGCGGACATTCCGGCCGGAGAGCGCAGAGATTTTCGATGACGCGGGCGTGTCCCCAAGCGAGCAGGCGATTGAGATTGCCGATTTTGTGGAAAAGCGCGTTGTAGCGGTCGGGTCCGACGGTGACGGCGCTCTGTGCCGCGCCGGACTTGCGAATGGCGGCCGCGAGGTCGCGGATGCGCTTATCAGATGAAATGCGTTTGCTGTCTGTGATTCCGATCTCTTTGAATTGCCGCCCAAGATCGCGGTTCACGTAAACCCCTGCGATGACGAGCGGGCCGAAAAAGTCGCCCTTGCCGCTTTCGTCGATGCCGAAGTGCGGCTCAAACATTTCAGGATTGAGCACCTCCTCGTAGCCGAGCTTGGCTTCGCCAAGAATGTCCGGCTCGAGGCGGAACCGTACGAAGTCTTCGGTGCCCCGGCCCTGGATCACCGCTTTCGGCCCTTTTTCGTAGACAGCGACCGTCAGCTTGTCCTTCTGCGCAAAGTAGAGCGTGTAGGGGCGCGTTTCGAATTTGTATCCCTCCTCTCGCAGCAAAAGCTTCAATTTCGCGGCTTGCGCGGGCGTCAGCGGAGTATTGTAAAGGGTGATGGCTTTGTCGGGCACGGGACGAACCAGTAAAGCGCAGGCACGCCTGGACGCAGAGGAAAAAATCCGGCGCGATCTCTTACGTTGGTTTGAGCGGCATGGGCGTGACCTGCCGTGGCGTCGGATCCGTGATCCTTACGCGGTCATGGTGTCGGAGTTCATGCTGCAGCAGACGACGGTGTCGGCGGTGATTCCGTATTTTGAGCGTTGGATGGCAAGATTCCCAACCGTTGAGGCTCTTGCCCGGGCTCCTGAAGAGGATGTGCTCGCGCTCTGGCAGGGGCTTGGATATTACGGCCGCGCGCGAAATCTTCACCGGGCTGCCATAGCAATGATGCAAGGAGCGGGAGGGGAGGTCCCGCGTTCTGTGGAGGCCCTGCGCCGCTTGCCAGGAGTGGGTGTTTATACCGCGGCGGCCATCGTGTCTTTTGCATTCGATGCGGCAGAGCCGGTGATCGACGCGAATATCGCGCGGGTCCTCGCGCGGTTGCGGAATTGGCGAAAACCGGTGGATGACGCGGCCGGCCGCGCATTTCTGAGAGATGCGGCACGCAAACTCCTGCCAGAAAAGGGTGGCCGCCTTCACAATTCGGCATTGATGGAACTCGGGGCGTTGATCTGCGTCGCACAAAACCCGCGATGTCAAGAATGTCCGGTCCGCGACGATTGCTCGGCGCAGCAGCCGGAGTTGCTGCCCGTGAAGCACTCGCGCAAAAGCATTGAAGGGATTTCCGAGGCGCGAGCCTTCGTTTTCGAGCAAGGAAAACTGTGGCTCGAGCCGTCGCAGGGGCCTCGCTGGCGCGGTCTCTGGGTGCTTCCGCGGGCGGAATCAACGAACTCCCGGGCTGATCACGTGGAGGTGTATTCCATCACGCGGTTTCGCGTGACGATGGCAGTGTTCATCGAATCTCGGAAAAGTCGTCCTTTAACGGGTTACGTTCCCGGCGGACTGCCGCCAATGCCCTCTCCACATCGGCGGGCAGTTGCAGCAATGGTGGCTAGAGTTCATACTGGAACGTGATGCCTTTCGAGATTTCCGCCCCCGTTCCCGACGCCCATGGTCATTTTGGTCCATACGGCGGAAGGTTTGTTCCTGAAACGCTGGTGAGCGCGCTCGAGGAGTTGGAGCAGGAATACCAAAAGGCCCGCACCGACCCGGAGTTCCGCAGAGAGTTTTCGTCTCTTCTGGCCGACTACTGCGGGCGTCCAACGCCTCTCTATTTCGCGGAGCGCCTGACCCAGCGCCTTGGCGGAGCGAAAATTTATCTAAAGCGCGAGGACCTCCTGCATACCGGTGCGCACAAAATCAATAACGCCGTTGGCCAGGCAATTTTGTGCAAACGGATGGGAAAGAAGCGTGTGATTGCCGAGACCGGCGCAGGACAACATGGGGTGGCGACGGCGACCGTGGCAGCGCGCTTCGGCTTCGAATGCGTTGTTTATATGGGCGCAGTGGACATGAAGCGCCAGGCTCTCAACGTCTCGCG
>JAXIPG010000175.1:0-16219 GCA_045403045.1 Terrimicrobiaceae bacterium
CGGATTTCGGAGCAGGCCAAACCGCAGTATCTCCCGCTGGGCCGCGCGCTGCAGGAATACGCGGGCGCCAAGAACCGCGCAGCGCTGCTCTCGTTGCTCGCTCCCGTGCAGCGCGCGGCGGAAAAGAGCTCGTTGATTCGCGAACTTGTCGATTCGCAGCGGGTCTATCACGCGCAACGGTGGACAGCGCGCGAAGCGCACCGGTTCCTGCGCGAAATTCCGGTCTTCGAGGAATGTGGTCTGCTCGTGCGATTACCGGCTTGGGGGAAGCGATTGTCCCGTCCTGCAGTTAGCGTCGCCATAGGTTCGGGAAAACCAGAGGGCCTTGGACTCGGCGCGGTGCTCGATTTTCACGTGTCGCTCACGCTCGATGGGGAGACACTCAGTGAAGAGGAGTGGAAGCAAATCCTGCGGAGCGAGGAGGGCTTGGTACAAATTCGCGGACGGTGGGCTGAGGTGGACCGCGACAAGCTTCAGAGGGTCCTCGACCATTGGAAAACACTCGAGAAAGCCCATCGCGAAGAAGGCATTTCGCTTGCCGAGGGGTTGCGGCTCTTGAGCGGCGTGCGAGAGGATTCGGAAGATGCGGACTCTTTGACCGCGTGGTCGAATGTGCGCGCGGGCGATTGGCTGGAAAAAACTCTGTCCGAATTGCGCTCGCCGGAAGCGGACGGGGACCATTCGCCGCCCGGCCTGCATGCGAGCCTCCGCCCGTACCAGCGTGAGGGTGTCCATTGGCTGCGCTTCCTCACCCGGCTTCGCCTTGGCGCATGCCTTGCGGACGACATGGGTCTGGGAAAAACCATCCAGGTTCTGGGAATGTTGCTCCATTGGCGCACCGAGAGTCCCGCCGCGCCCCCGGCTCTGCTCATTCTGCCGGCCTCGCTTCTCGGCAATTGGCTCGACGAAGCGAGGCGTTTCGCGCCGTCCCTGCGACTGTTGGCCGTTCATCCCTCTGCGGAGAAAGAGCCCGATCGCGCCCTTCCGAAAATCGATGTTGTTTTGACCACCTACGGCATGGTGTCGAGGCTGGAGTGGCTTCGGCAGCGCGAATGGAGCCTTGCGATACTGGACGAGGCGCAAGCCATCAAGAATCCCGGCGCGCGGCAGACGAAGGCAGTGAAGCAGCTCAGAGCGCCCGCCAGAGTCGCGCTCACCGGCACGCCGGTCGAGAACAGCTTGGGCGACCTGTGGTCGCTCTTCGATTTTCTCAACCCCGGGCTGCTCGGCGGCGCGTCGGAGTTCGGCCGCAGGGTCAGGTATTGGTCGGACGCGGCTCGTGCCGGAGCATCTTTCGCACCCCTGCGCCGGTTGGTGCGCCCGTACATTTTGCGCCGCCTCAAGTCGGACAGATCCGTCATCACAGACCTTCCGGACAAGACCGAAATGCGTGTTCTCTGCTCCCTGACCAAACGCCAGGCCGCGCTTTACGAACAGTCCGTGCGCGAACTCAAGGAACGTCTTGAGACCGCCGAACGCATTCAGCGCCGCGGCCTCATCCTTGCCTTTCTCATGCGTCTCAAGCAGCTCTGCAACCACCCTGCGCAATGGCTTGGAAGCGGCGACTACGACCCCGGCCAGAGTGGCAAATTCCAGCGTCTTGGCGAGCTGGCAGCCGAAATTGCCTCCCGTCAGGAAAAAGTGCTCGTCTTCACGCAATTCCGGGAAATGACCGGTCCGCTGCAACATTATCTCACCGCCGTCTTCAGACGCTCCGGTCTGGTGCTCCACGGGAACACGGGCGTAAAGGACCGCCGCTCTCTCGTTGAACAATTCCAGCGCGAGGATGGGCCGCCGTTCTTTATTCTCAGCCTCAAGGCGGGCGGCACCGGCCTGAACCTCACCGAGGCCGAGCATGTCATTCACTTCGACCGCTGGTGGAACCCGGCGGTAGAAAACCAGGCTACCGACCGCGCCTATCGCATCGGGCAGAAGAAAAACGTTCTGGTGCACAAGTTCGTCTGCCGCGGCACCGTCGAGGAGCGCATCCACAGCCTCCTGGAGGAAAAACAGGCGCTTGCTTCGGAGTTGCTTGCCGACGGCGGCGAAATTCCGCTCACCGAAATGAAAAATGACGAGTTGCTCCGCTTTGTCTCGCTCGATGTGAACAGTGCGTTGGAGGGAGATTGATCGCAACGGAAAAGATGCTCGGGCCAAGGCCTGGCAAGAATAAGCGCGCCTTGGTTCGTGGAGAGCCCAGATTTGTCTCGCTCATTGCAAAGAGCGCGATAACGAGTCTTGACCATGAGTTGGCATTCGTTTAGGCCCTACGTCACCGCTGCCGAGCGCCGGGCGAAGGCGGCGAAGCAGGCCGCAAAACTGTTCATAAAGGGCCAAAAGCTCTCTCCGGTCCAAATCAAGGGTCGCGACATTGCGCGCACGTTTTGGGGCAAGGCATGGTGTTCCCATCTCGAATCGTTTAGCGACTACGAGAATCGCCTTCCGCGCGGACGCACCTACGTTCGGAGTGGCTCGGTGATCGATCTTCAAATTGCTTCAGGCAAGATCACCGCCAAAGTGATGGGCTCCTCGCTCTACGAAATCAACTTCTCCATCGCCCCGCTAGACGAGTCCCGCTGGCAGGCCATCAAAGCAGAATGTGCCGGAAAGATCGACTCCCTGGTCGAACTGCTCCAAGGCCGCCTGTCGAGCGCGGTCCTCCGCATTATCACTGACCGGGACAAAGGGCTGTTTCCCAAGCCCTCCGAGATTGAAAAGACTTGTTCGTGTCCCGATTGGGCGGACTTGTGCAAGCATCTCCCGCAGTGCTGTATGGAGTGGGCTCCAGGCTGGACCAAGAGCCGGAGCTCCTCTTCGTGCTGCGCGGTGTGGACCATCTCGAACTCATCGGAAGCGCAACCGAAACCGGCGCCATTGCCCAGGCCGGTGAAGGCTCGTTGGCCGATTCCGATATCGCCGGAGTTTTCGGAATCGAGATCGCCGAGGTTGCGCCTGCGCCGCACCCCCTAACGACGCCGGAGAACAAAAACAAGAAGACTGGCACGCGAAAACGGCCACCGAGCCGGAAGAAGTCAGCGCGCAGTGCAGGAAAGCAGAGAAGAGCGCGTTCTTCTACTCGGCAGTGATGTTAGTTGATGTTTTCTATCAGAGCGACGTCTACCCTCTTGAAAGTTCGGTACGGGCATTCTGCCCGTGAGGCCACCCCTATCCAAGCAATTGCACCTTACGATGGCGAAGGAAATTGAGCGCAAGTTTCTGGTAGCCGATGATAGCTGGCGAAGCGGTTCGCCAGGCTGCCGTTACATCCAGGGCTACCTCTCGCGCGACCCGGAGCGAATTGTTCGTGTGCGGCAAGCAGGAACTTCTGCCTTCATCACAATCAAGGGAATTACGCGAGGCACGACACGACAGGAATTCGAGTACCCCATTCCGCTTTCGGACGCGGAAGCTCTGATGAAGCTGTGCCTTCGCCCTCTTATTGAGAAGACGCGCTACGTTGTGGAGTATCGCGGCAAACGCTGGGAGGTGGATGAGTTTCATGGGGACAACGAGGGGCTCGTCCTTGCGGAGATAGAGCTCGCGCGCGAGGATGAGCCTATTGACGTGCCACCCTGGATTGGTGAGGAGGTGTCCCATGACGCGCGATACTTCAACGCGAATCTAGTAGAACACCCCTTCACGCGGTGGAATATTCAATGAGGATCGAAGACCATGGAAGCGCCTGAGCGTCCCGCTGAGAAAGTCCTAACAATTGGCGAGTATCTCATTGACCGTTTGCGTGTCCTCGGTGTCGGACACGTTTTTGGTATTCCGGGCGATTATGTGCTGGGCTTCTACGATCAGCTTGTTGCGAGCGAGCTGAAAGTTATCACCACGTGCGATGAGCAAGGCGCCGGATTTGCTGCGGACGCTTACGCGCGCGTTCGCGGGCTCGGAGTCGTGTGCGTGACCTACTGTGTCGGAGGACTCAAGGTGGCCAACCCCACTGCTGGAGCATTTGCGGAAAAGTCACCTGTCGTTGTGATTAGCGGCGCGCCGGGGATGAAGGAGCGCGAGAAAAATCCTCTCCTGCATCACAAAGTGCGCGAATTCGACACACAGCGCAGGGTTTTCGAGCAACTGACTGTGGCTTCGACCGTCCTAAGTGACCCACAAACCGCATTCCAGGAGATCGATCGCGTTTTGCACGCGGCTCTGCGGTACAAGCGGCCGGTCTATATCGAGCTTCCGCGTGATATGGTGACCCGCTTCGGGATCAAGCACCATGCACCGGCCCGCATTCACGAGACGAGCGACCCAGCCGCGCTCGCAGAGGCGCTCGGCGAAGCCGTTGAGATGATCAACCGTGCGCAACAGCCGGTGATCCTCGCGGATGTCGAGGTTCACCGGTTTGGCTTGCAAGAACTGGTTCTCGCGTTGATCGAAAAGGCGAACATCCCGTTTGCTTCCACGATCCTCGGCAAGTCGGTGATGAGCGAGCAACATCCGCTTTATCTCGGCGTTTACGAGGGAGCGATGGGGCGCGACGATGTCCGTGCGTACGTCGAGTCGAGCGACTGCGTCATCATGCTTGGGACGTTTATGACCGACATCAATCTCGGCATCTATACGGCCCGGCTCGACCCGGCCCGATCAATCAGCGCGACGAGTGAGAAGCTGTCGATCCGGTATCACGCCTTCGAGGAGGTGCGCTTCAAGGACTTCCTGCGTGGTCTCGTGGCGGCCGACCTGAAGCGTCGCGAACCCGGGCGGCATCCGCATCCGGAGGAGGAGCCGGAGTTCACGGTCGAGCCGGGAGCGAAACTGACGGTGAAACGCGTCTTTCAGCGGCTCAATGCGTTCCTAAGTGACGAGACGATCGTCGTGGTAGACATAGGAGATGCGCTCTTCGGAGCGACGGATCTCTTCATCCATAGGCGCACGGAGTTTCTTGGGCCCGCTTACTATGCCTCCATGGGCTTCGCCGTGCCTGCGGCGATCGGCGCACAATTGGCCAATCCGGCGCTCCGTCCGCTGGTCATTGTCGGCGATGGGGCATTTCAGATGACCGGGATGGAAATCGCAACCGCCGTCCGGTACAATCTGAATCCCATCGTCGTCGTTTTGAATAATGCCGGCTATGGCACCGAACGCCATATTCACAATGGGCCATACAACGATATCCTGCCCTGGGAATACTCCAGGATTCCGGAAGTGCTTGGCTCAGGGCACGGCTTTGTCGCAAGGACGGAAGATCAGCTCGATGCAGCGTTGCGCGCCGCGGAAGCGGACACCAGCCGGTTGAGCGTGATTGACGCGCGCCTCGATCCCATGGATCGATCTCCCGCGCTGGAGCGTCTCGCGGAAAGACTCTCGAAGAAGATCTAGCAGCTTGTCGGGCTTAGCTCGACGCTGTCAGGCGCCCGACTGCAACGAAATTCCGCTCGCTGTCGGGTGCAGCGTTGACTAAGCTTTGGGATGGCTGCGATGGTCGAACTCCGCAATATCAGCAAGAGATTTGGTGGCTTTACGGCCCTGCAAGAAGTCAGTTTCGAGATCGCCGAAGGTGAATTCATGACTTTCCTGGGTCCCTCGGGTTGCGGAAAGACGACCTGCTTGCGGCTCATCAGCGGCTTCGATACCCCCTCAACGGGAGAGGTCTTCATCGGCGGCAAGGACGTCACCTTCGATCCGCCGTACCGGCGCAGCGTGAATCAGGTCTTCCAAAGCTATGCGCTCTTTCCGCACCTCTCGGTCTACGAGAATATTTCCTTCGGCTTGCGGATGAAGAAGGTTTCCCCAGCGGATATCAAAAAACGCGTCGATCGCATTGTCGAAATGACCTCACTCCAGGAATTCGTCAGTCGCAAGCCGGCACAGCTTTCGGGCGGCCAGCGTCAGCGGGTTGCTCTGGCACGAGCCATCGTCTGCGAGCCGAAAGTCCTCCTGCTCGACGAGCCTCTCAGCGCCCTTGATGCAAAGTTGCGAGGACAGATGCGAATCGAACTCAAGCAACTGCAGAAACGCCTGGGTATCACTTTTATCTTTGTCACACACGATCAGGAGGAGGCTCTCACCATGAGTGACCGCGTTGCAGTTATCAGCTGCGGACGCGTGGAGCAGATAGGCACGGTCGATGAAATCTACTATAGGCCCGCCAGCCGGTTCGTCGCGACATTCATTGGCGAAACCAACATCGTCGAGGCGGAGGTCCTCTCCGGACGCAATGGACTTCTCCACTGCCGCATCGAAGGCGGTCTGGAGCTCGATGTGAAGGCCGGCCGCGGTGCGGCTGGCGGGAAACTTCTCCTCTCCCTCCGCCCGGAGAAGATCCGTCTTTACCGGACACCCCCCGTTGGGCCCAATGCCTTTCCAGGCCGGATCTCGGTCGAAGTATTCAAGGGGGCCGTTGACGACTTGACCGTCGTCGTTGCTGGCGGTCTGGAGCTGCAGGCGCTTCTGGCAAACGACGGCCAGCAGGAATTCGATTTCCACGAAGGCGAGGAAGTCTTTTGCTGTATCCAGCCCGAAGATATCAACATTGTCTCCTCCTAGCAGCTTGTCGGACTTATGGCGGAGGGCGATTTTGCTCGAAAGGGTTTCCTTGCGGCGGGGTGGCCCATCTCGACAAGCTGCTAAAATTGCTCCGCGACGCGGAGCAAGATTGCTGAGCAGAGTCAAAGAGGATAAGGACGGGCATGGGCGCACGATTGGTTAGGGTCGATGATGCAGGGGTTGCTGGTTTACTGCTATGGGAGCGAGGTGTTTCGAGCCGGGTGATCGAGGGGATGATCTATGAGAAGGTGGCGGTGGGGGTGTTGTGCGCGGACACGCACCCTGACCACGACACGATTTCGTTGCGGGAAAATTTCGACAATCACTGTCGCGATTCGTTCAAAAAAAGATCAAGAAAGCCTTTGACTCATAAAAAGCGGGTTCTCAAGCGTTGGCACGTTATGTGCTGAGCCATGCTGCCTTGCACCGTTGGGCGCAGAGAGGGTCGATGGCTCCGAAAGGATGGGAGCCGAACGGCTGCATAGCCAAAAAACAAAGCGAAAAAAATCACATGAAATTAGATACGAGGATTTTCGTCGCCGTCGGTATGGCAGCTGTCTTTCTCACCAAACCGCTGCTCGCTGGCGATGGCAAAACAGTTCAGGAAAAGGTTGTCGTGGAGGAGGAAGCACGCAAGTGGTGGGGGGCCTCTCTGAGCACGGGTTGGGACAGTCTCTATATGTTCCGAGGCGTGAACGTCTTGCGCTTTGATCAGAACGGCAACGAACAGAGGTACGGCTCCAGCCTTTATTGGGCGCAGCTCACTGTCTCGTTCATGCCCACGGACAACGATACCATCACCTTGGGATCATGGACGGCGTTTGGCATTGGGAACACGAACTACAAGGAAGAGGACGTGACGGTCAATTATGTTCACACATTCGGTGATCTGGCTGTTGGACTCGGTTATACCTTCTACTACTACCTTAACACTGTTCTCTATCAGAATGAGTTGAATGCCTCCCTGGCATACACGTTCAAATTGCCGGCAGGGATTACGCTCGTTCCGTCTTTGACGTATTATTTCAACGTTGGTCCCGATTTCGACGACTTCCGAAGGGGAACGGGCGCGGTCGAGACCGCTTCGAGCTATCTGCTCGCGCGGTTGGACGCCGGCATCCCCATCTACAAGGACATTGTCTCCCTTGCACCATGGTTTGCATTCGGCGCCAGCTTCGATTACAACGCCCAGGTCGCGGACAACGCCAGCGGATTTAGATTCTTCACTGGCGGCAACAACATAGAGGTCGGTATCGGGCTGCCGATCAAGATCAACGACGTGATCACCGTGTACGGATATGGCGCTTACAGCTACCAGTGGGAAGATCTCCTAGGTACCGAGCCCAGCACCTTCTGGGGCGGCGCGAAGGTGACGTTCTCGTTCTAATCCAGCCCGGTTTAGACTGGACTAGACTAATTTTTACCGCTGATTTAAACGGATCTGACGGATAAAAATTTCATCCGCCTAATCCGTTTTCATCCGCGGTTAAAAAATCGCTCACTGCGACGGAAACCGTCTTTCCAGGCACCGACCTGCGGCTGATTTTTCAGTTCGTCGGCTCATCGTAATTCCCGCGAATCAGGATGTCTGAGACTCGGGTTAGACTTGGGTTAGACTATCTTCCGAATTTTTGGGAGGGCGAACCCTCCGGTGAGCCGATTATTTGAGGCTCCGCAGCACAGTGCGCCGCGTTGTCGCGTGACCGCGTTAAGACGCGGAACGCGAAGCGCACAGGTCACGGCAACGTGCCGCACGCGGGAGAACGCGACTTTCACGCGGCCGGCAACGCGCCGCGCGCGCCGCTCACGCGGGAGCCTCGCCCTCCCGTTCGAAGGGATCGCGGGATAGATCGCCATAATAACACGTCTCTTTTCTTCTCGTAAAATCACGTGACTTCGTCGTGACTTGCGGGATATTCGCAGCATGGACGTGCTGGAAACGCTAAGCGTCGCGCTTGGGCTGGCCACCCTCGCGGGTATTAACCTTTACTTAACCGTCTTCGTGACGGGGATGGCTGTTCAGTTTGGGTGGGTTCTTTTGCCTCCCCACCTTCATGATCTGTCCGTGCTGGGCAATCCGTGGGTCATTGCGATCTCTGGAGCGCTTTATCTGCTGGAATTCTTTGCGGACAAGGTCCCGTGGGTCGATACCGCCAATGATGCCCTGCACACGTTTATTCGCCCGCTGGGTGGGGCATTGCTTGCAGTGCTTGCGCTCGGAGAAGCCGATCCGGCCGTGAAGGTGATTGCGGCTCTTCTTGCTGGCGGAGCGGCGTTGACTGCGCACGCGGCGAAGGCCGGAGCGCGATTGATGGCGAACGTTTCACCCGAGCCGATTTCCAATATCAGCTTGAGTCTTGGGGAGGATGCATTGGTCTTGGGTGGCTTGGGACTCTTGCTTTGG
Organism: Terrimicrobiaceae bacterium; assembly: GCA_045403045.1. Classification (GTDB taxonomy): domain Bacteria; phylum Verrucomicrobiota; class Verrucomicrobiia; order Chthoniobacterales; family Terrimicrobiaceae; genus DASTFP01. The sequence goes on from JAXIPG010000175.1 coordinate 8,900, forward strand.
CATCCGGTGGTCGCGTGCATTCTTGCAATCCTCTTTTTGGGCGTCATTTGGACGATGTTTCCCAGGCTGTTGAGGGGGATGCGCTCCACAGGCTGGCTAGCGTGGCGCAAGTTGAATGGTCCATCCGCCGAGCAGGAGACGACCAAGGTGCAAAACGAATTGCCGGCGACCTGCCTCGAGGCGCTCCGACGCGCAAAGGTTACGAGGGAACCAGTGGCTTTCGCGGCCCGGTGCATCAGCGACGCTGGCCCTGGGCTACCCAAAGGCCATTTCGGCTGGCTCACGCGGTTTGAGGATGGCTCGTTATTTTTCGTGGCTCCGCGCAGGCGCGAGCCGATTATTGTCGAAATCCCCTTGGCAGGCGCTACAATCGAACGCGACTCCCGCTTTCTTAGCGAGAAACTTCGCGTGACTCCGACGTGCGGCAGGGCCTACGACTTTGCGTTTGAGAGAGGGCACCGCCGTCTGGTAGACGAAGTTGCGAGAGAACTCGCCGAGCCTGCCGGTAAGGAACTGGAAGCTGCCGCGGCGATCTGATCGCCCGCCAATGTTTGATTTTGACCGGCCGGCGTTTCTCGTTCTGATCCCCGCCGCGATTCTTCTTCCATGGTTCGGAGGACGGCATTCACTTGCGCGCTGGCCGGCGCGGCAAGCGGCGCTGTGCACCCTGCTGCGCACGCTGATCCTCGTGCTCCTTTTCCTCGCGCTGGCCGGTCCCCGGTGGCTAACGAAGACCACGGAGGCTGCCGTGGTTCTTCTTCGTGATGTCTCTGCGAGCATCGAAACCCAAACCGATAGCAAGCACTTCAGTGACACGTTGGCCGCAAACAACTCCGAGCGCGTGGCGGAGGTCGTCTTCGCTCGCGAGCCTTTCGTCGTAAAGGCCTTCGGAGCTCGCTCGTCGCAAGAGCCGGCATCCGCCCCGGGCGAGGAGGCGACCGATTTGTCCGCGGCTTTAGAGTTCGCTGCGACGCTCATGCCCGCAGACCGTCCCTCCCGCATCGTCCTCTTCAGCGATGGGGTTGCCACCGCAGGCCGCACTCCCCTCGAAACCGCGGCGCAATTACAGAATGTGGAGATCGACACCGTGCCGTTGCGCTCCGTGTCCGGACCGGACGCCGCCGTAGTCTCCATCAAGCCTCCGGGCGCGGTTCGGGAAGGGGAGATTTTCGACCTTTCAGCGCAATTGTATTCTGCGACGCCTGTCGGGTCGGCGTCTATGCGGCTTTATCAAAACAACCTCCTCGTTTCCGAGGTGCAAAGGGAGTTGCCCCAGGGCGTCTCTAAGGTCACTTTCCCGAATCTGCGCGCCGAGGGACGCATGGCTCTCTACGAAGTTGGGGTGACCGCGCCGGATGATTCGACCGCAGGAAACAATCGAAAGAGAATTGCCGTTGTGCACGCGGGCCGCCCAAGGGTACTCATCATCGACAAGAACCCCACCCAGGCGGAACCGATGGCCGAAGCCCTGCGGGCTTCGGATTTTGATGTGGAGATACGGCCGCCGGTTGGGCTGCCTGCGGACATTGAAGAGTTCGAAGCGGTTGATTTGGTGGTTTTCTCTGAGGCGCCCGCAGCGGACTTTTCTGACGGTCAGATGAAAACCCTGGAAACGTGGGTGAAGAATTTCGGCGGTGCGTTTCTCATGTTGGGCGGCGAAGAGAGTTTCGGAGCAGGCGGGTATTTTCGCACGTCTGTCGCTAGCTTGCTCCCGGTGCGGATCGAGCGCGAGGAACGCGAAGAAACTCCTGTGGTCGCTTTGCTTGTCATCCTCGATCGCTCCGGCTCGATGTCCGCTCCCGCGGGCGGACAGACCAAGATGGCCCTCGCCAATGAAGGGGCGGCTCTCGCGTTGGACGTTCTGCAGCCGAAGGATCTCTTCGGGCTTTTTGCCGTGGACACTCGTGTGCAGGAAGTTGTGCCTTTGGGCAGGATCAGCGACAGGCAGAGCGCATCGCGGCGGATCGCAGGGATTACGGCCGGGGGAGGCGGTATCTATATTTATACCTCGCTTGCTGAGGCGTTTCCCCGGCTCCGTGATGCCCAGGCGAAGATTAAGCATGTCATCCTCTTTTCAGACGCCGCCGACGCAGAGGAGAAGGATTCGGGCGAGCCTGGCGCCACCGGGATCGGTAAAGGAGGCTCAGCCTTCGACCTGGCGGCGGCGATGCTTGCCAGCCGAATCACAGTCTCGGTGGTCGCATTGGGAACCGAACAGGATAAGGACACCGCATTTCTTCGCCAGCTCGCAACACAGGGTGGCGGACGCTTCTATTTGACGGCCGATGCGGCGACGCTGCCACGCCTGTTCACCATTGAGACCATGCGCGCCGCGGAATCCAGCCTGCGGGAGGACGCGTTTTTGCCGCAGCCTGCGGGCGTGGGCGAAGCGATCAAAGGCATTGACTGGCGGGAGGCGCCTCTGCTCCTGGGCTTCAATACTTCAAAACTGAAGCCTGGCGCCGAGCTCCTGATGTCCACCGAAAGAGGCGACCCTCTTCTGGCCCACTGGCGAAACGGACTGGGCCACGTCGCCGCCTTTACCAGCGACGCCAAGGCCCGCTGGGCTTCGGAATGGTTGGGCTGGCCGGGATACGGGAAATTCTGGGGACAAATTGCGCGGATGCTCGTTCGACCCCCGGAACGAAACGATCTCGTCGTAAAGACCCACGAAGAGGGGGATCGCCTGATCGTTGACGCGGAAGCGGTGACGCCGGAGGGCACTTTCCGCAATGGCCTCAATGTCACCGTCTCACTCGCCGCCCAAGGAGCTCCGCCAATCTCTGTGCTGGGCGAGCAGATAGGACCCGGCCTCTATCGTGCCACTCTCGAGGCGCCAGAGACCGGCAGTGCTGTCATAGCCGTCAGCGACGAGGCTGGGCGTCCGGTCTCGCAGGCGTGGACGCCCGATTATCCCGCAGAGTTCCAAGTGATGAAAGATGGAAAACCGCTTATGAAGGAACTCTCCGCGTTGACGGGCGGAAAATTTGACGTCAAATCCGACGAAATCCTGCGTCCGGGGCTTCGGGCGGCAACGACGCGAAGGGAGCTGGCGCCATGGCTCCTGGCCGCGGCGCTTCTGCTTTGGCCGGTGGACATCTGGCTGCGACGAAGAGAATGGTCTGCGGAAAGTCGAAATTCCTTGTCGCCTTTTTCGCACGCCAATTAGCCTTACCCGATGAAAATCCTTGTCACCGGTGGCGCCGGCTTCATCGGTTCCCATGTCGTTCGAAGGCTTTTGCGGGCCGGCCATGCCGTCGCCGCCCTCGATGATTTCAACGATTTTTACGATCCGGCGATCAAGCGGGCGAACGCCCGCGCTTTCAACGGCGATGCCGAGGTGATCGAAGGCGACATCCGCGATGCCGGCAAAATGAAGGAGGTGGTGGGCCGTGGAGAATATGAATCCATCATCCACATCGCCGCCCGCGCGGGCGTCCGACCCTCTGTGCAAAATCCGCTCGCCTATATCGAAACAAACGTCAACGGCACATACAACCTTCTCGATGCTGCGCGCGCCGGCGAAGTAGGCCAGTTTCTCCTGGCATCAAGTTCCTCAGTTTATGGCCTCGCGCAGAAGGTGCCTTTTTCGGAGGATTTGGCGCTTCCGCAGACGCTGAGCCCGTACGCCGCCACCAAGCTCGCAGCCGAACATCTCTGCGGAAATTATTCGCATCTCTACAATCTTCCGGTGGTAGTCATGAGATTCTTCACCGTTTATGGACCCGCGCAGCGCCCGGACCTCGCAATTCATAAGTTCACCGACCGCATCTACTACGGGAAGCCCATCCAACAATACGGTGACGGCACAACACGGCGCGATTATACCTACGTGGATGACATCGTTCAGGGGGTGGTCGGCGCTCTCAAGTACAGCAGGACGCCATTTGAGATCTTCAATCTTGGTGAAAATCAGACCACCACGCTCTCCGATCTCATCATCGCCATCGAGAATGCGCTCGGCAAGAAAGCCATCATCGAGTGTCTTCCCGAACAACCGGGCGACATGCCGCTGACCTGCGCCAACATCGACAAGGCCCGTGCGTTGCTTGGCTATCATCCGAAGGTCAAAATCTCCGAGGGCATCCCGAAATTCATCGACTGGTACCTTGAGCAGAAAAAGCGATGACCGCCGCCGATCTCCTCCGCGAGTTGATCCGTATTCCGAGCGTCAATCCCGACGGTGACCCCGGCACCACCCGCACCGGTGAAAAGGACTGTGCAAATTTCGTCGCCGAATTTCTCCGGTTCTGCGACGCGGAGGCCAGCGTTGAAGACGTCCTGCCTGGTCGTCCGAATGTCCTCGGCCGTTTTCCTTCCCATGGGAAGTCGAAGCCGCGCTTGCTGCTCGCGCCACATACGGACACGGTGAGTGTCGCCGGGATGACGATCGATCCTTTTTCCGCAGACCTGCGCGATGGCAAGGTCTGGGGACGCGGAGCGACAGATACCAAAGGCTCGATGGCCGCCATGCTTGCCGCGCTGCGGGACTGCCGCGATATCTTGCCGGGCCTCTCCCACGAAATCTGGTTCGCCGGGTTGATGGGCGAGGAAGCGGGCCAGCAGGGCGCCAAAGCTCTTGCGGCCAGGGAGAGGTTTGATTTTGCGATTGTTGGCGAACCGACGCAGTTGCAAATCGTCCATACCCATAAGGGGGAGGTATGGCTGACCCTGCGAGCGCGGGGCCGGGCCGCCCACGGCTCCATGCCGCAGAATGGCGAAAATGCGATTGAGAAGATGATGGATACCCTCGAGATTCTGCGCCGCGAACTTCGGGACGATTTCGCTTCTCAATGGGATGAAACACTGGGAGCGCCAACGTTTAATATCGGAACCATCCAGGGCGGCAGCAAAATCAATATCGTGCCCGACCTCTGCGAGGCGCGGGTGGATATCAGGACGATTCCTGGACAGGATCTCTCGCCGCTCTTGGATTCGTTGGCAAAGCGTTTCCCCAGCCTTGAAATCGGACGGAGAATCTCTTCACCGCTGTGGACGGACCCCGCCCATCCCCTGGTCGGGATGCTGGAATCTTGTGGGTCGCATTGTGCCGGTGCCCCGTGGTTCTGCGATGCCGCTTTGCTTTCCGCGGCAGGCACGCCTGCCGTTGCGCTCGGCCCGGGGTCGATCGAGCAAGCCCACACGGCCGATGAATGGATTTCCGTTGCCGATCTCGAAGCGGGCGTGGCATTCTTTAGGCGATTCCTGCAAAGCCTCGAGCAGCCTGTCGGACTTGGAATGGAGTCTGAATTTGAAGCACGAAAAATCCCTGAAAAATGAACCCGCCCTTTCAGACATGCTGCTGAAACTCCGCTTCGCGGAGAAAAGACACTAACTTCCAAGTGCGACAGAGGCTGAGAGTGTCATCGCGACGGGCTGCCTAAGCCTCACCCAGGTCGCCAAACGACTTGGAATCGCGAAGTGGGTTGGTAAGAGAGTGCCAGTGCACATTCTGAGAGTGGCAGTGCGCCGGACATTCTGCACCTTGCGCGATCGGCGGAGCGAATTCAACTTTGCGAAGCCCGTGTCCTTCGAGCGCGCATGCCGCCACCGGCCTTCTTTGGAAACCGCGCCGGCGCGCCCATGCTCAGGAACCGCCGCTTACGTCCGGCGTCGTCCCAGGCACAAACCTCGCCATTCCGCTCATGGAACCGGTGATGCCCGGCGGCTCGATTTTTGTCAGCTATTCGCACGCCCCGGGCGATGCGGCAGCCGCCTTCCGGATCGTCAAGAAATTGCGGACAGCCGGCTGCCTGGTCTGGCTCGATGACGAAAGGCTCATCTGCGGCGACGACTTCGATAGCAACCTCGAAGATGCGGTGTGCCGCCATTGCGGGTTCTTCATTTCCGTCATCTCCCGCACGACCGAGGGCCGGAGCGAGTCGTACTACCACAAGGAGCGCAACTGGGCGGCCCAGCGAGTCCAGTCCATGACGCATTCACGCCCGTTCTATTTTCCCGTGGCGATCGACGACACACCGCTGCCTCCGCGTCACGAGCCGCGCGCTTTTGCAAACATCGACGCTGAGCAGGCGGCTGGCGGCGAGATCAGCGCTGCGTTCGCCGCACGCCTCGCCGCCCCTTGCAGCAGCGTCTCCTGAATCCGGGCGCCTCCGCGGATGGACCGTCGCAATGAGCGACCCTGCACCATCCGCCGGCGCGGGCCTCGTTGCCGTGGAGCAGCCTCAGGCTACCCCGGAGCGCCCCTGGCTGGGCCTCGCCCATTTCACCGAGGCCGACCGCGATTATTTTTACGGGCGCGACCCCGAAGTGCGCGAGTTGACCGATCGCGTTCGCCGCGCCCCGCTCACCGTGCTCTACGGCGTTTCCGGGTATGGGAAATCCTCGATCATCGGCGCGGGCCTTGTCCCGATGTTGCGAGCAGCCGGACACCCGATTGTCCTCCTCCGGCGCTGCTACGACGATCTCGCGTCCCGGCCTCTCCACGGCGACGTGATTGCCGCGTGTGCAAGCGAAATCCCCGGCTGCACGCGCCCTAAAGCGCCGGAGGCGCTCACGCTCTGGGAGTTCTTTCACGACCGCAGCCAGCCGTGGTTTCGACGGGCCCCGGCGGAAGAGGACGCTGATTCGACCGATGCCGCCGGCTCCGCCGCATGGCCCGTGCTGATCCTCGATCAATTTGAGGAGATCTTCGTCAAGGGGGAAGATCGCGCCTCCTCCAACACGGAAGCCGATACCCTTGCCCGGGAGTCCGCACGCACGTTTCTCACGCAGCTTGCCGATCTCGTCGAGAACCGCCCGCCCGCCGCTCTGCGCGAGCGCCTGCAGTCCGGCCCGCCGGACGAGCGCCGTGCGCTCGTGCGCCGGTTCGATTTCCAGGCGCGCCCCGCGCGTGTCGCCGTGGCCGTGCGGGACGACTTTCTCGCCCGTTTCGAACGGTGGCGGCGCGCCATGCCCTCGCTGATGGAGCATCGTGTCGAGCTGCGGCTGCTCTCCGGTCCGCAGGCCTACAAGGCCGTTTACGAGCCGGGCACGAAACGCGCCGGCCAGCCTCCCATTCTTCCCGCGGATGTTGCTACGCGTATCGTCCGCGCGGCGGCGGGCGCGGCACAGGACGTGCCGATCGAAGAGATCGACGCCGTGCCGCCCATGAGCCTGCTCTGTGAGCGCCTCAACGACCGGCGCCTGGCCGCTTCGCCTCCGCCCGCAAGCATCACCGCCGCGGATTTTTCAGTGGGTGAAGCCGAACGCATCCTCGGCCGATTTTACGACGACAAGCTCCGACCTCACCCGAACGCGCTGCGCTTCTACCTCGAAGACGAGCTCGTCTCCGACTCGGGCTTCCGGGAGAACGTCGCC
>JAXIPG010000090.1:0-11907 GCA_045403045.1 Terrimicrobiaceae bacterium
CAGCACAACCCGGTTTACGAAGACATCGCAACCAAGTTCTTCGAGCACTTCCTCCACATCGCCGAGGCAATGAATAATATCGGCGAATCCGGCATTGGTCTCTGGGATGAACAAGACGAATTCTACTACGACGTCCTGAACTTTCCTGATGGGCGCATGCTGCCGCTAAAGGTGCGTTCGATGGTGGGTTTGATTCCGCTTTACGCCGTTGAGGTTCTAGAGCCCGAGAGCCTTGAACGAGCCCCAGAATTCGCCCAGCGTCTCAAATGGTTCCTGAACTACCGGCCGGACCTCGCAAAGCTTGTCTCGCGATGGGACGAGCCCGGTCGCGGCGAGCGCCATCTGCTTTCGCTCCTGCGCGGCCGCCGGATGAAATGCCTGCTCCGCCGCATGCTCGACGAGACGGAATTTCTCTCCGATTACGGCGTGCGCGCCATCTCGAAAACGCATGAAGCGAATCCCTACGTTTTCGGCTGCGGCGGAAATGAACTGGGCGTTAGCTATCAGCCCGCCGAATCGAGTTCGGGGCTGTTCGGTGGAAACTCGAACTGGCGCGGCCCGATCTGGATGCCCGTCAACTACCTGCTCGTCGAATCGCTCCAAAAGTTCCACAAGTACTATGGTAACGATTTCAAGATCGAGTGCCCGACCGGCTCGGGAAAATATCTGACAATCCGCGAGGTCGCCAACGAACTTGCCCGACGCCTCACGCGCATTTTTCTTAAGGACGAGTCCGCCCAGCGCCCGGTCTTCAACCACTGCGAAAAAATGCAGCACGACCCGCATTTTCGGGACTACGTCCTCTTCCACGAGTACTTCCACGGCGACAACGGCCGCGGTGTCGGCGCATCGCATCAAACCGGCTGGACCGGCCTCGTTGCCAATCTCCTCAAACCCGACCAGGGAGGTCTTCAGCTATGAGCGCGACGGTCGTGGGGGTCGACGATCGTCACACGTCTCCAAGAAACCATCAGGCAGCGCCCGTCGATTGTCGCTACAGTCTGCGGCTTGCCCGGACGCGTGGAGAGGTCGAGGCCGCTCTGCGTGTGCGCTTTGAAGTCTTTAATCTCGAACTTCATGAGGGATTCGCGGAATCGTTTTTCACCGGCCTGGACGAAGATGAGTTCGATCGCGTCTGCGAACACCTCATCGTCACGGACGAAGCCACCGGGAAAGTCGTCGGCACCTACCGCATGCAAACCGGTCATACGGCCGCACGAAGCGACCACGGCTTCTATTGCGCCCGCGAGTTCGATTTCAAACCGTATGAGCCCATCCGCCAATCGCTGATCGAACTTGGGCGCGCCTGCATTCACAAGGCTCACCGCACGTTCTCCGTCATCAGCCTCCTTTGGAAGGGCATCACAAATTATGCCGTCGACCATGGAACGCGATACCTCATCGGGTGCAGCTCGCTCACTTCCCAGGATCCCGCCCTCGGTTCTGCGATGTTTCATCAGTTGAGCAGGGCGCATCTTGTCACTTTGGCATTACAAACACACCCGTTACCCGCCCTGGCAATTCCCATCGATCCAACCCCACGCCCCTGCCCGCCCCCGCCAAGGCTTCTTAGAGTCTACCTCAGCCTCGGCGCGAAGATTTGCGGCCCACCCGCCGTTGATCGCGAGTTCGGTACAATCGATTTCCTGACACTGCTGGACATCAAGAACTCGCCGTTTGGCGCCCAAGCACACTTCCTGCCGAAACGATGAAGGCGTTTTCCGAGGGCCGATTTGCAGGGGAGGATTCTGCGTTGGAGGGACGACTCCGTGCCCGCGGGTTTTACGCGTCAGCATTGCGGGCGGGCCCAACCTGTACCTCTATACCTGCAGGAGGCTCTCCGGTTGCTTCCCTTCTCAAAGCGCTGCGAGCACCGTGCTGCGTCGGCATCTTCCTCCGCGGGCTGACTCTCTTTTTGCGGCTTCGGCTACCAGGCAAAAGCAATTGGCGTGCACGCTGGGCCCAATGGGTGAGCCGAAAGTTCCTCGACCTCATAGACTGCGAAGTCCGTGTCTCCGGCACCGTCCCCGAGAACGGCCTGATCGTGTCCAACCATCTCAGCTATCTCGACATCCTCGTGATCTCCTCGGTGTGTCAGGCCGTCTTCATTTCAAAAAGCGAGGTGCGCAATTGGCCAATCTTCGGAACCCTCGCGCGAATGGCAGGAACCATCTTTGTCGATCGTGGACGCAAAACTGCCGTGTCTAAGCACCTCAGCTCCATTGCGAGCACCTTGAAAACCGGGATCCCGGTCGTCCTATTTCCTGAAGGCACCAGTTCCGACGGCTCGACTGTCCTACCCTTTCGAAGCTCCCTCCTGCAGGCGGCCGTCATTTCCCATAACGCAATCACTCCAGCCGCGATTAGCTACGACCTGCAAGGCGGGAGTGTCGTCGATGAGATCTGCTACTGGAGGGACATGGTCTTCGCCCACCATTTCTGGAACCTTTTGGGCAAGCAATCCCTCACGGCCACACTCCGCTTCGGAACACCTCATGCGCCGGGACAGGGACGCAAAGAACACGCCAGCAGCCTTCGGTTGGCCGTAATCCAACTCCGCGGCGAGCATCAGGAACTCGCGGCTGTCAGTTAGCCTAACTGTCTTCAACCGCGAAAATCATAACAAATGAGGCAAGATCTTCTGGTGAAAACATTGCCAGGACAAAACCGTCCTCGCAGGGAAGAAAGCTTACGCTGCATATTGCTCAATCGGCCAAAGGGTGACAAAGGCTGCATTCTTGATAACGCCGCCATTCTGAAAGAATCGTCGCCAACGAGTCCGCTCGATGCCCGCGCCGCCGGTTCTCGTCGGCAATGGCGAAAACAAGTTCCCATTGCTGGAACAGGATGCGGTAGGCATCGCGCACCGACTTACTGGAATCATAGGCGCTCGTAGCCTCTGAGGCCGCTCCATTCAGCTCGAGAATTGTAAATCCTTCCCCCTTTCGAAGCTCCTCGATCGAACTGAAACGAACATCGTATCGGCCAATGTAGAATCCAGGAAGATCCTCTGAAATGGCGTTAATTCGGGCTTCAAGCTGTCTGCTCCACAGGCGCATTCCATCACGAAAGATGCACCCTTGCGCATGATTCCCAGCCTCGACAAGGCGCAGGGTTTCGCCCGGTGCCAGAACGCGATTACGCGTACGGGCAAACCTTCGCAGATAGGTCTCCGCCATGATTGCCGCGCGGACGTCCGCCCGGATCAGTTCTTCAATAGTCCGGTCGCCATCGCCAGATATCACGGGGAAGATCTTTTCGGTTATTGCAAAAATCCTCCCCTCCTTTCCGGCGGGAAAACGATAGTAGAAGAGCCCTGCCTCGTGCGGACCAGGGATGTATCGCTGGGCGATGACGGAAACATCAACCTCACAGAAGTATGCTTCCGCTTGGGCGCCAGTTCTGACGACTTTGAATCCGCTGCCCCGCTGTGCAACATCCGGCTTGAGCACGATGGGAAAATCGGGACCGATCGATTGCATCCCATCTTCGAGGCGTGCCATGCGGCTGCTCACATCGCCCTCTCTGATAAGGATGCTCGATGCGACCCATTCCGGATTCACCCTCGCGAGAGCGCTAAGCGTTTCATGCTTCGATTCGCCAATCAGACCCCCAGTAAACATTCCGGGATTCGCACACGTCGGCAGACTCAAGCCGCGGTACTTGATCGAAAGCCGCAGATAGTTAAGACCGATCGGTAGGTAAAAGAGCCACGGTGGCCAGAACTCCCATTGCATCCAACGTTGGATTGCCGGGATCCCGAGAAACTTCCGAGCGAGCGAGATCCACCGGCTTCGCGTCAAGAAGAGCGCGAGTGCAATTCCGGCGACCGCTGCCAGGGGTATTCCATGCGGGGAATTGAGAACGCTTCCCGTGCGCCCTCCGAACTGGCGCAACACCACAAAAAGCAACCCCACCCAGCCCGCAGCGAGAATCCCGGTAATTACAGCGAAGTGTCCTGCCGGCATCCGCAGGATTCCCGCGGCAAGGAAAGTGGGGAGCCTCGTTCCCGGAATGAACCGGCAAATGACCAGGGCAAACAAGCCGTGCCGCGCAAACAACACTTCACTTTGATTCAGCGTCTCGGATGCCTTGCGCAACCGAAACCGCTTGACGACAGGACGCCCGAAAAACCGCGCCAGCGCGTAAAGGCCGAGATCGCCAATCCAGATGCCAAGGAAGCATGAAGCAAAGGCCAGCGGCCAGGACAATTTGCCCAAGCCTGCCGACAGGCCCCCCGCCAGCGTAGCCGAATCCTCCGAGAGGAACGTCAGGAGAAATATTCCGATGCTCGTGGCATGAAACCATGGTTCCGGACTCATCGTCCCATCAAGCAGCTTTATCGAGCTCATGCAGCGGCGCTCTTCGAACGTCGCGAGAGTTCGAGCGGCGATCACTGACCGACGCGACCGCCTCCTGGTGCTTGATCGTCGAGGGTGCGACTCCAAATCCATCGGGAAGCGGAACCTTCAGCATACCACACATCACACGGATGAGAGCGTAGTGATGAACCGCATGAACCACGCAGAACATGATCTCGCGGGCGAGGGTCGAAGGCGCCGACGGCGACTCATCGATCGCATACGAAACCTTGCTCCGAGCGTGGATCGGGTAGTCCAATGTCCAATCGCCGAGTCCTTCGCTCGCGCGGAGAAGTTCCCTCGTGTTGGTCAACGCTACTTCGCGGACCGTTTCAATTCGCGGGTCGCGCTTTCTGTTGTCGTAGTTGACTTCCGCGGCATCCAGTCCATCGAACACACTCCGAAAATGATCCAGGCAATGCCGGTAATGTCCGCCCACAGAGGCATTGAATGCCGCTGGAATCTTTGTGGCGTAGGCCACGTCGTCGAGGGCCATGAGCAGCGCTTCGCCTTGGCCGAGGACTTCCTTCATGGAGTCAAGAATGATTCGGGAGTTCATTTGAGGAAGAAGTTGCCGATTATCGGAACGGTGCGGCGGCAAATGAACAGAATGATGGCGGAACAGACGGCAGCGACAACGGCAAGACCAAAGAGCAGACCGTGATCGCCTTGGACCTCAATGCCGAGCACCGTAAGGTGACTGACGATAGCCCCGCCGATCACGCCAAGGGCGAGCCCAGCGCCGAACCATGGAAACCCCGGCACAAAGAGAAGGATGGCAGCAATAAGCTCGGCGACGCCGGAGACGATGCGACCCCACGGCTCAAGTCCGACTTTGGTGAAAATATAGACAGATTCCGGTGCTGCACTGAACTTGAAGAAAAGCGTCTGCAACAAGATGACGGCTGCGACGATTCGGCAAATCCATGCAACGACAACTTCAGTTTTGCTCAGTTCGTTCATAGGCTTTCCGATTCGTCGCGCCGCCTGCAGATTCCTTACATCGAAGCATCGGGAGAACTGAGGCGGCACGCCCTTAGGGGAGTCGATGGCATTGGCCGTTCGGCAAGAAATGCGGCAAAATTGTTCACTACTTCGCATCGTCAAACCGTGTCCGCACACACCATTTCGATCGCCATACTGCTTTTTGAGAATCTTTCATTGCGCAACGCCGCGCCTTCCGGTAATACGATCAAAATGATGGACCGCACCTGAGAGTTCGAATGGGAGCATGGAAGGCGGCAGGCATGGACATCACGCCATGGGTGAGCACACTGCAATAGCGGACAGATGGCTGGCCACCCTCTTGACTCGCTGTCATCGGATGGTCAATCTCCTCGAATTCGATGATCACGAGACGGTTGGACGAGCTTGAAAAAGAGAACAGCCGACTACAAGCGGCACTCAGCGGGGCGGAGCGAAGAAACCGTGGCCTTCGCGCGACGGTCGCTCCATTACTTGCTGCGCGGCAGTTTCCTGGCGAGGAAATCAACGAGACCTTCAAGAAGCTCCTCGAACAACTTGAGGTGGACCGTCCCAGTAACAGGCCGCTTGCATCCGCCGTAGTGACCGTGTGGCTGGTCACCGATTCAGCCGACCAAGTCATCAACAATCACTTTATTGATCGGGGCGGGTATGTCGCCTTCGGCAAAGGTCCGAATGCGCTGATGGTCGCCTCATCGCATGATTCGTTTGGAAACACCATGGCGGCAAATGAGGTCCGCTACCATGCGGTTTTTCAGATGGCTGCGGACGATAATGGTCCACCGCAATAGATAAAGCTGCGGCAATAGCTGCGAACACTTGCCACTCCTAAGACGCAACTGAAATCGATCCTCTCAACGAGTGCTTATGGCGATGGTGCAAGGCAAAGAATGTGGCGGTCCGATATCCCAAAACGCTGACACTTGTCCGCACTGTGGCGACGTCATCAAGGAGCCCAAGCCAAAGTTCTCACTCGTTGATCTGATTCACAAGATCTCGGTTCCGGTCGTTTTGTCGGTCGCCGGAACGATGATCACTATTCTCACCTTCTTCAGTATGGAGGGAGAGCGGCAGATGGAGCAGACGCGGAAGCTTCTAGCCGACGCATTCGACAAAGATCCGATCAAACAGCAGTATTGCATTTTCTATGTGGACCACTTGCTCGCATCGGGGCGAATCTCTCCGGAGATGACCGTTAGCGTCTTGTCAACGGTGGCAGCGAATGCAACCAATGAGAGCGTCAGGCTCGACGCCCTTCGAACGATGCCGCAGCTGCTCGAGCAAAAGAATTACCAGCAAGAACTCAAGCCCCTCCTGGTGCGGGGCATTTCGAGCCTGATTCCGACCGTGACAGAAGTCGAAGTTCTAAGAAGGCAACTAATGCTGGACATTCAAACTTTGGTCGAAGCCGATGAATCTTACAGAAAAGCGCTGATTATCGAGCTATCTCGTATGGACCGGAACTGGAGCTTTATCAATAACAAGGCAGGAGGGAATCCGGATCAGAAGCAAATCCGCGTTGGTCTTCAGATAAAGCTGGCGTTGCTTAGCCTCGTGCAAGATTACCGTCGCCTTCAGGAGATCGCCGCAGGTTTGGTAGACCTTGCCAAGCCTTCTCCTGAACTCTCACAGTTCGTCAGTGATCAACTGGATATGTTGTTGATTTCGAGTCCGAGGACGGCGCTCCGGGTAATAGCCAAATCAGCCATAACATCACTCAATGCGGGGAATTCATTGCCGCGTACAGCTGACGAAGGACGGAAAGCCATACCTCCCGTTTTCATAGTCGCCGCCGATGAATCTCAGCACATACGGGGCGAGAAGCTGGCTCAAGCGCTTGAGGAGAAAGGAATCACTGTCCAGGGCGTTGACGTTTTAAGTAACGCCAAAGAGGCTAAATTGATTGCTCCTGAGAAGCTGGAGATTCGTTTCTCGAAGAGCGCAAATGAAGAGCCATTTTTGACCGGGCTGGCCGAGACAGTCAAGAAATTTACAGGCGAAGAACCGAACTTGGTCGGCGTTACAAACCCGAACGATCTTGATCCAGGAACCTACGAGATTTGGTTTTCCAAGCGCTGAGCAATTCGGGAACACCTCAAGAGAGCGAAAAATGAGCAGGCATGTTTGAAACGATTGTCGGCTTATTCTGGACGGCCGCGCTGTTCTACGCCGCCTTCGGGTTCGTTTTTGCAATCCCGTTCGTCCTATACTGGTCGGGTCGCATTGATTCCACAGCCAAGTCTGGAAGCTGGGGCTTTCGCCTCGCAATCCTCCCGGGTTCAGTTGCTCTTTGGCCGCTAATGGCGTTGAAAACGCTCCGGGCCTTTCGCCAGCGCTATCTGCCGCCAAATCCCGAGCAACCGGTAAGCCCTGTCATGCAGCGGCGAATTCACGGCGTCGCATTTATCGCTCTTGCCGGATTACTTCCGGTTATTTGCGCTGCGGCGCTCCTAAGCCGTCCTCGCGAGCGCTTCTCCATCGCGACGCAATTGCAACCCGCTCCGCTTCCCGATGTCGTCGCATTCGCGAGGTCATTACCTCAAAGCCTTCCGATCAGAGCGACCTTGCGAACCGACGGCGAAAGGGACCAGGTACAGCTTGATGTATCTCGCTCCCTTGACGAATCGGGCGTCGCGCTTTACTGGAGTCCCGAAGCGGAGACCGGAGGCGTTTCAAAGGGCGCCGTTTTTCTCGGCTCAGTCTGGGGGCCGTCGCGGCTCCTCTTCGATCTGCCTCGAGAGAACCACACGATTCCTGGCGTCCTGACATTCCTGACTCTCGCGGGTGAACAGCGCGTGATTGGAACGCTCCCACTCAATCCGAAATAACTCAATGTCGATTGCGTATCGTGCCGTGGGCTGGAACCGCCAGAAGCGGCTGTATGACTTTGCGATCGGAGCCTTGTTGCTGCTGGGCTTAGCCATTTATGCGGCAACTGTTTTTCTCTCTCAGCCTGCGACAACCGCCGAGACGTTTGTCATTCGCTTTACCTCAATCGCAGCGATTATCCTGCTGCACGTCATTCTCGCCATCGGCCCGCTGGCACGACTTGACCGCCGATTTCTTCCCTTGCTTTACAACCGGCGGCATCTCGGCGTGACCATGTTCCTTCTTGCTCTGGTTCACGGCGCCTTTGCCCTCATCCAGTTTCATGCCGGAGGAAACCTGAATCCTCTCGTCAGTGTGCTGACTTCCTACCGTCGGGATTATCTCTCAGTCTTTTCAAATCCGATCCAGATCGCTCATTTTCCGTTTGAGGCGCTTGGGCTGGCCGCTCTTTGCATTTTCTTTGTGATGGCGGCCACCAGCCATGATTTCTGGCTCAAGAATCTGGGCCCGTCGTTTTGGAAAACGATGCACATGCTTGTTTATGTGGCGTACGCACTCGTAGTCTCGCATGTCTTTCTCGGAGCACTCCAATCGGAAAGAAACCCGTTCTTTCCTGCCGCTCTAGGTGTCGGATTTGCGGGTTTGCTGCTCCTACATTTGGCGGCTTTCGCCAACGAACAAAAACTGGATAGAATGGGGCGCGCTGCGGGACAGGACGGATTCGTCTCCGTGGCCAGGTGCGATGACTTGGTCCCCGATTCGGGGAAGGTCGTCGTTGCCGTCAGGGAACGGATCGCTCTGTTCCTTCATGACGGCAGAATCTTCGCATTGTCGAATGTGTGCCGGCATCAAGGCGGTCCGCTTGGCGAAGGCCGTATCGTCGCTGGTTGTCTGACCTGTCCGTGGCACGGTTATCAGTATCACGTCGAGGACGGATGCAGCCCTCCTCCCTTCACCGAGATCGCGCCAACCTACGCTGTTCGCCTGATCGGCGAGGATATCTACGTTTCAACGAAGCCGCTGCCGCCAGGGACGAAGTCGGACGGCGTCCCAATTGAAGGGCATTGTCGTCCCAATGCCGTCGATACTTCCGACTTTTACATCGGTTGGCAGTCAAAGAGCCCAGCCGGTCTCGGCAGATACTTGAGAATGGTTTGCGCCGCCCTCTTTGCTGCGATTTCGATGCTCTTCCTGGTGGCCGCAAAGTTGCAAAACCCCATCGACCCAGGCGCGTTCGAGTTCGGCGTCGAACGCACCTTCGAAGGCACTCTTTTTGAATCCCCCCTGACGGTCTTGCAAATCAACGAAACGGGAGCCAAATCCGGTATGAACTTCCTGCTCGTTGGATCGGGAAAATTCGGAGCTCCTGAGGTGCTCCGTGGAAAGGATGGTCGGCACATCCGGTTCAAAGGCAGCCTCATTTATCGAAACGGCGTCGCGATGATCGAAGTGAACAAGCCTGAGTCGATCGAACTGATCGAGGGGCCCAACACGAAAGCCCCACAGGTCATTTCCCTTGGCCAAGGAACCTTCGTCGGCGAACTGGTGGACACCAAATGCTTTCTCGGGGTCATGCGTCCCGCGACCGGCAAGGTGCATCGCGGCTGTGCCATTCGCTGCCTGAGCGGAGGCGCGCCTCCCGGACTTCTTGTGCGCGACGATCGAGGCGATTCAGTCGCCTTGCTCCTCGCGGGATCGGAAGGCAAGAGACTCGATATCGATTGGGACCTTGCCGCGCGTTCGCTTGAAGTTGAAGGCGACCTCGAACTTCACAGCGGCACGCCAATCCTCCGTGTTCGGACCTGGCGCCTCGCGGATTAGAGCAATACAGGCGAAAGCGCCGGCCCGTGAAGGACCGGCGCCTTTTCTGGCGTTCTTTGCGCGGAATGGGCTAGTGTGTCTTTTCCTTTACCGTGCCTTCCTTTACCGTGCCTGTCATCGGCACGAGCTTGAGGCGAATGGAGTTGTCTTTTGCCACGCTTGTCTTGACGCGATACTGCGCGCCACAAAGCTGGCAGCGGACGACGCCGGGATCGGCGAAAGATGTCGTGGCATCAGCCGCAGCATCGTCTGCGTCGCAGTTGGATGACAGGCGCTGAACAACGAGTCACCAAAGGCGGGTTTGGGGAACCAAGCGTGCGTCTGCGCGCCGAATATATCCTCCGTTGCTCCACCAGGGCGAGGATGGCTGCCCCTTCCCGCTGCACGACGCGCGGAGTGGGTAGGCGTAAGGATTCCTTCGTAAATGAGTAAAAATCCGGCGTTAGTCGCACGCGTTTGGTTTGCGCTCGCGCTTTCCGCGGCAGGCCTCTGGAAAAAAAGGCCCGCAAGGAAGTCATTGAACGAAGAGGCGAAGACCGACGAAAAACACTGGAGTGGGTTGAAGCTCGCTGGAAGCACCGCCGTTAGTGCCATGAAACGTCAGAATATCCATCGAACGTCGGAGTGGTTCAAAGTCCTGCAGACCACGAAGCGAAGTCAGACCGCGGTAATGAAGCTCGGACCAGGCCAGGCTACGGGCGAGGAGCCGGAGGCTCACGAGAAGAGCGATCAAGTCCTTCTGCTTGTCGCAGGCGACCTTTCCACAGAGATCGGAGGGAAGCGTTCCCGATGAAGGCAGGCGATGTGGTGATCATCCCTCCGGGCGTAAAGCACAAGTTTATCAACAGCGGCGAGGAGCCAGCAGTGACTTTCAACGTGTATTCGCCGCCCGAATATCCGGTAGACGAAAAAAGGGTAAGTGATTTGCAGCCAGTCGCGAGGATTCGAGCATTCGAGCGATTGTGAGACGACTCTTTGCCATGCCGCCCTCATACCGATCCTCAGGGCTCAGCTTCCCGCTCCGGGAGCTATTTCCATTGGGGGTTTCCTTCGGCCGAAAGGCCGAGATGCCTTCGTCGAAAATGACTAGGAAGAAGGTGCGCGCTGCCTCCGGAATTTCGCGGGCGTGCGCGATAGAATGCTTCGGTTTCGTGAAGAACCCGAAAAAATCTTGTTCTGCACCGAAAATAATCGTCAGCGCTGCCTTTGATTTCATCCAGTGCTGCGGCGAGCCGGCAATATAGGGTTGCAGCTCTTCCGGGCAGAATCGATTACTGACGCGATTGGAGTAAGAGACGAGAGATTTCGCGCCAAAAGGAGGAGACCAATTTCTCCGCGTCGTCAAGAATGTGAAAAACACAAACCGGCCCTCATATTCTCGTGCGAGTATTGCTACAGAATCGCGGTTGGTGTGTCACGTCGACAAGCATGCGATCGGCGATTGTACCCAATCCACCGTTACAATAATACCCGATTATTGCACTCCGTGCTCACCTCTGATAAACCCCCTCCGTCATCCATACGGGAAAACAGAATCGGGATAAACTTGGTCGTGTTCAGCTTGGCGACGTAGAGCCGATTGTATATGAGGCTTCCCAGCACACGCCGAGTCCTTCATACTCCGTAACCTTCTGGCGCACCTTTTTCCAATACAGCTCTGTACAAACCAGAAGCACATGATCCGCCACTTCGATCTTGTCTTCCATCCAGATTGGCCATGGAACCTTCTCCTCATCGTCACCTCGATTTTGGTCGAAGAACACCGCAAGGCCGTCCCGTAATAACGACGCCGCCAGTCCGGCGACGTATTCTGCATGCGTCGGATCAACCGACGCGGGCGGCGAGGCCGATCTGGAGGGCGGCACCTGGACCACTTTCTGGATCACCCTGGCCCATTACGAAGGAATCCTTA
>JAXIPG010000291.1:0-4445 GCA_045403045.1 Terrimicrobiaceae bacterium
CGCCCGATCAGCTCGATCTCCTCCCGGCCAATCCGGCGTCCCTGAACGATGCGGGCCGCAAACATTCCCGGCTCCTAAACCCTGGCGATCCCGGAAGCCAGCAAAATCTTACGCCAGACTCAAAAATGGGGCGCTAAACACATACGAAGCAAAGGCTCTCTACAAAAATCTAACACTCAGCAAAGCGCGTATCTTCACTTTACTCCTTGACAAACGCTTTCAGAGAAGTCCGTGCATACGTGCAGGCGACAAATTGTGCACGTATGCACGGACGGACCCTGTGTAGAAGCCCCGGACCGACCCTGTGTAGAAGCCCTTCGCAACCCAAAAAATGCACGGCCAATCCCTCCGGCGCGCGTCCACAACATGAGGCCCTCTCCATGCCCAGGCCCGCGCACTTCCACGCACCAACGCCCCCTTACTTTCCCCTGTAGAGAAGCGGCCCGTCGCGCAAACCGGCTCAGTCCAACAGAAGTGTATCCGCCATGCCGGCTGGATCAGCCCCCTCCCGCATTCACCCCTTCTTGCCAGCCACCACGGCGGATACACTCCTTAAACGTTAGGCGTCGCTCGCGTCCCGTTAAAAAAACTGTGACCATGTCCTAAATGAGCCAAGCCGTTCGTCGAGTCCATGGAACACACACCGAGAACTGCCTCAAACCAACTGAAAGAACACACATCATGCTCGACACACCACACATCACCCAGACCAAATCCCAACTCACTGCCGTCATTCACCTCACGATTCCGCGTGATGAGATTCAGAGCGTCATGGGGCCAGGCATCGACGAGTTGATGGCCACCATTGCCGCTCAGGGCATCACGCCCACCGGGCCGTGGTTCAACCACCACCTGAAGATGGCCGAGGACACATGGGATTTCGAGATTGGCGTGCCCGTCAGCGCGCCGGTAGTCGCAGCGGGACGAGTGAAGCCGAGCCAGTGGCCCGCCATGAAGGTGGCGCGGACGGTTTACCACGGGCCTTACGAGGGTCTCGCTGACGCTTGGGGCGAGTTTCTAGACTGGATTACAGCCGACGGGCACACACCTGCCCCGGACCTCTACGAGTGCTACGTCGCGGGACCGGAGTCGAGTCCCGACCCAACCAATTGGCGCACAGAGTTCACCAAGCCGTTGACCAGTTGAGGCGGAGCAATCCTGCCAGCGCGCGCTGCAAAAACCGATGCCGCAACGCCTAACCCTGAAGTTTTGTTCCGGCGAAGCCCGGAATGAAACTGTATGTTGAACAGGCCCGCCCGTGTAGATAAGGGCGTCGCTGGCCGTTAGCGGAAAGCTTTCGAGCCTGTATTCAAGCGGTCGGCTGACGGCGGGGCGTGAAAGAAGATCCGCGGAAGGGCGTGCATACGTGCAAGCGGCAAATTGTGCACGTATGCGCTTCTCCGCTCCGCGCGGCCCAGCTTGAGGCCACTTTCCAGGCAGTCCAAGCGCTGCCGCGCGGTCATGCGGTGGTCCGGAGTCTTGTTCCACCTCTGCATCTTTGCTTCCAGCCTCCGGCACCACAAGCGAAGACGTTGCTGCAAAGGCGGGGCTCGTGTTTAACTTCCCTGCATCTTCTTCAGGTCGAAGGAGGCCTTGACGCTGCCGCCAAGGGTCCCTCCCTTTGTCTGCTCTTTGTACTCGTGCTCGATTTTCCCGAAGTTAAACGAAACCTGATCGGTAGGGTTCACGCTGCCGCTGCTCCCCCCGGTTTGGAAAGACGAAATCAGAAGATCGTAGAACGAGACCTTCATATACTCTTGCTGGTCTTTTCCCGCTTTGCGGGCCGTCAACACCGCCGAGGGAATGTGCTGGCCGGTGGCGCAGGCGAGCATCAACTTTGGACTGGCTACGCCGTGAAACACTGTAAAATGGAAGTCTTGCATATTCACTTTGCCGGCGCCGCCGCCACCGCCCTGGGCAAAACTGCCACTCTGCGTGGCACCCCACGAGAAGGACTGGATCTCGATTTCGCCCGCGTGTTTCGTATCCTGGCTTTCGCCCTTAATTCCGTCAATTTTCAGGAAGTAATCAACATCTGACATATTATGTTATATTTGTTTTCCGAACGTCGGTGCTGGCCGTTCGATTGTGTTACCACTTTGCGATAGCACCGCATCGCGAAGAACCAGGGGGATGAAGGCCATTGCTATTGGCATTGCGAAAGAAGTAAATCGTAAAAGAGGGATCTGGCTCTCGACAGGGCTCGGAACAATCGGTGCGACAGGTCCTCCTATGAGAGCGGCCGGCTTCAGCTCGGCTCGCTTGTATCAGGCACATGTTTGCGGTTGCTCTTACGTACGTTGTACGCGCGATTATTCAGAAATTGCTAGAAAATGTGATCGTGTTGGAGACCGAGAAGCCCAAAAAGAAGAAGAACGAATTCCAAAGGGCTCGTTCACGGAGGAAATGGGCCGAAGGTGGGCGGCAAGGCAATCAAAGCCGCTTGCTGCGCCGCACTCAAAACGGCTTTGCGTTGCATGGGAATTCCTACCGCGATAGGCGGATCCTCCCGCCACGGCGCTCCCCTCCCTTCTATCCGGTAGTCGCTGGCCACCGACCCGCAAGCCCGTGCAACAGGGTAAAATGTCGGCTTTCTGCGCTTGAACCAGACTTCCACCATTTGAATGCGGGCGCGTTACCGGAGCAAAACCGGAGGTTTTCGGCCGTGCATCGGTTGGGGAACGCGGCTGGGGAGGCCAAAAACTAGAAACGGCAATTCTTTCATGCACGCGCCGTGCGGCTTCCTCGTTCGCCGATAGCGATTTTTTCTTGACGATCGCGGCTTCGTGTAAAAGCTCTGCGCCCCTATGACGGATCAAGGGCTTAAAGCGCAAGATACTACTTTCGCCACTCAACGCGCCAAGAACGTCTCCAACGTTCGTGTAGCGTTGACCACCCTACTGATCTTATCCGCACTGTCGAAAGCTTGGAGCGTTGACCTTTTCTGGGCTGGTAATGCTAAAAGCGCAGGATATCATTAACACCGTCCAAGCCGGCAAGAAGCTCTCGCGATCTCGACATCGACAAGCGGCCACTTGCTGGATTTCGACGCTTTGCGGATTGTTAACACAGCGTTTTGGAAGGCCGCGAGCGAAGATAATTGAAGGAGCCTTTGCGCGACGTTTCGAGCGTTCCTTGGTGGATTCGCTTCGGACCAGTCGGTGGCCGGCTGTCTTCAGTTTGTTTTTGATTGGGCACCTGTCCTTGTACGCGCAGGATAAGATTTGGCAAGGCCCCGCCGGTACAAGTAGTTGGTTCGTGCCCGAGAATTGGACGCCGAACCTCCCGCCGACGAATACCGAGCGCGCGGTTATCGACACGTTCCCGGGTTTTCTGCATGTGCGCGGCGAATGCGTCGAGCACCGTCTTCTTGTCGGCTTCGTCCGATTATTGGTGGCATGATTCTCATAAGCTAGATCGGTTGCGATTGAAAGTTACAGGCTGGAAGAGGCCGCTTTTAATCTTCAGTGGAGTGTCTTGCCTTTTCGGCTTTCTTTATCGTCTCTAGGGATGAGCATTATACGACAAAATGCAAGAAGTCGATGGGTTTCGCTTTCTCGGCGCGAGGGCGTTAGTCTCTAGTCACGCAAATGGCGAAGCATCCGAAAATCAAAACCGCGCCGGCCGAAAAGCGCCGGCCAGGGCGTCCCCGGAGTTCACCGCTTGATCCCATCGAACAAGCCCGGGCACGTCGTCAGCGCCATCGAGAAAGCAAGCGGAACGCCGGCATGGTCCCAGCCGAAATCTGGCTGCCACAGGCGTGGCGCGATGCAGTAATTGCGCGCGGAGAAACGCTTCAGGACGCGGCGCAGGAAGCTTTCCGCTTGCTTATGGCACATTGGGAGAGAACGCCTCCGAAACGGCGCTGACGTCCAACCCAGCATATCAAATCTTCACCAAAACCATGGGCCGTTGAACGAACAGAGTCGTGCGAGCGGGAAGGTCTGCGTGGCGTCGCTCAACGACGTGGAGCTAATCATCGTACTCCTCTCCAGCATTGATAACACTTCAAGTTCAACGTAAACTTCAACCACATGAAAACCGTGACCATGCTCGAATTTCGGCAAAATGCCAAAGGTGTGCTGCGCCGCATCGCCAAAGGCGAACGGATCTTGTTGTCGCACCGGGGTAAGGCCGCCGCACGCCTGGAACCTTTGACCACCGCGACCCCGGCCGACTTGCTCAATGATCCTTTCCTGGGTATCGGCAGCCGCGCCAAGCCCAGCCCCAAGGGCAAAACACAACACGCAGACATCGATCGCATCCTCTATGGCCGCCGCTGAGGTTTTCATGGACAGCGCCGGCTGGTACCTTTTCAGCATGCCGTCCGAAGCACGCGGGCGAGCCCGTAGGGCTCTTGCTCGCCTGACTGCTTCGGTGGCGTGTTGAGGCTGCCGTGACATGGCATCTTCAAAAATGCCATGAACAAAACAGCCTCATCCAAA
>JAXIPG010000013.1:0-3901 GCA_045403045.1 Terrimicrobiaceae bacterium
GGTGGCTGACACGTGTTTGTTTGCTCATAGATTTTCCGTAAAGCTCCTCCGCTTGCGCTCGCGTTCTTGAAGCACCACCTTTAACGCGCGTTCCTTTGAGGCGTTCCCGAAGGTTGTCGTAAGCCTTCATGATTTTCGATAGCTCGAACCTAACTTTGGTCGAGCCGCCGATGGCACCCCTGAACCCGACCAGCAAACCATCCTCGATTATCTCAACGTGCGTTTGCAGCCATCTTCCTGAAATCTAAAATCTGGTTGAACTTATTCATAGGTAGTTAGTTGTACGAGAAACAAAATTCAATATTGGTCTTGGGTGAGGGCAGTTGTAGGGCGGTTGGGGCTGGCGCGCACAATCCATTTTCGTAGCTCTTCGAGGGCGAGCATGCCGAGCGCGAAGGGGATGATGAAGAGCCAGACGACGAGCGCGATCGACGCGGTGCCGAAGAGCGCGTGGCCCCACGGCGTGTAGACGATCAGCATAATCAGCAGGATCTCCGTAGCGATGCCGACGAGGATGAGCTTGTTGCTCATGAGGCTGCGGGCGAGCAGCGGCTGGCGTTCGCTGCGGCAGAGGAACACGTTCGCGATCTGCATGACGATGATGGCGCTGAGACAAGCGGTCGTTGCTTGCAGATAGAGGGGGTCGTGTGCCGCCAACTTCTCGCCGAAGTGCCAGCCGCCGTTGCGCAGGACGAACCAATAGGCGCTCATCGCGGCAGCGGTCTGCATCAGTCCGAGGAAGAGATAGGCGCGGGCGAGGAGCGGCCAGTTCAGCAGCCGATCGGCGCGCGAACGCGGCGGTGCTTTCATGATGTCCGGGGCCGGCTTTTCCGCGCCGAGACCGAGCGCGGGCAGCATGTCGGTGCCGAGATCGACGGCCAGGATTTGGATGATCGTGAGCGGCAGCGGAATGCGGAAAACGACAAATGCGAGATACGGGATCAGCTCCGGCACGTTCGAGGTGAGGATGTAGGTGAGGAAATTGCGGATGTTGGCGAAGACGGCGCGGCCTTCCTCGATCGCGGCGACGATGCTCGCGAAGTTGTCGTCGAGCAGCACCATGTCGGCGGCCTTGCGCGCCACGTCGGTGCCGCTGCGGCCCATGGCGATGCCGACGTCGGCCTTCCGCAAGGCCGGCGCGTCGTTCACGCCGTCGCCAGTCACGGCGACGAGCCCGCGCTTCTTTTTCAGCGCGCCGACGATGCGCATTTTCTGTTCCGCGAGGACGCGCGCGAACACAATCTCCGGGGCGTCGAGCGCGAGCTGGAGCTGGATGTCCGAGAGATGCCTGAGTTGCTCGCCGGTGATCACGACGGGCGCGGCGGAGCGCACCAGTCCGATCTCGCGGGCGATCGCCGTCGCGGTGTGGGGATGATCGCCCGTGACCATGATCACTTTAATGCCGGCGTCACGGCATTTCTGGAGTGCGGCGGCGACTTCTGGGCGCGGCGGATCTTCAAGGCCGATGAGTCCTGCAAGGGTCATCTCCGCTTCCGCGCCCGCCAGCTCGAAACTCTCGGGCAACTCGCGCCAGGCGAAGGCGAGAACGCGCAGACCTTTCTCGGCCATGGCCTCCGCCGCGGTGCGGAACGTGACGGCCAGATCGGCCGAAAGTTTGACGGAGCCCCCATCCATCGCCACCCGAGTGCACCGCACGAGCACGACCTCGGGCGCACCTTTGCAATAGAGCACCGGGCCGTCCGGCGCCGCATGCACCGTCGAGAGCCGCTTGCGTTGCGAGTCGAACGGAATCTCGTTTACTCGCGGGCGGTGCGGCAGCCCAGCCATCGCATAGGCGGCGAGCTGAACCAGCGCAACCTCCATCGGATCGCCAAGCCAGCCAGGTCCGGCGGGAGAGCGAGCGTCTTTCAAATCATGGCAGCACGCCGCCACTTCAAAAAAGCGACGATGCGGCTCGATCAGCGCGGCGAGTTCATCCGGGATGGCTTCAAACATACGACCGGCAATGAACAGCCGCTTGGCCGACATGCAGTTCTGGGTGAGCGTGCCGGTCTTGTCGGTGCAAATGACCGTGGTGCAGCCGAGCGCTTCGACGGCGGGCAGATGGCGGATCAGAGCGTTGCGTTTAGCCATGCGCTGCGAGCCCATCGCGAGTGCTAGCGTGACGGTCGGGAGCAGCCCCTCGGGCACGTTGGCCACAATGATCCCGATTGCGAAAATGAAGTTCTCCCAGAACGACAGGCCGATCGCGCGACCGATGAAGAAGAAGATGATCCCGAGCGCGAGCGCGAGTCCGGCGACAATGCGGCTGACGCGGATGATCTCGACTTGGAGCGGCGAAATTGTGTCGGCGGTTGTCTGGGTGAGCAGCGCGATCTTCCCAAACGCGGAATGCGAGCCGGTCGCGAAGACGAGCGCCTTCGCTTCGCCAGAGACGAGCGAGGTGCCGGCCAGCAGCGTGTTGCGGCTGTGCATCGGATCGGGCTCGTCGCATGGCTCGGCGTCGCGCGATGCCGGCAGCGACTCGCCGGTGACGGTCGCATTGTTCACCCGCACGCTGAACGCCTCCACGAGACGGCAGTCCGCGGGGAGGATGTCGCCGGCTTCGAGCAGGATCACGTCGCCCGGCACGAGCTGGGCAGCGGGCACCTGCCGCACTGCGCCCGAGCGCACGACCTTCGTCGCATTTGGGAGCAATTTCTTGAGCGCCGCCAACGCCTGCTCGGCGCGATACGCCTGCCAGAACGAGAACGCGCCATTGATCAAGATTACGCCGACGATCGCGAACCCGAGTGTCGCCATGCCTTGCCCCGGCTCGCGCCACTCGGCGAAGAACGCGAGCGCCGCGGCGATCCACAAAATGATCGCAAAGAAGTGCGCAAATTCCTTGGCAAACGTGACCAGCAGCGCCTCGCGCGCGACTTCCTCCACTTCATTTGCCCCAAACTCCACGAGCCGCCGCTGCGCCTCGGCGTCGCTCAGCCCCCCGAGTCCGCTCTTCAGGCTGGCCAAGGCGTCGGCGACCGTGAGGTGGTGAATCTTCATCCCGGACTCTCGTGCAGCTTCGCACGGGCGGCGGCCCAAATTTGGCCGAGGGCGATTCCGCCGTCGTCGTTCGGAGGGACGCGCTGATGCTAAAAAGGCCGGAAGCCTTCCTCGCGCAGGAATCCACCGATCGAGCATTGCGCGCCTCTCTTTGCCTTTTGTTTACGGTATCGCGTGCGTTCAATCAACCTGGCCAAAGTAGTTTTCGAAAAACGCTTTCAATTCAAATGTTCGCGCAGCACGTGATGTCGAAAGTGCGCGCTGTGGCCTCCCTCAATAACGTGGAGCTCATCACCGCGCTCCTCTCCTGCAACGGGCAGCTCGCCGCAAATCGGTGTCTAGCTGCGGATCGTTAACGGAGTGGTTTCGCTCCTGACCTACCAAGGTCGAAAATAATGCCTTAAGCGAATATTCGAGCGAACAGACTGGCGCGAGCAATTGCCCGGATCCCTGCGCCTTCGAACGCGCACAATACATGCGGGCCGTTACAGTTCGCGCGCAACGTTCCTCCATTGCGTGCCTCCCGGAGAAAATTTCCAGAATCCGTGCCGACATCTTGTCGCTAACGTAGATTGTTCCGCTCAACACGTGGCGCTTTCGAACTCTGCCCGGGCTCTTTCACCGTTTTTTCTTGAGGACGCACGCTACGGACGTGCCGTCGCCTTTTGCTGCAATCGTCAGCACCGCGCCGATCATTTCCGCGCGATACTGCATAATGCGCAAGCCCATTCCGTCGGATCGGTCGGCTGGCGCGGGAAATCCACAGCCATCGTCCGTGATGCTCAATCTCGTCTCGTTGGCTGTACTGCTTAGGGCGACCACTATCGTCTTTGCGCGACCGTGTCGCGCAGCATTGCTGACAGCTTCCTGTGCAATCCGATAGAGATGCGTTGCC
>JAXIPG010000083.1:0-45158 GCA_045403045.1 Terrimicrobiaceae bacterium
CAACCAGCCTTGCGCCCGCTCGAGGGCTTGAATGCAAGGCTTCTCGTCAACCGAAAGCACGACGGCATTATCGGGAGGACTCAAGTAGAGACCAATCACATCGGCCGCCTTTTGCGAAAACTGCGGATCGGTTGACACGCACCAACTGCGCCGTCGTTGCAGACTGATGCCCAGATAGCGCAATTCCCTCCATACCCGATCCGCGCTCTCCCCCAGGCTCTTGGCCAGCAATCTGCCATTCCAGCGGGCAAACCCCTCCGGCGGATCCTCATCCAAGCGTGTCAGCAAAAGCTCACGAAAGTTCTCCATTGCTTGAAGAGGGCGCCCGGCCCGAAAATCATCATGTAGTCCGCTCAACCCCTCGCGCTCAAAGCGTACCCGCCACTTGCTCACCCGGGCCTCTCGCGTATTCAGTGCCCTAGCGATCTCTTTGTTGCTGCAACCTTGCGCCGCACTCAGGATGATACGCGCCCGTTCCGCGTAGCGGTTCTCCGCTCTTGGCTTTTTCCTCATCGCCTCAAGTTGCTTGCGTTCCTCTTCACTCAATACAATCCGGGCGGCAGGTCGGGCCATCCCGCACCTTCCATTATTACGTTATATTATGCAAGTAGATAGTAGTTAGGACTTCCGAACTCCGCGCCTTGCCAGAGACCTCTCGGCGCTGGCACCATTTCGGAAACTTTTTTCGGCACTTGCTCTAGTGCGTCGGGGGGACTGCGCAAAGAGTAAAGGTGAAAGTCCTCACGTCACTTCGGATCTAGTTGCCACACCCGCACCGTTGCCATGCTCCAGGTAGCAACCCGGCTGCTGTCAGCGCTGAACTCGGCACCCAAAATCGCGCCTCGGTGACCGACGAGTTCCGCTACACGCTCTCCCGTAGTCGCATCCCAAATCCTTCCCGTTCCGTCGGCGCTCGCCGTCACTACGAGTTTGCCGTCCGAGCTGAACCTCGCGACAACGACGCTATCCCAATGCCCCACCAGCTTGACCAAGCTCTTGCCGCTGGCTGCCTCCCAGATGCACGCCGTCTTATCCTTGCTGGCCGTTACCAGGCGGGCGCTATCGGGGCTGAATTCGGCGCTGAATATGAGATTCTGGTGACCGCCCAGTTCGGCAATGCTCTGTCCGCTCTCGGCGTCCCACACCCGCGCCGTCCAATCGGTCCCGGCGGTGACGAGGCGTTTTCCGTCGGGACTGAACCGTGCCATTGTGACCCCCCCATGACGACCGCGCAGTTCGGCGATAAGCCCACCCGTCTTGGCCTCCCAGATTCGTGCCGCATCACCGCTGGCGGTTACGATGTACTTGCCGTCCGGACTGAATTCGGCCCAAGTCACCACGTCCGAATGAGGCATTTCGGCGACTTTTGCTCCGCTGCTCGTGTCCCATACCCGGATCGTTTTGTTGTCGCTGGTCGTCACAACCCAGCGGCCGTCGCGACTTAAATTGCCCGTCGTATCCGTATGGCGCAGTTCGGCAACCCTGCGGCCGGTGCCACTGTCCCAAATCCACACCAAGGGCCCGCTTGCGGTGAAGATTCGTTTTCCGTCCGGACTGAATTCAGCTGAGAGTATGGTGTCCGGGTGCCCGTCGAGTTCGAACAAGAGCTTTCCGGTGGCCGCATCCCACAACTGTGCGGTCTTGTCGGTGCTTGTGGTTATGACCCGCTGACCGTCGGGACTTAGACGGGCGTTGGCTAACTCGTTGACACGCAATTCCGCCAGCATTTTCGCAGGCTTCACTTCCCATACCCGCACCGTCGAGTCGGCGCTGGCGGTCAGGATCCATTTTCCGTCGGGACTGACGGCGGCGCGAGTGACATCATCGAAATGGGCGCGCAACTCGGCGATGCTTTGTCCTGTGGTAACATCCCAAACCTGGGCAGTGTTGTCGTAACTCGCCGTAACGATCCATTTGCCGTCCGGAGTGAAGCGGGCGTCGGTGAGCCATCCAGTGTGCCCTCGCAAAACGGCGATGCTCTTGCCACTTTGGGATTCCCAGACACGCGCCACCATCCCATCACTAGTCACGACATAACGACCGTCGGCGCTGAATCGCGCACTGGCGGGATTCGTAGAATGCGGCAGCGTCCAAATGGCCGCCCCGGTGGCGGCATCCCACAGCCGGGCGGTCTTGTCACCGCTCGCGGTGAGCACCCGCGTGCCGTCCGGACTGAACGAACCGTGCAAAACGTCGTCCTCGTGGTGCAATTGCGCCAGGGTCTGTCCCGTTTGCGCATCCCACAGCAGCGCGGTCTTGTCCTTGCTAACCGTGACGACCCGCCGGCCATCGGGGCTGAATGTTGCCTCATGGACGATGTCCGCGTGGCCTCGCATGGCTATTACGCTTTTTCCCGATTTCGCATCCCAGATCCGAGCCGTCTTGTCGCCGCTGGCCGTCACTATCTGCAGCCCATCCGGGCTGAAAGCGACGTCCCAGACAATGTTCTCGTGCCCGGTAAGTACGGCCACCCGGTTTAGACTGGCCGTTTCTCTGATCTGCACAGTCTTGTCGGCGCTGGCAGTGGCGAGCAACTTGCCGTTCGGGCTAACGGCAACGCGCGTGACCCACGCGTCATGCCCGTTGAACTTACCGATGCTTCTTCTTTCCCACTTGTTCGTATCCCAAATCTCCGCCCTGGTGAAGAAGGTCCGGTTGACTATGGTGTCCGAGGTCGCCTCCCCGGACGTAACGACAAATCTGGAGTCGGGACTGAATGCCGCGTCGGTCAAATGGTTAATTGAGCCGCGCAAAATCGCCTTGAAATACGGGACCCCACGATCTTGCTCTTTTTGCATCGCCAACAGGTGCTGTTCCCACTCATATATCTCCGTAAAAAAAATCAGGCCAAGCACGATGAGCGCGATAAAAACGGCCAAGGCAATGGCCGGCCACCGGCTTATCTGCCGGATGCGCTTCCATAGCCGTTTGCGCTGGAAATAGCGGTGGTGCCAGTCGACGATTGCCGCCGCCAGCACGTCGTGGAAGATTTCGTACCGCGGCGATTGGCTGGGCTCGGGCGCCAGGCAGCGCAGAATGCGCACTGCTGGCGAACTGAGTCTATCGAGCACCGGTTTGAGCTTCGTTTGCGGCTTTGCAGTGTAGGAAGCCAAGTCGTTCGCTGTGTGAGCGATCTTCGTGCCGGTCGGTGTGACAAGGAAGTTAAACAGGTTTGCGGCGATTGCTCGCTCGCGCCTGCGGAGCTTGGACATGATCTGGTCCAGATGGGTACGAACCAGGCGCTCGGCCCCACCGAGGCGCTGCAGCGTGCCCAAACGCAAAACGCGCGAGCCGGCCTTCATCTCCTCGCTCCAGACGCGGGTCATGACGAGTTGTAGGAAAGGCGCTTCGATCTGAGCTTTTCCGTCGCCGGTTGCCGCCTGGTCGGCTCCGACCGAATGCGTTAATGCAACCTTCCCGGTCCGGACCTGGGCGAGGACGGCCTTTATCAGCTGGTCCTCGATCGCGACGGGTGCACCAGCCGACTCGCGGTTGTAAACTTCGAGCGGTTTGCGCATGGCCTCTTCGGCGGCAGAGGCGTCCAGATGCTGCAACCGCAAAGTGTTGCCAAGCAGGTTGGGAATACGGGGACGAAAGCGGTCGAGCCTCGCCAGCGTGTCTTCCCGCAGAGCAAGCAAGAAGCCGACGTCAATATCTTCCCGATTCACGGCACGGGCAAACTCGCTTTCGAAGGCATTACAAGTCTGCGCTTCAGGATTGTAGAGAAAATATTCTTCGAACTGATCGAACAGTATCAAGATGCTGCCGCCGAAGGCTCGAGTGGCTTCGGCGAGCCAGTCGTCCAAGGGAAGGCTGGGGTCGATGGCGAGCGGCTTTTGCTGCGCGCGTTCCACGGCATCCGCACACGCGGATTTGAGCGTTGCCTGGAAGTCCGTCCGCTGCCATTCGCGGAAGAGCGCGACGGCGGTGCGCGGCTTCTCGCGCAGATCGGGTACGACGCCAGCCATCAATACCGAGCTTTTGCCTACGCCGCTTGCGCCATAGAGGATCGTCAAGGGAGTAGCGAACAGATTGGACGCGATGACGCGCTTATCTCGCTCCCGCCCGAAAAAATAGACGCGATCTTCTTCGGTGTAAGGCTGCAAACCTATGTAGGGACAGAAGGAATCGGGCGCCAGCATGCTTATTGGCGTGCCCGCAGCCTGGCAATGAACTCCTCCACGGTCAGATCGAAGATGCTGACCTTGCGGTTCTTCCATAGCATGCGTTCCAGTTCCGAGGGCTTGAACTGGATTGCCCACGATGGAAGCACTTCCTGCTCGGGGTCGTCGCCGGTGCTGCGTCTGGGCGATAGCAGCCTGCTGAGGTTCTTCAGGATCACGCGAAGGTTCCAGTCATTCAAGCCGTAACCCAGAAAAAGAAAGCTCCGTTCGCGAAAATGCTCATAGAACAGCGAAGGCACTCCGGTATTGGAGGTCATCCTCGAAAGGAACTCCACGTAATCTTCTTCAGTAATGACAAAGTTGTCCCACTTAGAGGTGTTGCGGTCTACGGTACCGTGCATTTTGTATATGACCGTGACGGAATTGAGGTCGATGTCCAGTTGATTGGGCGCCGTTGGGATCGGCTCAGGGCGGCCGTAAGGCTGCCACAGCACGGAATTGGCAAAGTCCTTGCGATCCGCGGGATGGATAACTAGGTCGTAGGGCCTGCCCGCCAGGTCGAAAGCCTTTTCCAACAAGGTATCGTAATTGGTGACGACTATAACCTGTGGCGTAGGAACGTCGGCAAGAAATTTATGCAACTCCCCCACCGGAAAGTCTCGATTGAGCACTTCGCGCAAATACTCGCGCAGCACCTTTCTGCCATTGACGTCAACATAATACGAAGCGACTCTGGCAAGATTGTCCGGGTCGCCGGGATTTTCATCTGGGAAGGATGTCTCGACGGCGAGCAGGTTGGAGAGTTCGCGACCGGTGGGAAGGAACTCCCGACGGCTGACGTCCCATACCGTACCGGGCAAGCGCCCGACCAGGGACGCGCCGGCGCCGAGAAACGGCACTACCTTGCCGGTTCTCATGCGGTTCCAAATCACACCATACGGCGGTTCAACCATAAGCAGAGTCTCAAAGAAACTACCTGCGCACGGGCTTTGAGCGATGCGCAGGTGTCGTGCGAATCCCGCCAGATCATCGCGACGAATGCTGTCTGCACGGGTAGCAATCGCGACAACTCTCGCGGCGTCTTCATCTCAGCTGTCGTACGAGAAAGGGCACCATGACGCATAGTCCTCCTATTCAATCGTGAGAATCACTAGCCGGTCAACTTACAAGACCCAATGCGGCGTGACAAGGTGAATGTAGCGACTCAATTCAGCACCCCACGACTCGAATTCCCAGAAATCGCCTTCGAGACAGTGCGCGAAGCCCCGATCCCCGGGGCATCAGAAAGGCCGCGGGTCGAAGGAAAATTCCTGTGGATTGCCAGTGGTGATCTTTCTGAAGTCGGCGTGTGCGGGATTGAGCATGTAATTCACTTCGTCGGGAATGATGACGCTCGGTGCTACCAGGATGGCGGAGCGCGATTCTCGAACCCATGCATCACCCAGTTGTTTGGTCGAGGCCGGCGGAGGTTCCGCTTTCCAATCACGCGGCAAAACCGCAGTCGCGAGTCTCTCCACAAGATCATCACTGAACTCCATCCGCATGATCATATACCTGAAAATTACCGGAGGGTTAAGATGAACGAGCGTCTCCAAAGCGGCCAGTGATTTGGAAGCGCTGGTGTACACCATGGCCACACCCCGCGAGTTCCACCGACCACCTGTCCTTGCGGCTCCTTCTCCGGAGAACGCAGTCGGCACGTGCTTCTCCTTCACAATGCGCCAGCCTTCCGGCATTAGACTAGGAGTAAACCCCGTACTCGATGCGACCGAGCAAGTCCTCAACTTCCCGTGCGCCCAACTCGGTCTCGGCATAGTCCAGCGGCACCTCGCCGCCCAATCCCACCTGTGGCGACATCAGCCATGCGCGAGCGTTCTCCTCGGATTCGAGTACCTCGACTGCCTTGCCCATGAGGCGCGCAAACCGCAGAACGCGATCCGATTCTTCCGCCGCAAGCCGTCCTTTGGCTTTGCGCCGGTGCAGCGTAGCCTTGGAAATGCCAAGTTTTGGAGCGAGCTTCTCCATCGGCACGTTGAGCGCCTCCTGCAATTCGTACAGCTCCTTTACGGACAGCCCCGCTCGGACGACATCAATCATTTTTGACGGAGTGAAGGTTTTGACGGCGACCTTGCCTGATGGACCACGCACGCAGTATTGCACCACCCCGGAACTGGAGATCGATTTTTTTGCCTTCCTGCCGCCAGGCGCCGAGTGGCCGGCAGCGACACTGGCTGATTTCTTCGCTCTCTTAATTCTTGGAATCATGTGATACGATATATAGTTCCATATGAACCATTGTCAATGGCGATTACCAAAATGGCTCGTTGCACTATCGCGTGTCGGCAGACGACCTTCCTTCCCCATTCGGTCGAGACTCAGCAGGCGGTCCGGCGGCACACCTTCTTCTCGCCCGCCGAGGTGTAAGCGGCGGTCCGCGCCGCGCACGGGCGTATCAACAGCTCGAATTGTTGCTTTTCCTTGACCTGGGGAGTATATGCGTAAAAGGATGCGATCGGCTTAGAGCCCATCTCCACCTTTAGAGTGCCTTAATCCTTTCTAGAGCAAATGCCAACCGAATCACTTATAGGGTCCTTCCTTCTGCCAGTTATTTGTATCCATCGCCAAAAGGTGTGGTGCTGGTAATTGGCACGTGGAATTTTCCGTTGCAGTTATTGCTGATTCCTTTTGCGGGCGCTATTGCTGCCGGAAATTGCGTGGTGCTGAAACCGAGCGAATATGCCCCTGCTAGCGCAACAGTCATAGCAAAGATGATCGCGGAGATCTTTCCTAAAGAACTGGCGTTGGTCGTCGAGGGTAATGGCGCTGAGATGGTGCCCGCCATGATGAGCAATTTCAGGTTTGATCATGTTTTTTATACCGGCAGCATTCCTGTAGGAAAATCCATTTATCAAATGGCGGCAAAAGAGTTGGTGCCGGTTACGCTGGAGCTGGGTGGAAAGGATCCTTGTGTTATAGAGAAAGATGCCGATTTAAGAGTAGCGTCTCGGCGCATCGTCGTTGGCAAATTCACAAATGCCGGGCAAATGTGCGTATGTCCCGATTACCTGCTGGCACATGCCGACGTAAAGGATGCATTAATTGATCTTATCCGCGGAAACATAGTGAAGTTTTACGGTGATCATCCTGCTGATGGATACGGCTACGGAAAGATCGTCAATGAAAAGCGGTTTGATAAACTGGTTAGCTACCTGTCGCAGGGCAAGGTTGTAGCCGGTGGCGAATATGACCGGTCAAAACTATTTATTGCTCCTACCATATTGGAGGATGTCGCGTTGGACGCTCCTGTAATGCAAGAAATTTCCAAATGACCGAGGCGAAACGGCCGGTCATGTGCCTCGCTTAATCGT
Organism: Terrimicrobiaceae bacterium; assembly: GCA_045403045.1. Classification (GTDB taxonomy): domain Bacteria; phylum Verrucomicrobiota; class Verrucomicrobiia; order Chthoniobacterales; family Terrimicrobiaceae; genus DASTFP01. The sequence goes on from JAXIPG010000083.1 coordinate 7,493, forward strand.
CAGTTCTTCTTCAACCCTGCCAAGCGGCAACGTGTTGATCACGTCGTTTCTGGTAAGCCAGCCTTTGCGAGCGGCTCCGACGCCAAAGATCAAATCCTGCAGACCAGAGACAGAGTGGGCATCCGGGTTGATCGCACACTTGACCCCTTTTTCCTTTGCAAGCGGCCACCAGCGCCAGTCCATGTCCAGGCGTCGCGGATTAGCATTGAGTTCGATGACGGTGCGTGTCTCCGCCGCGGCTTCGATGATTGCGGGAATGTCGACCTTATATGGCTCGCGCGTCAGCAGGAGACGGCCGGTAAGATGGCCAAGCATGGACGCATAGGGATTGCTAATCGCTTTGATGATTCGCTTCGTCATCACGGCTTCGCTCAATGCAAAGGAGGCATGGATCGAGACGACGACATAGTCGAGCCGAGCGAGAATATCGTCCGAGAAATCGAGCGACCCGTCCCTTTTGATGTCGCACTCGATTCCGGCAAAGAGGCGAAAGCGCTGATGGCCATCGTTGAATTGCTTGATGCGCTCTACCTGGGCGGCGAGGCGCTTTTCGTCGAGGCCGTTGGCCTGAAAGGAACTCTTGCTGTGGTCGGCGATGCCGAGGTATTGCAGGCCAAGATCCTGAGCGGCTTCAGCCATATCTGCGAGCGAAGCGAGACCGTCACTTTCGGTCGTGTGACAATGGAAGGTTCCTCGCAGATTCGGCCATTCGATCAATTCGGGGAGCCGGCCATTTTCCGCGGCTTCAAACTCACCGCGGTCTTCGCGAAGTTCCGGTTCGATGTAGGCGAGGCCGAGCGCGCGGTAAATATCAGCCTCCGAATGAATGTCGGGCAGCGGTTTCTTGAGTTCGCGGCCCTCTGCCTTGCTGAAGCGATATTCATTGAGCGACCAGCCGCGATCCAGGGCGCGCGTGCGCATGCGAACGTTGTGCTCCTTGCTGCCCGTAAAATAGTTCAGGGCAAAGGGAAATTCGACACCGGTTACAGCCCTCAGATCGCATTGGATACCCGAGGTGAGCAGCACGCTGGTCTTGGTGTCGCCGCGGGCAATCACGGACTCAACCTGAGGATGATTGACAAAATCTCCGAACACCTCCGCGGGATTGCGCGTGGAGACAATGAAGTCCAGGTCGCGCACAATCTCCTTTTTCCGGCGGTAACTCCCCGCAATCTGCGCGAGAATAACCAGCGGGTGCCTGCGCAGATCGTCAAGAAGTTCCTCCGCGAGTGCCATGACATCGCCGAGCCGGAATTGGCCGAGGCTTTTCTTCTGCTGCTCAATTGCTTTGAGAATGTTTCCCGAGGTCTTCGCGCCAAAGCCGGCAAGCGCTGCGATCTTGCCCTCTTTGCATGCGCGCTCAAGCTTGGTAATGGAGCTTATCCCTAGCGTCTCATAGAGCGCCTTGATCTTCTTTGCGCCAAGTCCCTGCAATTCGAAAAGAACGAAGATCTCAGGCGGAAACTCGTCGCGGAGCTTCTCATAGTATTCGAGTCTGCCAGTTCGAATGAGAGTCGTGATTTTCTCAGCGATTGCCTTTCCAATGCCGTCCACTTCCTGGAGACGGTCTTCATCAACCATCTTCGCCAGATCTCCGCTTAGCGTCTCGAGCGCTCGAGCCGCATTGGCATATGCCCGGATCTTGAACGGGTTCTCTCCCTTGAGTTCGAGCAGCCGGGCGATCTGCTCAAAAATTTCGGCAATCTCCTCCTTGATCATAAGGAATTCGCCGCGAAACGCGCTCCAATCAGCTTTCTGGATTCCTTCTGACAAATCGCTTCCATTCCTTTTGCGTTCTTCCGGCGATTAGTCCAAATATGTCTCCAGACGGTTGCGCCAGCCAGGCAGCCACTTGGCCTCATTGCGAGCGGGCGGCGAATTGGCAACACGGCGCGTGAGCACTTGATCGGCAGCCTTAGCGAAGGCGGGCAGCGGAGGGCCTGCCGCCGGCATGGCCTCCAGCACCTGAAGCAGACCCCATCCATGGCCGCGATAGCGCTCGGCCGGATTAACGCCCTCGCCCTTGAAATTCACATAATCCATCAGCGCATACAGTCCGAGGCGCTCGCCAGCCACATGATAAAAGTTGACCTTGATTCTTTCGCGTTCGGAAGCGGATGCCGCGGCCAACATCTTGGGGAGGGCCTGCTCCAAACGAAGCGCAGCAAAACGGGCCTGCCGGGCAATTGTCGTCTTAAGCAGTTCGCGTAGCTCCAGCATCTGCGGACCTTGAAAATCCGCCATAAACTTCGCCCGGGTCTTCCAGGGACATGCTCCGTGGATCCACCCCGGGGTTCGCACGCCCTGCCCGACCAGATACGCGGCAAGCTTGGGGAAGCTCTCTTCGAACGGACCACGCTTTCCTTCAGGATACCAGATGAAGTGCGCGATGCCGAGCGATGCGAATTCCTCGCCCGCGTTCCAGGCCGTCAAGCCGTTCACCGTCGCGCCACATTCGTTTTTCCAGATGCGCCTCCCAATCTCAAGGGCTTGAGCATCAGAAAGCTCGACAGTTTGTGCCAAACCGGCGGACACGGCTACAACAAGAAGGGGCAGGAGGAACCGCATGCTCACTCTTGTAGCGGCAGGCTCTAGCCGTCGCAAGGTCCGAGTCCCTCCAACGAACGGGATCACACCAGGTTTCATTCCACCAACGAGGCCCCCTTGATTGTGAACTGGCCGGAAGAAATCAAAAGCAATACCATAAGCTCAAAACAATTAAACGCCATGTCCGATTCCGCCCGTCAAAAACCGTTCCCCAAAGCCGTCCTGATCTTCATCGCCCTGGGAGTCGTAATCCTCGGCATCGTCTTCGCCTTTTTTTCCACAATTGGGGACGACGTCCCAAACAAACTTCCTCCCGCGAGCCAAAACTCTCCAGGGGATTAGCGCTATTAGCGGATAATTCGCACAGGAGTCCCAATGCGAACAAGCTGGAAGAGCTGCGTCGCAAACTCCCGTGGTAGACGGATGCAGCCGTGCGAAGCCGGACTGCCCGGACGTGGGATGCGTCCGGCGTGCATGCCAATCCCGCGCCATGTAAGGCGCATCCAGTAAGGCATCGGCGCAAAAACAAACCTCCCGCCCTCCGGCGGGCTGTCCCGCCGCGCGTCCGCATCAGCTTTCACTGTGCTACCGCCGGCGTCTACGATCCTGCCATACAGCGTTGAGTATTTGTCCACCACCTTTTCAAGAATGGTGTAGTCCCCGGCAGGTGTGCCGAAGCCTTCCTTCCCCGTCGCCACAACCGACCAGCCCGCGTGCTGCCCGCCAATATAGATCTCCGCCCTCTGGGCTCGCAGATCGATGATGATGCTCGGCTCTCCGAAAAGACCGTAAGGGTTCCATTCATAGAGTGTCCCAGGCGGCGGGGGAACCGGCTCGGGGGGCGGCGCTGGAGGCGTCGACGCGCAGCCCAACACGAGCACGGCTAGAAAGCCGCCCGCAGCAAATCGCCACCCCCACAAGCAACCTGTGAATACCGCCGCGCGGAGACTTGGCGGATGAGAAGACTTGTTCAAGCGAAAAAAATCACCGCGGTTTCGCCGCCACGCTCTCGCCCTTGCCGTTAGTGCTCATCGCCGAGCGTGAGGATACCGTCGCTACAACTCCGGCATTCGTGGCGCCATCGGGGATTCACCTAAAGGGGATGGCGCGACCGCCACGCTGCTCATCATTCCGCTCTCCTCCTGAAAAAAGGCAGCCCGACGCCTCGCCCAAGATCGCCGCTCATTGAGAAAGAATCGCGTAGAGGGCCTCATGTACAGCGCCCTCCGGATCGTCGGGGGCGATCCTAAATCGCGCTCCAACATATCCATCAGGTCGCACCAGCACGGCTCCAGTTTCCCCTATCCCATAGGCAGCCTCGAACTCCTCGCAAAAAAAGTCGGCTTGGTTTCGCAAAAGCGATCCTAAAGGCGGCTCCGGCCAAACGGCGCCCTTCCTGCCAGCCAGCAAGACCATGGCACCTTCAAACAAATCGAGAATGGACCGCGTGCCCTCATTGCGCAGGATCCAGACGTGTGGCGCCCGACAACCGGGACAGGCGGAGGGAACGTAATCGTTGATCCTGTCGGCGACTTTGGGCGGCATCGTGCCATCGCTAACAAATGCGCCCTTCTCATAGACGATTCCGAGATCCTGCCCGAGTCCCGCTCCGGCGCGGCGGTTGTGCGCGACCAGCTCGCGAACGCGGTCCCACTCTCCACGAATGCCAGCCTCGACGATGGCGAAGACTTCGCCTGCGTTTTCGTTGGTATTTTCCATCGTTTGCAACGCTGCGCCATGGCGCTCCGTTTCGTAGCTATCCAGGAGCACCTCGTCGGCTTCGCCGCGAACAACGGCCGCAAGTTTCCACGCCAGATTGTGAGCCGATTGCAGCCCCGTATTGAGTCCAAGCCCTCCTGCGGGCGAAAGGCGCGCCGCAGCGTCCCCGACGAGCAAGACGCGTCCGAGCCGGAATCTCATCGCGACCTTGGGACTCATCACCCACGGACGCATGCTGATCACTTCGACCGGTTCTTCGGGAAGGCCGGAAACATGACGAATGATCTGTTCAAAGCGCTCCTTGGAATAGTCCTCAGGCTTCTCCCCGGGTTCGAGAAAATGGTGCATCAGCCAAAGATCGTCACCATTCACTGCCACAAAGGCTTCAAAATACTCTTCCGAAAGCGCCTGATAGAGGATGGCAAGGCGGTCGCGAAGGTGCTGACCGTACGAGGCGCGAAACATCACATTGACGAAATGTCCCATGTCTCCCGGACCTTCAGTTTCGATCGCAAGCTTATCGCGGATAGCGCTTCCGGCGCCATCGGCTGCCACCACCCATCGGGCCGCCACAGCCTCCCCCGTGCTCAGCACCAACCGTACACCGCTTTCGCGGGACTCAATGGAAACGACTTCGGAGTTGAACCGGACAGCAGCCGCTGGCTCATGCTTCAAAGCCTCCAGCAAAACCTTCTCGGTCCGGGTCTGTGGACAATGAATCGGTTGGCACGGGGTGAACTCACTGTGATGAGCCGTGAGCGGCACCCGCCCAAATTCTTCGCCCACGAGCGATTTTGCCCAGATTCCCAGCCATCGTCCTTCCATTGAAAGCGAGCCGCCATAGATGTGTTCCAGCAGGCCATTCTGGCGCAAGATTTCAGCCGTCCGACGTGAGAGGCCCATCGCCTTGGGATGCACCGAGGTGCCCGGCTTCTTTTCAAGGACCGCGGACGACACGCCTGCGCGTGCAAGCAAGAGGGCCGTCATCATCCCACACGGTCCGCCGCCGACAATGGCAACGGGAAAATCAATCTTCATAACTCGAATGTGATATCCGAAAAGGGGGAAACCTGAACAGCCGTTTCGCTGGTGCTCCAGTCTTTTCTAGTGCAATCAGGCGGCCTTCGCCGCCCGATTTGCTGCTAGAACTTTACGAGAGCCTTCAAAAGTGGAACTTGCTTGAAAAATTCATCCACCGTCTCAGGGCCTGCGATTTCACGGGATTTTTCGAGAAAAGCCTGAACGAAGGGGCCAATCTGGGCGCTGTGCAAGCCTGCGGATTGGAGGTCGGAGAACGCCTTCGCAGCGTCTCCGACAGGCCCACCCAAAGAGGAAAGCAGCCCTCCGCCGTCCGAGGGCGTCACAGTGGGAGCCTCTGCAAGGAGGGCACTCGCTCCCGGAACTTCAGCCAGGATCTTTTCGAACTTTGTGCCCACTGTCCGCTTCCTGACGAATTCAAGGAGGACCTTGATCGCTTCGCGCGCGACTGATTCCGAAATACCCAGTCTGTCACCGATGGCCTTGATGATCTGGTCCACGCCTGTGTGCAGGAAGGTCACCTGCGCTCACGCTGCGCCCGCACGCAAAATACGCTCGATCGTATTGGTGGTCGAATGACCTTGGCAAAGTTCTGCCAGGACGACGCGGCCACCGCTGGCTTCGACGATCTCGCGCCCACTCACATAATGCGCCCAATCATGGCCCTTGACGAGGACATGAGGGAGAATCGCTTCGATGAGAGCGCGCGGTTCGTCTTCGTCGAAGATGACGACGCCGTCAACGGCGCGCAGAGCAGAGAGGACAACGGCGCGGTCCATCTCGTTGTTGATCGGTCTTCCGGGGCCTTTATTGCGCAGCACAGAGGAATCGCTATTCAATCCAACAATCAGCGCGTCACCTTGAGCACGCGCAAATTCCAGATACTTGACGTGGCCCCGATGCAGGATGTCGAAGCATCCGTTCGAGAAGACAAGTTTGCGGCCGGCTGCGTCCAGTCGGTCACGCAGCTTTCGCGCCGCTGCGGCGGAAAGTATTTCGCCATTCATCACTGCTTTGTACCTCTTTCTTGAAGGTTTGCAGTCGTTTGCATCCAGAAAACTAAGTATGAATCCGTATGCCCGTCGCTGTCTAGAGCAAATGCCGAAAGAAATCGTCTCATTGCCCGAAGAATTTCAACACTCTCTCACGGGAGGCGGGGATGGTACCGTAAAGAGACCTAAGTGCATCGATTGCCGGCACTTTTCCTTCAGGATCGTGAACGCCGAGCACGCGGCACAACTCCGTTTCGAAGTGGTTCAAGGCTTTCAGGGTGACGGGAGCCCGCTGGACGAAGTTGATCCCGCGCTGCAGAAGGTCAAAGATCCCAGGTGCAGGCTGCATCGACGGAGCCGCAATGCCAGCCAGTTCCCCAAAATACGAAGCGAGATAAAATCCCGCGGTTCCCACACCGGAGACGTCGAAGACGGTCTTCAGGCTGACTTCGCGCAGCGTATGCAAATCGCCCTTGCTGTTGATCGAAAAGGAAATGTCGGCGCCGTAGAAAAGATCTAGTGTACCAGCGAACGGGCTTTTCGGCCTGCGAGCTCCTCGCGCGACAGTTCGCACTGTTCCGAAGCGCTCCGTCAGCCATGCAACGATGAGACTGGTTTCCGACCAAGGCGTCTTTCGCAGGAGTATCGCGGACGTTTGTTCCATCCAGATTCCTGCTACTTCAAGAGCGGAGGATTATGAAGCGTCCAGGGTTTCCACCAGCCACTGCTGGAGAGCCGCATAGAAATGGATCTGGAACTTGGCCAGCTCGCGTTCGTCGAGTATGGCCATCGGCCCCGGCTGCGAAAGCTCCGCCTCGTCCAGATGGTGTTGCGCTGCGAGAGAAATCCGGGCTTGATTCAGAGCATTCAGCCAGGATTCGGCATGTCCCGCAGGGAAATCCAACGCGAACCCGCCCTCCTCTTCTTTAAACCCCCGCAGGTCAGCTTCGACAACTTGCCGTGCCGACAGGAAAAATGCGTGCAACTCGGGCTCGACATGCGCCTTCCAGTCCTCGCGCAGACCTTCCTCTCCGGGGTCCTGGCTGGGTTTGGGAAAAAGCCGCTCCTCAACAGCCCTGCCATCCTGCTCGAACGGACCGGGAATCTGACGCATCAAGCCAGCCAGCAGCGGCGGAATCTCGCGCAGGCCCAGCCGGTTACCGGATATCCTATAGAACTCCATCACGACCCGCTGCGCTCGATAGTAGCCAGCAGCAGGTGGGAATGAAGCTGCTGGACGTATAATTCCGCCCGTTCACGCGCACCAGACCAGACGATCGAACGGCCCTTATGATGCACCTCGAGCATGTGCGACTCCGCCTTTTCGCGGGAAAAGCCAAAGACCTTACGAAAAACCATCGTCACGTAGACCATGAGATTCACAGGGTCATTATGTACCACCACGTTCCACGGCTGATCGAGCGCGGTTTCGTCACGCGTACTGCTGCCGGGAACTTCCTTGACCTCCGCCATCCTTACGCTGCTCGCAGGTTGGAGTTTTTCAGGCTGTGCCGCCTCGTTAGGCAGTCGCCGACCATATTAACCCACAGCGCCATTCCGCTGAGCGGCAGCCCCCCCTTCGCCTCAAGAAATATATACGCACTCGTCATCGCTGTCGGCGGAAGATGAAAAGCCGCCCCGCGCAACGCGCAAACGATGGCAAGGTGCCCGGGAACTTCGCCCGAAATCAGGAGCGTGCGGTATCGCGGCCAAAACTTTTCAGACTTCGGTGCGGAATAAGCTTCCATCAGCGCCGCACCGGCAACCCTGCTTGCTTCTCCCAGATCCGGGGGAAGAGCGGAATCAATCGCACTGTCGCAGACCGCAAGCGCCCGGCAGTCCCCCGCAGCGCATGCGAACTGCGCTCCCTCCATTCCCGGAAGGAGGACAGGAACAAAGACTCTTTCCTTCCAGTGCAGCCACGTGGGCGAGGAGCGCATATCTGGCGCGAAAGTAACGCGGCGAAGGCCGGCCCAACCGGGATGGCAGAGCACGACGGCGCGCAGCAATTCGATATGCGAATCGTCTGCCTGGAATGTGCCGGAGCCGTCGGTCCCTTTCATGAGTTGCGCGAGCATACCATCCGGCGAGCTATTTTGAAAATCTGTTCCTGCTTCTGAGCCATATCTTTTGCATCGCGCACCGTCTGGTCGTCCCATCCCGCGAGATGGAGGAGCCCATGAATGACACAGAGAGCGGCTTCCTCGCTTGCACCACAGCCGAAACGCGCAGCGTTCTCCGACACGACGCCAGCTCCGATCAGGATTTCCCCATACGGGAAAGTGATGACGTCGGTCGGTGCCGGATCATTGAAGAATTCGCCGTGCACCTTGGCGATCGCCCGGTTGCTGAGTATGGTGGCTTCGATCTCTTCCAGCCGGCCCAACGCCGAACTGGTCGATCGGACCGCCGCCCGACAGGCAGGCAGGGCACTCTCCGCCATGTCCCTAATGAACGCCAAATCGAATACGACTTTTCGCTGCCTGTTTCTGATCACACAAAAATGCGCCACAAATCGGACTACCATCTCGCGGCTCCGAAAATGGAGCCATCAGCAGCCTGTCGCACTTGAAATCGAACGAGCCAGACTACGCCGCGGATTTCTGTTCGCTGCGTACGGTGGTCGCTGAAGACTCCTTTTCCTCACGCTTCGCGGGATATGCGATACGCGCGTGCAGCATGTTGATGAGTGTGAAGCGGAAGCTTTCGGCGATTTTTCGGATTTCCGCCAGAGTAAGGGGAGCTTCATCGAGCTGATGTTCGGAAATGCGAGCATCAATGAGGCCGCTGATCAAATCCTCAATGCGTTGAGGGGTTGGACGCTCCAAGGAGCGCGAGGCGCTTTCCACGGCGTCGGCGAGGCTGATGATGGCGATTTCCTTGGTTTGTGGCCTCGGCCCAGGATAGCGGAAGCTTTCCTCCCTTACGTCCGGGATGTCCTCCGGTCGCATGTTCATGATCTTGCCACCAAGCCGGGTGTCACCCTGCTGTTGAAGAGCGCGCTGATAAAAATAGGAGACCAGCGAGGTACCGTGATGCTGCTGGATGACATCCACGATCTCGGAATTGAGCTTGTTCTTAAGCGCAAGGTCCACCCCCTCCTTGACATGCGCGATAATGATCAATGCGCTCATGGTCGGCGTCAGTTCATCGTGCGGGTTGTGGCCAGGGCGCATGTTTTCGGTGAAGTATTCCGGCTTCACGAGCTTGCCAATGTCATGGAAATACGCGCTGACGCGGCTCAAGGTCGGGTTGGCGCCTACGGCTTCCGCGGCCGCCTCGGCGAGGTTCGCCACAGCAAGGCAATGATGATAAGTTCCAGGCGCCTCCAGGCTTAGGCGTCTGAGCAGCGGATGGTTGAGGTCCGCCATTTCCAGCCACGAAATATCCGTCGTGATGCGGAAAAGATTTTCCAGGACAGGAAGAATCCCGCTGGCCAAAACCGCCGTACCGAAGCCAGTGACTATGGCGGCAAGGCTCTGCCAGCCAACCATCTTCCAATCCGTCTGTCCCGGAGCTTCCCATACAAGGGGCCCGATCTGACCGAAGGCAGCCGCCAGCACCCACATTGCAATCCCCACATAGACACCAGCGCGGATGAGCCGGCTGCGACGACGCACCTGAATGGTTACATACACCGCGATAAAACCCGTAATAAGTGAGATAACCAGGAAGATTGGATCAATACGCCCGACAAGCAACGACCCCCACAAGCTGGCAAACACGGCCGCGAAAAGGCCATGGTTTTTCCCCAACAATACCGAAAGAACAAGGGGCGCAAAGGCGTAGGGCACCAGCAGCGGAACCAACTGAAGATCGATGTTCCCCGCCGCAGCTTGTGCAAGGATGATTTTTATGGCAGCAAGCTGAACGAGCAGGACGCCGAAAATTAGGGCTATGCGGGAATTGCCTCCGAGGGTCTTTGGGTGATTGATCCAAAGCTGGGCTACGGCGGTGACAAAAATGAGCAGGCAAAGAAGAAACTTTTTTGCCGGCTCCTCCTGCTGGCCGGTGAAGATCAGGGCCGCCAAGCCACCAACAAAGCCCGCGAGAATAAGGGTCCTGATGGGCCATGCGCATTCGAGAGCGTCGGCAAACTTGCTATCGGCGACCGAACGGCGCGTCTTGCCACAAGCCATGCCTTTGCCGACAAGGCGGCGGCGTTGTAGGAAGTTCCACATAGGTGCAAACAATGTAATCTAACCCTAGAATCTTTCTTCCTGCAATCCGCGATGTTCCCGGTAGGCGTGAACAATCGCCTGAACCAGTTTGTGGCGAACAACATCGGCCTCGTCGAAAAAGTGAAACCCGATGCCCTCTACCTTCCCCAACGCTTCCACCGCCTCAATCAGACCGCTTCGTTTGTTGCGCGGAAGATCGACCTGTGTGCGATCGCCGGTGACGACGCACTTCGAATCCTGGCCAAGGCGGGTGAGAAACATGAACATCTGCTCTGTGGTGGTATTTTGAGCCTCATCGAGAATGACAAACGCCTGACTGAGCGTTCGCCCTCGCATGTAAGCGAGCGGCGCAATTTCAATGACTCCGCGATCCATGTACCTCTGAATCTCGTCCACTTCAAGCATGTCGTAAAGAGCATCGTAAAGCGGACGCAGATATGGAAGGATTTTCTCCTGCAGGTCCCCCGGCAGGAAGCCGAGCGCCTCCCCGGCCTCAACGGCAGGGCGAGTGAGAATGATACGATTAACCTTCTCCTGCTTGAGAGCCGATACGGCGATCGCCATCGCCAGGTAGGTCTTTCCCGTCCCCGCAGGACCGATTCCGAAGGTGATATCGCGAGTCTGCATGGCCAGGATGTAGGATCTCTGGCCATCGGTCTTAGGGACGACCGGAGGCTTGCGAGAGGAGGTTTGGATCCGCAATTCCAGGAGGCGACCCAAATCGGCGCCGCCGTTCCTGCCAGCGGCGTGCACGGCATAATTAAACTCCGGGCGCCGGATGACGACTCCGCGCTTTCGGGCCTCGTTCAATTGCTCGAAAACCCTGCGTGCGCGCGAAACGCCGTCTTCCGCGCCTTCGATGCGTAACCAGCCCTCGCGAGAAGTCACTCGAACGTCAAGCGCCGCTTCCAACTCCCGCAGGAGCTTATCGTCGCCGCCGTAGAGCGCCTGCACGGCACGGGCGTTCTCGAACTCCAGAGTGAGCGTTTCCAGATTACCTGTAGCCATAGACGAGCGCCCAGTTCGAGCGCTCCTGAGGCGATTTTTCCACCGTGACAATGGCGTAATAGGCGCCTGTCTTGTTGGGCGTGATCTTTGCCCCGGCGAAACGGCCTTTCTGCCAGAACTCGGTCTCGGCAAGCTTTCCGTCGGAATCGTAGATATGGACGGTAATCACCGCGCCGCGGGTGTCCGTTGCAAGCCAAAAACCATATTCGTTGCCCTTAAAAAGCTGGGCTGTTACAGCCTGCTGGTCCTTGACGCCAAGATCTCCGCCCCAGGCATCCTCACGGATTGTGTAGCCTTGCTTGGCATAAGGCGCCGCCGCTTCCTTGGCAAAGGAAAGCGCATCGTTCACGGTAGCCAATGCAAACGGAACGACCGACGCAAGCGCAAGCGGAATCAGAAGAAGTAACCTCAGCTTCACGGCAGCTCAGGGCTCCTCGGAAGTGATGACAACGACGATTTCGTTCGTCATCTTGTTGATTTTCTCCACGCTCGCCTGCGGGATTCCGCTTTTGCCAATTAAGGGACGAATGTCGCGAAGCAGCTTGCGGACCCGCGCAACAAGCTCCTCCTTTTTCAGACGCGAGTTCCGCATCTCGTCGATTCGCCGGCTGAAATAGTTGAGCAATTCGGGCTGGTTCAGCAGCTCCGCACCACTCGCAGAGTAGTTTTTGCCGACGATGGAGGTGAGAACCTCGGTACCGCGAATCCAACCGCCGATGCTCACAAGCTGGGCAAGATCCTGGTCGCCGAGTTCCACCATGGCGCCGCGGACGTCCTGCAGGGCACCGTCAAGCTCCTCGCGCACGGCTGGCCAGCTCTTGGCGTCGGCCTTGTCAATGATGCTTTTGCTGCGGGCGATAACCGCTTTGCGTACATTGATCGCATCCGCAAGGTTGAGCACCTCCTGGCCAATCTGCTTTACGCTTTCAGAGTTTTCGGCCTCCACGGCGATGAATCCATCGGCAATTACGGTCCCAAGCAGCAGCGCGACCTGGGCGCGGTTGCCGGTGTTTTTGCCGAGATTGACACGCATCTCGGCTTTCCAGTTTGGCGAGCCCAACTTGTCGAGAACGTTGAAGATTTCGCTTGGAACAGGCACGACGACCTCGTCCACAGCGGCAGCCGGAAACTTCGAGAGATCGATGGCTGCCGGGGGCGGCTGCGCGAGAGAACTCGCCAAAGCGAGCCCGCAAAGGACAGGAAAGAGCAGGCGTAACAGCATGGGAATTTTTGGCTTCGCGAAGGGCCGCAGCCCCGTTAAAAGCGCCGGCATCATTAGATGAATGTTGAAAGAATACAATACCTTCTTGATCGGGCACGCGAGCAGCGGTTGTTGGTCATCGGGGATGTCATGCTGGATGAATTCGTTTGGGGGAAGGTCTCCCGGATCTCCCCGGAAGCTCCCGTACCCGTAGTCGAGGTGCAAAGTGAGTCCTGTTATCCCGGTGGCGCCGCAAACGTGGCGCGCAATCTCCGGCCTTTTTGCAAGGCCGTCCAGATCAGCGGCCTGGTTGGACGTGACTCGGCAGCCAGCCGGCTGAGAAATCTCCTCGCCGAGGAGGGCATCGCCATCGATAGTCTCATCGAGTCACCCGAAATTCCCACCATCGTCAAGACCCGGATCATCGCCCGCCAACAGCAAGTCGTCCGCGTGGATCGAGAAAAACGCGTGACAGCCTCAAATTCGGCGCACGATTCAGCCTTCGAACGCCTGGCCGCACTGCTCCCCGAGGTGGACGGAGTAATCTTTGAAGATTACGGCAAAGGATTCCTTAGCCAGGGCTTTGTCGATCGCGTCAGCGCGATGGTCGCCAGGGCGGGCAAGATCCTCACCGCAGATCCCAATCCTGGGAACCCGCTGCGTTGGACGGGGGCGACAACCATCAAACCCAACCGCTCGGAGGCGTTCCTAATGGCCGGAAAGACCGATCCGGGACCCGTCGAGAATCCCCTCGCGGACGGGCCTTTGCTGGAAGCTGGAGCGAACTTGTTGGAGAAATTCTCCATTCGCTCTGTGCTGGTCACGCTAAGCGAGCATGGCATGCTCCTCTTTGACCGCGAAAACCCGCCCTATCACACGCCCACGCGTGCAAAGGAGGTCTTCGACGTGTCAGGCGCGGGAGATACCGCCATCGCGCTCTTCACGCTCGCTCTCTGCTCGGGAGCTACATTGCAGGAGGCGGCGGAAATTTCCAACCACGGTTCCGGGGTCGTTGTTGGAAAATTCGGAACGGCGACCGTTACACGCGAGGAACTCCTGGCAAGCTTTCAAAACCATTCCTTCTAGCAGCCTGATGGAAGACCCCCGCAAGGCTCCGAAGCATCGCGCCATTTTTCTCGACCGTGACGGCACCCTCATGGATGAGGTGAATTTTTGTGATGATCCCGCACACGTTCGCGCCATCCCCGGCGCTGCAAAATCGCTCGCCGAACTCCGGCGTCACGGCTGGCTCAACATCATTGTCACCAATCAAAGCGGCATCGGGCGCGGATATTTTACCATCTTGGATTACCAGGCGGTCAACGCGGAGCTCTTCCGCCAACTTGGCGGAGCGATCGATGCCGCCTATGTTTCCCCGGACCATCCCGATCGTGCCACCCACCGGCGCAAACCCGGCACGGGAATGATCGAGGAAGCGAGCCGCGATCAGGGCGTCGCGCCCGAAAAATCATGGCTCGTTGGCGACAAGGACAGCGACATCCTCTGCGGCCGAACCGCCGGCTGCAAGACGATCCTTGTGCTGACCGGTTACGGCCGGCAACACCGTGACTGCGGCGCGAACTTCATCGCGCGCGATATCGTGGAAGCCGCGCAAATCATCCTTCGCGAAACAAAATGACCGCCGCAGCAATCATCCCCGCCCGCTGGGCCTCGACCCGATTTCCTGGCAAACCCCTCTTCCCCATCCTGGGCAAACCTCTCATTCAACATGTCTGGGAACGTTGCCTGAAGGCAAAAACCCTTTCCCAAATCATCATCGCAACCGACGACATGCGAATCGCCGAAGCCTCATTCGACTTTGGCGCGGAAGTCTCCCTCACGTCACCAAAGCATCCTAGCGGCACCGACCGAATTGCCGAGGTCGCCGCCAGACTGCGCGGCTTTGGACACATCATCAATGTTCAAGGCGACGAGCCCGCGCTCGATCCGCGCCTCATCGACCGGGTCGTCCAAGCACTCCAGCGCGACTCAAAGCTGAAAATGGTCACCGCCGCCAGCCCCTTTGAAACCGAGTCCGACGCGCTCAATCCCAACAATGTCAAAGTCGTCACGGCACTCGACGACAGAGCCCTCTTTTTCTCCCGCAGCCTCATACCGTTTAACCGCGACAGGTCTCAGCCCTCAAACCGCAGCTTTCAACCTCTCTGGCACATCGGCATCTATGGCTACCGGCGCGATTTCCTCATGCAATTCGTCCGCTGGAGGCCCACCCCGCTCGAACGCACCGAAAAGCTCGAACAACTTCGCGCCCTGGAACACGGCGCCACCATTCAGGTCGTCCGGACTCGTCATCGTGCGCTCGGTGTAGACACCCCGGAAGACGTTCCCCGCGCGGAAAAGGCCCTGGCTCCGAAAACGGGTTATACGTAGATCGTTACACTTGAAGGGACGCAAAGCCCTCGGCGGAATCGTTCCAGGATCGACATTCCTCACCCCCGCGAGCGGTCCGTTTCTCAAAGCTTCCGCTCCTTGCCAATTGTTCGCTCATCCATAAACTCCCGCGCATGAAATACATTTTCGTGACTGGCGGGGTGGTCAGTTCCTTGGGAAAAGGACTCGCCGCCGCCTCGCTCGGCACGCTGCTCGAGCACCGAGGACTCAAGGTCGTCCTGCAAAAGCTCGATCCATACCTGAACGTCGATCCAGGCACCATGAATCCGTTTCAACACGGCGAAGTCTATGTGTTGGCGGACGGCGCAGAGACCGATCTTGATCTCGGTCACTACGAACGTTTCACCAATTGCGTGCTCACCCGAGCCAACAACGTGACAAGCGGTCAGGTGTTCGAGACTGTCCTGGCCAATGAACGCCGTGGCGACTACCTCGGCAAAACGGTGCAGGTGATTCCTCACATCACTGATGAAATCAAGCACCGCATCAGGGCCATCGAAGCATCTTCCGAAGCAGACGTTCTCATCACGGAAATCGGCGGCACGACCGGAGACATCGAAGGCCTGCCGTTTCTCGAAGCCATCCGGCAGTTTCAACTCGAGGCGGGGTCCGGCAATGTGCTCGTGATGCATGTCACGCTGATTCCGTACATCAAGGCGGCGGGCGAACTGAAAACGAAGCCCACCCAGCAAAGTGTGGCCAAGCTGCGGGAGATCGGCCTTCAGCCCCAAGTGATCATTTGCCGCACCGAGATGCCCCTCGATGCGGAAGTGCGCCAGAAACTATCCCTATTTTGCAACGTGCCTATTGAAGCAGTCATCGAGGCAGGGGATGTCGAGCACACGATCTACGAAGCCCCTCTCAATCTGCAGGCCGAAGGACTGGACGAGTATGTCTGCAGGACGTTGAATCTACAAACCAGCGAGCCCGACATGAGCGACTGGCGCAAGTTCGTCGAGCGCGTCGTTAACCCCAAGAAGAGTGTCCGCATCGCTGTAGTTGGAAAATACATTGAGCTTCAAGACGCCTACAAGAGCATCTACGAGTCCCTTACGCACGCGGCAGCGGCCCACGACTGCGCGGCAAATCTTGTCCTTGTCGATGCGGAAGATCTCGAGAAGGAGGGCGCCGACAAATACCTGCGTGGCGTGGCCGGCGTGCTCGTTCCTGGCGGATTTGGCGATCGCGGCATTGAAGGCAAGATTGAGGCCGCGCGCTATGCGCGCGAATCGCGCACCCCCTATCTGGGTCTCTGCTTGGGCATGCAGGTCGCTACTATCGAGTTTGCGCGGAACGTTTGCGGTTTCGAAAACGCCAACAGCACAGAATTCGATCCGGACACTCCGCATCCCGTCATATGCATCCTCGAGGATCAGAGAGACATCACGAAAAAAGGCGCTTCAATGCGACTGGGAACCTGTCCGTCCGTGCTTGTCAAGAACACGCTTGCTCATCAGGTCTATGGCCGCACCGAAATCTTCGAACGGCATCGCCACCGCTACGAGTTCAACATGGACTACCGCGAAACAATGGAGAAGAGGGGATTCGTGATTTCGGGTACCTCGCCCGACGGCGCGCTGGTGGAGCTCATCGAACTCCAGAATCATCCGTGGTTTCTTGCTTGCCAGTTCCATCCCGAGTTCCGATCCAAGCCCAACGCGCCGCACCCGCTCTTCAAAGGACTGATCGCCGCTTGCCTCGCGCACCAGGATTGAGATGACAACAAACGACAGCGCCTCTGAGAGCCGGCTGCGGTTGTCCAAGAATCACCTCCTTTGGCTTCCCTGTCACAGAGCAGCAAATGACCGACTCGCGACGAACATGGGTGAAAAGACGATGATCGGACGAACGGGCGGCGCACCGACCCTCGCCGTCGGGATGGCCAACATGTTCGCAAGATAGCATTTCCCGATGGCCGAGCGCGTTCCCGTTCCTCTCTCCAAAAACCCCTACGAAATCATCGTTGGGAACGGAATTCTCTCCAACACCGGCGAGCACGTGCGCAAGATCCTGCCCGCTGGCAAGTGCGCTCTAATCACCGACGCGAATATTGCCCCGCTTTATGCCGAAGCAGTGACCACGTCGCTCGGGGAGGCTGGTTTCGCCCCCACCGTCATCACTATCCCCGCCGGGGAAAAGTCCAAGTCCCTCAGCAGTGCGGAAACGGTCTGTGACCGGATGATCTCCGCCGGGCTTGATCGAGGCGCCTTCGTCGCGGCCCTTGGAGGCGGGGTGGTCGGCGATCTGGCGGGATTCGTGGCTTCCATATACTATCGCGGCATCCCTCACGTGCAGATTCCGACGACAGTCGTGGCACAGGTCGACAGTGCTATCGGAGGAAAGACTGGCGTCAACGCGCGCGGGGGAAAGAACCTCATCGGCTCGTTCCACCAACCCGTTCTGGTCATCGCCGATCCCGCGACGCTCCAGACGCTTCCCGATCGAGAATTCAATGAAGGCGTCGCCGAAATTATCAAACACGCCGTCATTCGCGACGCTGCAATGCTCGACGATCTCGCCGGCCTCGTGAAAACAGCGTTGCCTGCTCTCATTGCCCGCAACGCAAGGATCAAGGCTGCGATTGTCGCAGAGGACGAATTTGAAAAACTCGGTGTGCGCGCGCTGCTGAACTTTGGACACACGGTCGGCCACGCCATCGAAAAGGCGGGCGGCTACGGTCGTTTCCTGCATGGCGAAGCCGTCAGCCTCGGCATCGCCGCCGCGCTTCATCTGTCCGTCCAACAGGCGGGCCTGTCCCGGGCCGAGGCCGACAAGGTTCTCGGGACGCTCCGCGACTTCGACCTGCCGGTCCGCCTTCCGGCGGACATAGCAACGGGCGCTTTGATGGAAGCGCTTTTCAAGGACAAGAAATTCGAGTCTGGCGCGATCCGGTTCGTTCTCACAGCGCGGCTCGGCAGCGCGTTTGTCGCGAGGAGGGTGACAGAGGAAGATATTCGCATGGCAATAAGGGACGTACGAAGTTAGCGACTCTTAAGGGTTGGCAGTTCGTCGTTCCAACTGGCCGGAAAGGCCGACGCCGCGCCTTTTATTAGCGCGCCCCCGACTTATTCAAAGGCTCACTACCCCGAGCAATCCCGCTTCCGCCCTTTATCTCAAACGCCGGGCAAAATTGACCTGAGGAGCAAGAGCGCCGCGCACTTAGCAAACAAGCTCCGCAAGAAGGTCGTAAACGTGGGACCCGGTAACGCGCACGTCAGCGAATTCGCCGACCGGTCCATCGCGCGTGAGGACCACGCGGCAATCGACATCAGGCGCATCGTGTGCGCTGCGCGCAATGCGGGGCTGATCGACAAGTACCCGAAGTGTCCTGCCGTTCTGCGCGGCAGCGAGTTCCGCTGCGATCCCCTGCTGAAGTTTCATCGCCTCGCGATGCCGGCGGTTTTTGACCTTTGCCGAAAGCTGCCCCTGCATCCTGGCGGCACGCGAGCCCTCCTCCTGCGAATAGACAAAAACGCCGAGACGCTCGAAGCGCACCGCCTCGATGAAATCCAGCAAAGAGGCAAAGTGTCCCTCCGTTTCGCCCGGAAATCCAACGATAAACGTTGTGCGGATCGCGAGCCCGGGAATTCCCGCCCGGAGGCGAGCGATCAGATCTTCAATGTGGTCCCGCGACGTCTCCCTGCGCATAGCCGCAAGCATGTCACCGTGAATGTGCTGGAGGGGCATATCCACATATCTTGCGACGTTCGGGTTGCGGGCGATTGCGGCGATCAACTCGTCGCTCCAATGGGCGGGATGCGTATACAGCAGCCGGACCCAAAATTCACCCTCGATCGTCGCAAGCTCATCGAGCAAGCGAACGAGCGTCGGCCCGAGTCGGGAATCCACCGGCTGGCGTGGACCGGCTTTTCCCGCCCACAAATCCATTCCGAAATAGGTCGTGTCCTGACTGATGAGGTTGATCTCCCTCACTCCTTCAGCGACAAGATTGCGAACTTCCGCAACCACGGATTCGACCGTGCGGCTCCGGTGGCGTCCGCGCATCTGCGGGATGACGCAAAAGCTGCAAGGATGGTTGCAGCCCTCGGCAATCTTTACGTATGCGGTATGGGTCGGCGTCAGCCGGAAACGTGGCGTATCATAGTCGGGGATGTATCGCGACCGGGGCGAAATCAACAGGGCCGGAACTGTCCTCTCGAGGGTAAGCACGTCACGAAAGATTTTGCCTGCGGTCGCGACCTGATCCAGCCCGATGAAAGCATCCACCTCCGGCAACTCACGCGCCAATTGCTCGCGATAGCGCTGCGCGAGGCAACCGCTGACCACCAGCTTCTGGCCGGGCTTCCGGCGGGCTTCAAGGATCGCGTCGATGGATTCCTGCTTCGCGGACTCGATGAAACCGCAGGTGTTTACAACGATTACGTCGGCTTCGTCGGCATCAGCCGTGATCTCAAAGCCTTTCGCCACGGCGTCGCCAAGCATTATTTCGGCATCAACCAGATTCTTGGCGCAGCCGAGACTGACCATCCCGACCTTGGGAGGCCGGCCCTCACCGGAAACCGTGGTCATCGAACAGCTACCGGATACGATTACTATGATCCAAATCGGCGCCGACAAGGAGTGCCGACTCTGATTCGGACGACACGGTGGGACGAACCGGAACCTCGACCGCGGGAGCTTGGGTTGCTTCGTGCTTCGCTCCGGCCGAATCGGTCGGGCTTTCGGGCATCACAGATGCCGCGGGAACGGCATTTTGGATATCCGGAACAGTAAGTGCTGCCTCGTCCTCGTGAGCCATGCGATCGAGGCCAAGCCGTTCAATGTCGCGCAAAGTAATCCAGAGCTTGAATCCTCCAAGGCCAAAAAGCACGAGAAGGACGGCCGTGACGAGCTTGGGAACTAAGCGCCTGCGATGGAAGGAGCGAAAATTCGTCCGCATGTAATCGCAGGGAGTCTCTTGGAGATATTGGTAGCCTCCCGCCCCGCACTCTCCCGCCTCAGGAAGCAGGCGCCGGACTCGCGAAATCGGAATGCGAAGATATTTAGCATAGTCGATGGCATACATGCGGGCATAGCTCGGGTGCGAAAACTGGGAGTAATCGTCATGCTCGATCTCGCGCAAGCGCTGCACACGGATATGGGTCTCGCTTGACACTTTTTCGATGGACAAACCGCGCTTTTCCCGGGCTGCGGCGAACTGTGCGCCAAGCGACCTCGCTCCTTCCCGACCCATTATTGCGGCTGCTTCACTCATCGCGGTTTATCAGGCTAAAATCAGTAACTAAGCCTCCGCCGCCGCATTCCCAGAGCGATCACCAGCCGAAGGAAGCCATACTTCTGTTCGACGCACGTCATATTTTTCTTATTGCCTCCCAAGCCAAAAATACAAGGGAAAATCCCAGTCGTCGCATGATTTTTACGGCAACGTATCCAAATCGACCAATATTTCCCGGTCCTTAACACCGTCGCGTGGACCGACAATGCCGCGCTGTTCCAAAACATCGACGATTCGAGCAGCGCGCGTGTATCCAAGACGCAGTCGCCGCTGGAAAAGCGAAGTGGAGGCTCTGCGTTCCTGTTTCATGATTTCGAGAACTTTCTGCACAAGTTCCTCATCCTCATCGGTGACATCTTCCTCCGCCGGAGCACTGTTGAGTCTCTCATGGATGCTCGCCTCGAACTTCGGCTTGGCCTGCGAGGACACAAAGGCGACCAAACGGCGTATCTCGTCATCTGTGACGAGGACGCCTTGTGCGCGAACCAGAGTGGATGTTGCGGGGGGCAGGTAAAGCATATCGCCCTGTCCAAGAAGTTTCTCGGCGCCTTTCTGGTCCAGAATCACGCGGCTGTCGAGGCCCGAGGCGACCTGGAAGGCAATGCGGCTGGGAATGTTGGCCTTGATGATTCCAGTGACGACGTCCGCACGAGGCGTCTGAGTGGCAACGATCAAATGGATGCCGGCGGCACGAGCCATCTGAGTGATACGCGCGATGGCGCCTTCCACGTCGGCCGGCGCGGTCTGCATGAGGTCGGCCAATTCATCGATGATCACAACGATATATGGCATTCGATCCGGAATGATAAGATCTTCATCACGCGGCACGGTCAGCGGGCGCGCATCGTTTTCGGAACCGTCCTCCTCCCCTGGGGTCTCGTCAGCGTTTTCGGGGCCATCACCCTCCGTAATCTTTTCGGCATCAAGCTCCTTTTGGGATTTCGGAAGCGGTCGCTCGTTAAAGCCTGTAATGTTCCGCACGGCAGATTTTGCGAAGATCTGGTAACGCAATTCCATTTCATCGACCACCCAGCGAAGAGCGAGCAGGACTTTCTTTGGGTCTGTGACGACCGGCGTCACCAGATGGGGCAGTTCGTTATAGATCTGCATCTCCACAACTTTCGGATCGATCATGATGAAGCGCAGTTCCTCCGGGGTGAAGCGGAAGAGCAGGCTTGCGATGATCGAATTAATACAGACGCTCTTGCCGCTACCCGTCGTGCCAGCAACAAGGCAATGCGGCATCTTGGCAAGATCGGCAATGATCGTTTGACCATACACGTCCTTTCCGAGGCCCAGGGGAAGCCTCGCTCCGGAGTGTAGCCATTCGGAGGTCTCGAGGAGTTCGCGCAGGGCAACTTTGACCTTGATCGAGTTCGCGATCTCGATGCCCACAGTGTCCTTGCCGGGAATCGGCGCAAGAATATTGATCCGCTGGGCGCGCGTTGCACGCGCGATATCCCGCTCGAGACTCGTGATCCGATCCACACGCACCCCACTGTCCGGATAGACTTCAAAGCGCGTAATCGTCGGCCCGCGCGTGATATCGCCCGCTTTGGCCTTAATTCCGAAATGGGCGAGCGTCTCAAGGATGATGCCTTGCACGGCACGCAATTCGTCATGATCGGCCGGACTACGGCCAGCCTCATCGAGCGGCTCCAGAAGATCGAGGGGCGGCAATTGATAGTTCTCCAGCCGCAACCCCCCAAGGCTCGGCTTGGATTCGCCTTTCTTCTTTCGTCCACTCTCGATTTCAGCCAGCGACGGACGCCTCTCCCGCGGAACAGTGGCATCGATTATTCGGGGTTCGGGAAGATCCGCCGCAGGCGCCTCATCCGCCGGCTGCTGACCGGGATCGGCCTTCTTCTTAAGCCTGCGCTCGAGCTTTTCCGCCTGCCGAGCGAGTTTGCGCTGCTCGAAGTCCATCCGCTCGCTCTCCTCCATCGCAGCCATGCGTCGCTTCTCCCGTTCGGCAAAATGCCTTCTTATACCCGCCCAGCCGTGCTTAAGAACGTTGATCGGATGGAAACCGATAGCCAGGACCAGACTCGCCAAATACACAATGCCCAGCACAATGGGCGCTCCCACCTCGCCAAGCGGACCGCCAAAGGCTCTCTCGCCAACCCACTTGCCAAGCCAGCCGCCGGGCCCCTCAATATGAAATGCTCCCTTCCACCCTTTGAAGAACCATGGCTGCAACTGCAGGAGACAAGCCCCGGAAAGGACGAACAGGAAGCTCCAGCCCAGACGTTCCCGGATGAGAAAATTCCTGGTTGTCAGCTTGGCAATACCATATCCGCCGAACACGATGATCCAGAGATAGGAAGCCGCGCCGAAGAAGAAATAAAGATACCCCGCCGCGACAGCCCCGACGACACCGCAAAGGTTGTGCACGATAGGACTTCGAGCATTGCTATCGTATATAAGCTTGGCCCAGGAAGGCAGATCGCTCGGCTGATAGGAAACCAAGGCGAGAAAAAGAAGAACCGCCAGCCCGGTGAGGATCAGGCCGAGCGCCGCGTCCCAAGTTCCATATCCTTTCGGTTTGTTTGCCATGAAAGTTTCGATTTTCACCAATTTCGCAGAACCGGCAAGCACCGCGAAAGGTTTGCAAAAGGAATTGCACAGTACGGCTCCCTCGGAGAAATACATGGGATGGCTAATACAGAACCGATCATTTTTGAACCGCTTGCCATGGAGCGCGTCTGGGGCGGGCGCCGTCTCGAGAACCTGTACGGAAAAATGCTACCGCCAGGTGTGCCCATCGGAGAATCCTGGGAGGTAGTGGACCGGGAGGACGCGCAGAGCGTCGTGCACAATGGACCCTTGCGCGGAACCACCTTGCACGAGCTTTGGACGTCCAGTCGCGGAGAAGTCTTCGGGCCCGCCTATGAGACCCACGCGGCGACGCGCTTCCCGATCCTGATCAAGCTGCTCGACGCGCGCGAGCGCCTATCGGTCCAGGTCCATCCGCCCCTGCATATGAGCGAGGTTCTGGGTGGCGAGCCCAAAACGGAGATGTGGTACTTCGCCGACGCGCAACCGGGCGCAAACATCTACGCCGGCCTCAAGCGTGGTGTTACTCGGGAGCAATTCGAAGAGCTGCTTCGTCAGGGCCACGTCGAAGAGGCTCTCCACGTCATCCCAGTCGAAAGCGGTGACAGCATCTTCATCCCCAGCGGACGGCTCCACGCCATCGGTCAAGGCAATGTGATCGTCGAGGTCCAGCAGAATAGCGACACCACCTACCGCGTCTTCGATTGGAACCGCACCGGTCTCGATGGTGTGCCCCGCAAACTGCACATCGAAGAATCCATGGCCTCAATCGATTTCGAGGATTTCGAGCCCGTTGTGAATCACGTGAACAACGGCGTGATCGCAGAATGTCCATATTTCAAGGTCGAAAAACTTCCACTTTCCTCCCAGGTACCTGCCTGCATTGAGGGAAAGTTTTCCATTATTACCGTACTTTCTGGCGGCGCCTCTTGCGCCAGGGTCAGCTTCAAACCGGGCGATTTTTTCCTGGCGCCGGCGGCACTTGGCGCTGCGACCGTCCAACCTACGGAACCAAATACCGAGATTTTGCGAAGCACGCTCCCAGCCGGATAGTCGGAAGCGACGCGGCCGGCTGCAAGCCCCTGCGGTTCTGGAAGCCGGGCCAAGGGCAATACCCTCTGGAGTCAACTCGCAGCCAGCCGCAAAATGTCGTCTGCCGCGCACGCTGCACCGAACCCATTGTCAATGTTGACTACCGTCACCCCGCTGCCGCAACAATTCAGCATGCCAAGCAGCGCAGCCAAGCCTCCGAAACTCGCTCCGTAGCCGACGCTCGTCGGGACAGCGATGAGAGGTTTGTCCACAAGTCCTGACACCACACCGGGAAGGGCTCCTTCCATACCGGCCGCAACGATCAACACGCCGCAGCAGCGGATGCGATCCGTCTCTGCGAGCACCCGGTGAAGGCCTGCCACTCCCACGTCAAAGATTCGCTCGACCCGCCGGCCGAAGCACTCGAGAGCGACAGCGGCTTCTTCTGCCACCGGCAGATCCGCCGTTCCCGCGCAAATAACGCCCACGCTCCAAAGCCCTGCAATGGCCAGTGGCGGGCCGGCGGTGATGCATCGCGCTCGCTCATGAAAAACCGCATCCGGCAATTGCATGTGAACTGCCTCGAAATGCGAGGTCTCGGCACGCGTCGCAAGCACCGGTTGGCCCCTTTCGCGCAAGGCGACCGCGATCCCAGAAACTTCGGCAGGAAGCTTTCCCTGGCAGAAAATCACTTCGGGTCGTCCGCAGCGCCTGACCCGGTCGAGATCGACTCGGGCGAAGCCAAGATCCCGCGCCGGTTCAAGGCTCATTCGCACGAAAATACATCCGCATTGGAATCATGCTGCTTTCGACGAAGCCATTTTTCGCAAAAAAGCGCTTCAATCTCTCATTCGGTTTGTTCGTCAGCAACGTGATGCGAAGGAATTTTTTCTTCTTCGCGAACTCGATGGCGTAATTGAGCAATTGTGTGCCGAAGCCCTGGCGCCGATACTCATTGTGGACGATCAAGTCCTCGAGCACCAGAACGAATCCCCCCTCGGCCGTACTGATTGTGATGAGCAAGTTGATCATTCCGACGATCTTGTTTGGGCTGCGCAACACAAATACCCGCCCGCGCGAGGGCTGTTCGAGCAGAAGGCGCAGACCGCGCATCTCCTTCTCCCGGTTCGGAATGAAATCTCCCTCCTGTGAGAAGAGCTCGAAAAGCAGCTCGGTCAGCTCAGGCAAGTCGTCAAGCGTCGCAGGTTCTACTCGGAGGCCTTCAATCACATTCATCTAATATTCTAAAAGTGGAGCGCGATGCAATTGCGGCGAGCTCTTGTCTTCAAGTTGCACGCCCGAACTTTCGGTCAAGCTCGGAAAAGGAAAACTGAATCATCGTTGGGCGTCCAGACGGGCTTGCATAGGGCAATTCACAGCGAAGCAGCTCGCCCACCAGCCGTCGAGCCCCCGCTTGATCGCCCGCGATCTTGTCCGCTGCCGCCAGGCGCGAAACCGAACGCGCAAGCGCTTCGCGAATATCCTGGCCGCGCGGGAGCTTTCCTGCCGCCCGTAGCGTCGAGGCAATTTCGTGAAGAAGGCGTCCAGGCTCTCTCTCCGCGGCGGAGGCCGGAATTCCCTCAATCTTCAACGTCGCACCGCCGAAGGGCTCAAGGTGGAAACCCGCCGCGCGGAGGTCGTCCAAGTGGTCGACAACCCACGCATGCTCGCGCGAAGGCATTTCGACAACGGCCGGAATCAAAAGGCGCTGACTTGGAGCACTTCCCTCGACAATCTGCCGCATAAGGAACTCGAAAAGAATCCGCTCCGAGGCCGCCCGGCTATCCAGCAAGACAAGCCCCTCATCGCCTTCGAGAACGAGGTAACCATCGCCAACCATGCCCAGGAAGCGGAATCGATCGGCTTGTGGGGCCTTCCCGGGGGCTTCGGGTCGGGCCGCAGGGGATTCCTGTTGCAGGGGAATGACCCCCTGCGGTGGCTCCGGTACGAAGGCAGCCGCGATCCGCACGGGCTCCGGAGTGCGCTCAAGATGCTGCCTCGGCCGGATCAGCGCGCGTCGCGCCGCATCGAAGACGGCCCGCCGAATCGTCTCCGGCTGCCGGAGGCGCACCTCGCGTTTAGCTGGATGGACGTTGCAATCGACAAGGTCCAGGTCCATCTCGATGTGAAGCACGCAAATGGGATGCTCGCCCCGCTGAAGAACGCCCGAATACGCCTCGCGAAGTGATTGCTGGACCGCCGGGCAATGAATGGGACGCCCATTGAGTATCACAAACTGTTGAAGGCGGTCGCGCCGTCCTTGGCCAGGACGCGCAAGAAAGCCTGTGAGCTCGAATCCCTCGCCTTCGAACGCGTCGATTTCAACAAGTTTGGCCAAATGGCCGTTTCCGAACAAGTCTCGGATGCGCACGGCCAGGTTTTCCGCGCGGGGAAGCGCCGCGACCGTGCACCCGTCGCGTCGGCACTCGAAGGCGACCGATGGGCTCGCCAGAGCAATGCCCTGGAGGCTATGGACGATATGGGCGGATTCCGTCTCTTCGCCTCGCAGGAACTTCCGGCGAGCCGGAAGATTGTAGAAGAGGTCGCGTACTTCGATCTGCGTTCCCGCCGGAGCACCAATCTCCCGCACAGACTCGACCTTGCCACCTGAAACAATCACTTCCGTGCCTGCGTCCGAAGAGGCTTCGCGAGTCGTCAGCCGGAACCGCGAAACGCTTGCGATGCTCGGGAGCGCCTCGCCGCGAAATCCCATCGAGCGCACGCGCGCAAGATCTGAGCCGGTGCGAATCTTGCTTGTCGCGTGACGCTCAAGACAGAGCAGTGCATCCTCCCGGTCCATGCCGCATCCGTCATCACGCACCGAGATAAAGCGGGAGCCTCCGCAGGCATGCTCGATCCAAATCCTGGAAGCTCCAGCATCAAGACTGTTCTCAACAAGCTCCTTGACAAGCGAAGAGGGTCGCTCGACCACTTCCCCGGCCGCGACCTGGCTCGCAACAACGTCTGGAAGGAGACGAATTTTTCCCATTTCGCCGGAATGGTGCCGCACTTGCGGAGCCGCTGCAGCAAAAACCAGGAGAATTCTTCAAAAAAGAGTGAGGCCCCGCAGGGGACACCCGCAGAACCTCGGCCTCCCAGCAACTCTTGATTTCAAGCCTCAAACGCAGCGGCTTTTCAGCGCTTTCCTCGCGCGCCTATTTGACTTCATGCGAAATCATACCTAAGAAAGGAATGTGATTGAACTCACCGCCAACGCCGCCGCGCAGCTCCGTGTGCTCATCGAAGAAAAGGGTCTCGATGCGAAAACCTCGGGCCTTCGTCTCTCGGTCGAAAAGGGAGGCTGTGCCGGCATGCAATACGCAATGACCATCGGCGCGCCGCAAACGGATGACATCATCGTCGAACGAGACGATGCGCGGCTTCTTGTCGACTCCGGCAGCCTCAGATGGCTCGACAGCTGCGTGATCGACTATGAAGATAGCTTGTCGGGCGCGGGATTCCGCGTTAATAATCCCTTGAGTGCACGCAGTTGCGGTTGTGGCACATCGTTCGAGCCTGCAGACAGCGCGCGCTCCTGAACGAGATTTCCATGGCCCGAGAACACAAAGGACAATCCTTCGACACCAATACACGGAGTTCGGAGCTCTCGTACCACACAGAGGAGCCGCTCCCTCGCAAGGATGGCAATTTGTTCGCCTGGACGATCGCCATCTTGCTGCTGATCGGTTTTGCTATTTGTTGCTGGGTCTTCAGCTTTTACGTCTTTGGTCACCCGGAAAAGCCGCTCAGCTACTCGATTCTCGCCAAACTAAAGAAGCTCGAAGCCCCGAAGCGATTTGAAATAACTGCGGCCCCACAGGGCGAGTTTCTCAGCGCTCAGCAGCTCTGGGACCGCTATAACAAAATGACGAACCGGGAACTCGAACGCGCTAGTGAAGTGTTGCTGCGAAATTATCTTCGCAACTACAAGCTCACCAGCGACAAAGTCCCGTATGTGGTCGGTTCGTTCAACATTCTCGACTCCTATGAGCTGGACGAATCCAACCTCTTTCCCTCTGGAGTCGTGGCCGTTGCCCATGCAACGGATGCTCCACAAGTGCTTCTTGAACACGTTTTTACTGCAGACAAGCGCGTCATTCCCATCCTTCACCGCATGCTCTTGACCGGACTCAACCTGCGGTTTGACAAGACCGTCGATCTCTCCGCGGTTTTGAACGTGAGGCGACTCGAGGACGGGCGGTTGCAGTTCACTGCAATCCCGCTCCTTTATGGCAGCTATACCACTAGCACAGGCGCCGGCACATTCTCGTTGGAACCTCCCACCCGCTTGAACGTCGCCGCACGCCTGCCCGTCGTGACTCAGCCCTCAATAGAACAAGCTACGGAAAAACTCGCCGCCCACCGGACCCGCGCCCGTCTTGACACGACAGAAAGCGCTTCGGCCACTCCGCGTCCGCAAATGCAGCTCGTACGGGTCGAGCGCCCGAAGCCCGTAGCGGAAACCGCGGTCCCTCCGCTGCCGTCGCCCACCCCGCTCCCTGAGGACGCGCCAGTTCTCCCGGCTATCCCCGTTAAGGCGCCTCAATCGGCGCCAGCCGTGGCAACGGTCGCTCCCGTCGCAAAACCGACGGCCACCCCTCTCCAGCCATTCATTTCACCAACTCCGGCGTCTATCGCAACAACCGCGGGCGGAAACTGGCCGACTTATGCACCCGGGCAGATGCCTCGCGGGCGCCTCGCCAACGTGCCCGACATGTCGGAGCTAGCGAGCCGCGGCGTCGGAGGGGAACGCATTTACCTTCAAGGAAGCTTCGTCGTCACCGCATCAGGTCAGGATCGAGCTGTCCTTCGCTCGCAAGCGGCACTTCCCGAGAATCTTGGAATGGGGGCACGCAGCAGCAATACCCGCATTATCGTTGAATTTCCCTCAGGAAGCCGTCCACCCTCCGAGGGCTCGACCTTATCGCGCGACTCCCGCCGGCCGTTCCTCGTAACGGAAGTCCGCAAGACGTCCGATGGCCAAGTGAACGTGTATGTGCGCGAAGTCACTCGCGCTCCGTAGGATTTTGGCAGAGATCGCAACCGAAGGTCCTTTGACCTTTGCGCGTTTCATGGATCTCGCGCTTTACGACCCGGTCGTCGGTTATTATGCATCCGGCCGGGGAAAAATCGGCAGGCGGGGAGACTTCTTCACGAATGTCAGCGTGGGTCCGGTCTTTGGATACATCCTTGCCGGGCAATTTCGAGAAATGTGGTTTCGCCTCGGGCGACCCAGCCGGTTCTCTCTCGTCGAACAGGGCGCAAATGATGGGCAACTGGCTCTAGATATCCTGTCCGCCACGGATGAGGAAACGCTGACTTCGATCCAGTATTGGATCGTCGAACCGTTCCCCATCCTTCGCCGCCTCCAAGAGCAAACGCTGAAAGGATTTGGAGCCAAGGTGCATTGGGCCGAAGATCTGGACGCCCTGCCGGTCTTCGACGGCGTTCACTTATCAAACGAACTTGTGGACGCCCTCCCGTTTCACTTGATCCGATCAAAGGGCGAAGAGTGGGAGGAGCTCTTCGTTGCAGCGCACGAGGATCGTCTGGTCTTTGAGGTCAGCGAACCGGGAAAGCTGCTTGCCGATAAGGTCAAGGTTCTTCCGCGGCGGATCAAAGGCACGATTGCGGAACTTCGCCCAGCTGCCTGCGCCTGGATTCAGACCATTGCGAGCAAGCTGCGCACGGGCTTCGTTTTAATCATCGACTACGGCTTCTCTCGTGAGCAACTTCTCTCCCCTCACCGCACCGAGGGCACTTTTGCATGTTATCGGGCGCATCGACGTGACGCTCGCCCGCTCGACGAGCCTGGGGAAAAAGACATTACGGCGCACGTGGACTTTACCACCCTCGCTGGATCCGCTCTGGATGCGGGATTTCGAATCGAAGGTTACGCCGATCAGCATCATTACCTTGTCGGAGCTTCGCAAGACCTCCTGAAGATGCTCGACCGTCCGCCGGATTCAGCTTCGCAAAAGACGCTCCGGTCCCTCCAAACACTCCTCCATCCCGAGAGCATGGGCACGCAATTTCACTATCTTGCTTTCTCAAAAGGCGTGAACCTCACGCCCGGGCTGTCAAGCTTCAAGTTCGCCCGGGACCCTCACCAGGAGCTGTTTTTGGACGTCGCGTAGCCAGCCGGAAAGTCGCCTGTTTCGCGGTTCGTTGGGCTTTGTCCCTCGTGCCTGCTGTTAATTGATTAAGATCAAATGACGAAATAGATTTTCGAACACCGGGATCGACGATCCCGGGACTGCAACCCATAACTGCAACCCGTAGCAGGCGTTGATGCCCGATTGCTCGCAACCGCGTACTACCGCGGAGCAGGCGCAGGGGACCCAGAGGATTCCTTCTTGACCAGTTGTTCGGGAACTTCCATTGCGATGAGCTCCGAAACGGTGACAAATTTGTATCCCTTGGCTGAGAGGGCATCGAGCGTCTCCGGCATTGCGGCTACGGTTGTCGCGTGAATGTCATGAGTGAGAATGATGGATCCCGGATGCGTGTTCTGAACGATGTTGTTATAAACCCGGTTGGAATTGCGGTACCTCCAGTCCAGGGGATCCACAGACCAAAGAATGACCTTGAGCCCGTACTCCTCGGCCAAGCGCTTGTTCAGCATGGAACTGGTTGCGCCGTAAGGGGGACGCATCAGCACCGGGCGCTTCCCTGTGACCTTTGCAATGACATCGCTGGTGTTTTCAATTTGCTTGCGTACCCCCTCCGCGCCCAACTTTGTAAGCGCCGGATGACTCCAACTATGGTTGGCAATCTCGTGGCCCTCGAAAGCCATGCGCCGCAGGATGTCAGGGTATTCCGCAGCATTCTGTCCCACTACAAAAAAGGTCGCCTTGATGCCGCGCTCCTTCAAAATGTCAAGAAGCCTCGGCGTAAGCTGCGGACTGGGGCCGTCATCAAAGGTCATGGCAATATACGGACCGTCCACATTGCAGGAATTGTAGCTGTACTTCAGCGAAGGGGCCGCCGCTGCGGGCGATGACTGCGGCAGGCTTGCATAAGCGGCCGTCTGTGGCTGCCCGGCCGGCGAGGTCGACGGCTTCGCAGTGGACTGTCCAGGCGAAGGATCGCGGGTCATCTCGCCAGGCGGAACAACAATGACCTGGGGTTCACTTTGCGTTTGTGCCGTTTGGCACGCCACAAGGGCGAACCCGACGAGCGCGGCGCCGGTAGAAAGGCGTTTCATCGTTCAATACTTGAGGAGTTCATCTATCGCATGAACCACGCCAAACGCCATCATGTTTTTGCCTTTCCGTCGGAGCGCACCTGACCATCGGATTCCGAAGCCGTCGTTTGTTCGAGCAGCGAGAGAAACTCACGCAGCGCGGGCGAGATGCGGGCCGAGCGCCGGATCAACGCGCCCAAAGGTCGCCGAAGTGCAGGATCACCGAATTCCACGGCCGCGAGCAGGCCCGCTTCCACTTCGTCGCGTACCGCCGCTTCCGGAACGATGGAGACTCCATTCTCGATTTCAACCGCACGTTTCACCGTCTCGATGTTGTCAAATTCAAGAACAAGCTTCACCTTCACTGCTTCGGAGCGCAGCTTGCGATCAATTTCGCGACGCGTCGGCAAATCGGGCTCAAAAGCGATGAACTTCTCGTCCTGTAACGCGGAAAGAGGAATCCGGCGCCGCGAAGCCAAAGGGTGTGACGGCGAACAGATGAGCACAAGCCGGTCACTCCAAAACGTTACAGCCTCGAGCCCGCGACGCGGCGCAGGGTAGGCAACAAGGCCGATGTCGGCCCGTCCGTCCAGAACGCTCAGGTAAACCTCCGACGAGCGGCGATACTCGACACGCACGTCCACCTGGGGATGCGCTTGCCGGAAAATCTTCAAATACGGCGGCAACTCGTGCAGTCCAATACTGAAAATCGTCGAAATGCACAGCTCACCGGCCACCAGATTCTGCAGATTGTGAATCCGGCCTTCCAGATCCCCAAGGATCTCGATTACCTGATGGCTCGCCTGCAGAAACGCCCGACCCTCCGGTGTCAAAGAGAAATTCTTTCGCCCTCGCTCGATGAGCTTCACACGAAAACGCCGTTCCAGAGCGCGCACTTGCTGGCTTACAGCACTTTGCGTGATGCCGTTCATCTGCGCCGCCTTGGAAAAACTCGAGGTTTCCGCCAAATTGGAAAACACTTTGAATGACTGAATATGCATTAAAAAAATCAGATAAGAATAACTTATATTCACCGCATGTAAATAAGTTTTTTTTATGAACGACATTTGCGATCGTCTTGAGAGAGTTCGCGCACAGATTTCGGCTGCCGCACGTGCGGCTGGCCGCGATCCGAGCGAGGTCGGGCTGGTTGCGGTATCGAAGACGCAAGCCGCGCCCTGGGTGCGCGAGGCATTCGATGCAGGTCAAGTGGTATTTGGAGAAAGCCGTGCGCAGGAATTGGTTGCGAAGGCGCCCCTGCTTCCATCGCTCGCGCGTTGGCACTTCATAGGCCATCTCCAAAGGAACAAGATCCGCAAAGTTCTTCCTCTGATTGAGCTCATTCATGCCGTTGATTCCGTGGATCTTGCGTTGGATATTGACCGGATCGCTGTGGAGCTCGGTTTGTTCCCGCGGGTGTTGCTCGAGGTAAATATCTCGGGCGAGCGGACGAAGTTCGGCTTCAAGCCTGATGTTGTCCGCGAGCAAATGGAACGCCTTTTGGCCCTTCCCCGCATTCAGGTTGAGGGACTTATGACGATCGCACCTGCCGGGGAACACCCAAACGAGGCTCGTCCATTCTTTGCCAAACTACGGATCCTCCGCGATGAGATCGCCGCGGAAACTGGCATTCGGCTAACTACTCTCTCAATGGGCATGAGCGACGATTTCGTGGCGGCAATTGAGGAAGGGGCTACGCTCGTACGGGTGGGTACCGCAATTTTCGGCCCAAGGCCGAAACTCTGAAGATCTTCGCCGCCCGACCGCCAGAAGAGACGAAACGGCACTTCCCGCTGGGAATCAAGAACAGCAACTTCTCGGAAATGAACTCATCGCAACGCCCGGACAAATGTCCTCTCATCAAAGTCACATTCCCGCTTGAAGCACCCGGGGAAGCGTCTAGGCTTTCTACGAACCTAGACAAATTTATGGCTTACGAACTTCCACCTCTGCCCTATCCGACCAACGCTCTCGAACCCAGCATCGACGCAAAAACGATGGAAATTCACCACGGCAAGCATCATGCGACGTACGTGACCAATCTTAACAAGGCGCTCGAAAGCGCGCCCGAGTTGGCGAAGAAGCCGGTAGATGAACTTATCGCCGACCTTTCCGCCGTGCCCGAAGCCATTCGCGGACCAGTGCGCAACAATGGTGGAGGCCATTCAAATCATACGTTTTTTTGGAAGATCATGGCAGCGGGAGCGGGCGGCGCGCCAAGCGGCAAGCTGGCCGATGCCATCAAGACGAAATTCGGCAGCTTCGACGATTTCAAAGCGAAGCTTGAAGCCGCCGGCCTCGGACGATTTGGAAGCGGCTGGGCATGGCTCATCGTCAATCCGTCCAAGGAACTTGAAATTGTCTCCACCGCGAATCAGGACAGCCCGCTCATGGGCAAGGCCATCGCCGGCGCGGAAGGCAAGCCGGTGATCGGCGTGGACGTTTGGGAACACGCCTACTATCTCAATTACCAAAACCGCCGCGCCGACTATCTCAAGGCATGGTGGAACGTCGTCTCCTGGAGCGCCGCAGAGAAGAACTACGAGGCCGCGCTAGGCTAAACACGCAAAACTTTCCACGCCGCCGCTCCAAACCCCGGAGCGGCGACTTCGTTGCGTTCGCGGCCAGTCCAGCCCGGCGCTTGCATGCTGGTGTCAACTGCAGGCGCGGGTCTGTCCGTTCAATTCGAAATTGGACAATACGTCTCCTTCCTCTATCTACCGGCGTTCTGAATCGCTTCAATGGCGCACCTCAACTCCCATTATCTCAAACTCAAAGCCGGTTACCTCTTTCCGGAAATCAATCGGCGTGTCAAAGCGTTTACCGACACGAACCCGGACGCCGCCCGGCGTCTGATCCGTTGCGGCATCGGCGACGTGACCGAGCCGCTGCCCGCCGTCGCGCGCAGCGCCATGCACAAGGCGGTCGATGAGCTCGGCGTGCGCGAGAGCTTTCGCGGCTACGGACCTGAACAGGGCTATGATTTTCTCCGCCACGCCATCGCGGAGAACGACTATCGGTCCCGAGGCATCGAGGTCGCGGACGACGAGATCTTCGTCTCGGACGGCTCGAAATGCGACTGCGCGAACATCCTCGACGTTTTCGGCGAGAGCAACCGGATTGCGGTCATGGACCCGGTCTATCCAGTCTACGTCGATACGAACGTCATGGCTGGCCACACCGGGCCGGCAGACGAGGCGGGCGTCTACAGTGGCCTCCTTTATTTGCCCTGCACCCCCGAGAATGGCTTCATGCCCGACGTGCCCGACGAAAGGGTCGATCTCATCTACCTCTGCTCGCCCAACAATCCCACCGGCGCGGTGGCAACACGGGAGCGCCTTGAGAGCTTAGTGCACTTCGCGCTCGCGCACGAGGCCATTATCCTCTACGACGCGGCCTACGAGGCCTATATCGCCGGGCCCGATATTCCGCATTCGATCTACGAAATCCCTGGCGCTCGCAAGATCGCGATCGAGTTTCGCAGCTTCTCCAAGAACGGCGGGTTTACCGGTGTACGCTGCGCGTTCACCGTGGTGCCAAAAGAACTCGAGTGCCAAGCCCCGCAGGGTCAGAAACATCCGCTCCATCCGCTCTGGAACCGTCGCTTCAGCACGAAATTCAACGGCGTCTCGTATGTCACGCAGCGCGCAGCGGAGGCACTCTATTCCACCGAAGGAAAATCGCAGGTCGCATCCTTGGTCTCGCACTACATGGGAAACGCCAAGATTCTTCGTGAGGCGGTAACCGGTAGCGGACTGGCGGTTTATGGCGGCGTTGATGCGCCCTATATCTGGGTGCGCGGTCCGGAGGGCGCCACGAGTTGGGAGATCTTCGATCGTGTTTTGAATAACACTAACATCGTCATCACGCCCGGCAGCGGCTTTGGCGGCGCCGGCGAAGGCTATTTCCGCATCTCCGCGTTTAATAGTCGCGCCAATGCGGAAGAGGCCGCACGAAGGTTTGCAAGTCTAGGCTGGTAACTGAAGCAAGTGCCTGCAGGGTTGATGGTTGATGGTTGATAGTTGATAGTTGATAGTTGATAGCCCTTCAAGGAGAACTCCGGTCGCTCGACGACCATCAACGATCAACTATCAACCATCAACTGCTCTATCTTGCTGTCAGCGCCATGGCTTGCGCAATCACCCATCCAGCCGAGCAGCCTCGGCCGCGCAATGCTCGCAAGCTGAGAGAGGCATCACGCTTCGCCAGGCGGCGCCCGCTTTCCTCCAAGACTAGCGGACAGTGAAAAAACGCCGGCGGCGCAGCATCCAGGGCCCGGTAAATGAGTATCTGCCGCGCGGTTGATGTCAGGAGATCGTCTCCGCGAACGATTTCGGTGACGCCCATGGCGAGATCGTCCACGACGACGGCCAATTCATAAGCCGGAATGTTCTCCCGATTCCAAATAATGAAATCACCGAAATCCCGCAGCGCCGTCCGCGTGACATCACCGCGATTTCCATCACGAAAGCCAATCATCTCCCCATCCGGGACGCGAAATCTCCAATTGCAGCCCTCCGGCTCCTGGAATTTTGTTCCCTCCTCAACCGGCGTGCGCCATTCGACCGGAAAAACGGGACCCTCCTTATGGGGAGCGATGGCAGCCTGCGCAACGTCCTTGCGCGAACGAACGCACGGATAAATGAAGCCTCCGCCGCGCAGCCTGCGCCATGCATCGAGATACAACGCCCTGCGCCGGCTTTGGTAGAACGGCCCTTCCTGCCATTCAATTCCAAGCCAACTCAAGTCTTCCATGGCCGCATCAGCGTAGTCGGATTTGCACCGATTGGGATCGAGATCTTCAATTCGGAGGATCACAACCCCTCGGGCCTGCACAGCTCGTTCATAAGCCTTCCAGAAAGTTGCCGCGTGGCCCAAATGGAGATGACCAGTAGGCGTAGGAGCAATCCGGCCGCGATAGGGACTCGGCGAAGGCGGTCGAACACCGCTGTTGCTCCTTAGAATCACGGTGCTAGAGCAGCGGCGTCCTCCCTTTTAGCAAGGCATTGCCACTTGATACTGTCAAGCAGCTGAGCCAGTCGCACGCCGGCCCTGGTCAGCTGTTCGGCGGCGTACACCTTATTGCTATCGAGTGCCTGAACCTTGGTGAACTCCTCGGGCTGCGCCGTCGGAGACTCGAGCACCTTAATACAGCGAGGAATCGCGTCAACGACATCTTTATCTCCGCCCTTTGCGAGCAACTCCTGAATCTTTGATTGAGTCGCTGGAGAAACAAGCTGCTCGGCGATCATCGCGACGACCTCGTGTCCTTCTCGTGCCCAGGCGAGTGCTTTGTCGCAAAAAAACGCACAGATCGCAAAGCCGATCGAGATAGAAGTGAGATCCTTCATGCCGCGATAATACCAGGCAGACCAACCAACTCACGGAGTTTGTAGCCGCGGTGATCGCAAGCATGCGCCCGTCGAGACCGGTCTCAAGCAGGAATTTTCCTGTGGGTAGGGACAAGGGCCGAAAGCTCCGGGTGCTGTGATACCAGCGACCCGCTACGGGCGTCGACGGAGGCCACCGAACGTTTCCCAGGACGCCGGTTGTAAGATCGGGGCACGGAGAAGAGCTTGTAAGATGGGCCAAAGAGATGGACGCTGCAAGCCCACATGCTCGCAAAGCTCCACGAGATTAAAAGGCGTCCTTACACGCGATTCAGTAAAAATACCGTTTGCCATCGGTAAAACTACCTATACATTACTTTCATGGCAGCTCCTCGTCCGAAGTCCGTTTCCGCCCGTCTGGCAGCGATGGCTGCCATGCCACCCCTGGAGCAGGTGGAAACGATCCGAAAAGGCATCTCCGCAGAAACATTCGACCAGATTGCCGGAGCACTCGGCCTTGGCAAGGAGACTCTGGCCCGCAAGCTCAACATCAATGCCCAGACCCTTCGCAAGCGGAAGTCGCGCGTTCTTTCCCCCGATGAGGCCGAGAAAAGTTTGCGTGTTGCGCGAGTGTTCCTCGCGGCCAACGAGGTGCTCGGCGGCGAAGACGAGGCCCGCGAATGGCTGGGAGAGCCAGTAATGGCGCTTGGAGGCAAACGCCCAGTGGATCTTCTCGACACCGATGTCGGTGCGCATGAAGTCGTCAACCTCCTCAACTGCATCAAGTGGGGGGTTTATGCGTGATTTTTTATCGACTGGAAACGCTGCATCGCTCCGATCCCGGCGAGGCGTTTAGCGGTGAGGGCGGCCTCCATGCCGCAGGCCGCTGGAATTCACTTGGGAGCCGCATAGTTTATGCTTCCAGTTCGGTGGCACTGGCCTGCCTTGAGACGCTCGCGCACATGCGAACGCCGCGCCGATTGGAGGAGCGATGGCTTTTCGCCATTGAAATCCCCGATGACCTAATCGAGGCACCCTCCATCGGCGATCTGCCAGCGCGCTGGGACTCAGAGCCCGCCAGTGCGGCAAGCCGAAACATCGGCGACCAGTGGATGATAGAACAGCGCAGCGTCGCACTGCTCGTGCCCAGCGTAATCGTCCAGGTCGAGCAAAACGCCCTCATCAACCCCCGCCATCCCGCCTTCCGCATCGACTCGGTGAAACCGCC
>JAXIPG010000214.1:0-4252 GCA_045403045.1 Terrimicrobiaceae bacterium
CCGAGCCCTTGAGGCATGGAAGAGCCGGGACACCGCCAAGACCTCCGACGCCTGCCGGATCCTGGCGGAAGACTATACGATTGAGCGAAATGTCCAGGCGACGCTGGATGTTCTCAACGAAGCAGCCTGTCGGAGTTGAAATCGAACTCTCATTTTATGGGGGATTGCGGTTGTGAAACGAAGTTTCCCTGCCTGACAGGCTGCTAGAGCAAATACCGAAAGAAATTTCCAAATGCCCTCGGCGCTGCCACCATTTCGGAAATTTATTTCGGCATTTGCTCTAAGACTCCGCCTCCGGCGAAAAAAACCCTTACCCGAGCAGAACCGCAATGACGGCCTCGGTATCGGACAGGTCATCAAAAAGAAAATCCGGATTGTGAACCGCGAGGTCGGCGCGAGAATAGTTCCCCGTGGCGATGGCGACTGTTTTTGCCCCAACCACCTTCCCGCACTCGATGTCACGCGGTGTGTCTCCAATGACAAAAACGCGTTCTGGAGGAAACTCTTCCCCGTGCGTTTCCAGCGCGCGAGCGCGGGCGAATCTCGGGAGCTCGTTGCGATCGTGGTGATCGTCCGCAAAAGCGCCAAATTCGAAATAGTCCCAGACGCCGTAGTGGCTCAACTTGATCTCCGCCCCGCGCACAAGGTTCCCCGTCAGGAGGGCCAGGACGCAATCTTTGCGTTGCCGCAACCGATCCAGCAAACCGACGATTCCCGGAAGGACGCAGCCTGCGTGACGCGAGAGCCGTTGCCCGAGAAAGGAGAGATAGGCATCCAGCAACGCGGTGATGTTTTCCGGAGACGCGGAGAGCCCGCTTTTTTCGAGCATCATCCGTGCGATGAGCGCGTCTGTCGCGCCCGCAATGGTGATCCCGCGCAGGTCCTCCTCAATTCCAAAGCGCTGCTTCATTGCGTCCATCAGCGCGCCCTCTCCTGCCCCACCGGAGGTGATGAGCGTGCCGTCGATATCGAAGAGCAGCAAACGACGTCTACTCTCCGGCATCGGACTCAATCGGTTCCGGCTCAAGGACTTCGCCGACCTTGCTGAATTTCCGCTTGCGCTTGCTGACGGGGAGAGGTGAGAGGGTCATTCCGATGGCTTTGCCAACGAGCTTGGGCTCCATATCCACGTGTCCCATGGAGGATAGGTCATTCTTCACCCGATGGACGACCTCCATTCCCAGTTCCTGGTGGGCCATTTCACGTCCGCGGAATTGCAAGTGGATTTTCACCTTGTTCCCCTTGTCGAGGAACTCCTCGGCATGTCGCATCTTGGTGAGATAGTCGTGCTCGTCAATGTTCACGCGAAACTTGACCTCTTTGACCTTGCCCGCGGTGTTCTTTTTTTCCTTCTCCTGCTTCGACAGGTCGTACCGGAACTTTCCGAAATCCACAATCCGGCAGACCGGTGGCTGGGCGCCCGGGGCAACCTCAATGAGATCGAGGCCGATGGAGCGCGCGTGCTTGAGAGCCTCCTCGATGCGCATCACCCCCATTTGCTGGTTGGTAACGCCGTTGATTACACGCACCTCGCGCGCGCGTATGCGTTCGTTGACACGAATGTCTCTTAAGTTTATTTGAACCTCCTAGCAGCCCATCGGTGTTGAAAATACCGGAGCTCTTTTTTCGACTGCATGCAATAATCAGCAAATCGCCTCATGCGGGAAACTGACCATCGGGCGATGGACGCGAAAACTGACGGCTCATGCGCGGCATGAGTTAACTTTCGCGAGGAAGACTGTGCATAAGGGTTTTGTCGAAATCCGCGTCGTCCGTCTTGGCGGACAACCAAGTGAGCTTTTATTCAACCTTCCCGCCTGCGCAAGAGGAAATTTTCCCAGAAATTACTCTCGCCCCTCAATCATCGCTTTGCTTGACCGGGAACACAAGGGTTGGAATTGCCAGCGCCATGCCGATTCCGACGAGGGTGAACGCCACGAGCATCAGATTCTCGACGGCGGCCGTGGTCGACAGAAGCCCCTCGCCGGGAGTCGCCCTCAGCAGCTCAAAGAGGTTCATCAAGCCTTTCGCCGCGAGACTGCCGGGAATCATCGGGATGCAGCCGTCACCGTTCTTGTCTGGTGCGTTGAGCAGCAATCATGGAAATTGACCTTTCATGCCAAGGACATCCACCGCACTGTCTGCCCCCGAAAAGGACGCACCGGCCATTCGCGCACGGGGCGTGACAAAGCGTTTCGGCGACTTCGTCGCGATCCAGGAACTCGACCTCGACGTGCAGGCCGGAGAGTGTGTCGGATTGCTGGGACCCAACGGCGCCGGAAAGTCAACGTTCATAGGCTGCCTTTACGGCGTCGTCCTTCGCAGCGGCGGAGACCTCGAAGTTTTTGGTCACGATCCCGCGATCGAGCCCCGCCGCATAAAGCAACGCCTCGGCGTCGTGCCCCAGGAGAACGCTCTCGATGAAGAGTTGACAGTCCTTGAAAACATGCAGCTTTACGCCCGCTTCGAAGGCCTCGCCAAGGACGCCGCACTTCCGCGCATCGACGAACTTCTCGCTCACATGGCCCTCGACCATAAGCGCAACGCGGCTATCCGCACGCTTTCCGGCGGCATGAAGCGCCGGCTCGCTTTTGTTCGCGCACTGCTTTCGGACCCCGAGCTGCTCATTCTGGACGAGCCGACGACCGGGCTCGACCCGACGGTTCGGCATTTGCTTTGGGAAAAGGTTCTTTCCTTTCGGCAGGAGGGCAAGACGACGCTTGTCACCACGCACTACATGCACGAAGCGGAACTGCTCTGCGACCGCATCGTCATTCTGAACCGCGGGGCCGTAGTTGGCGCCGGCGCGCCGCGGGAACTAATCGCTCGCGAGGCGCCCGGCTACGTTGGAATTTTTGCCCATGACCGGGAGCAGCTTCTCCGCGGCCATCTGCGGGAGGATTGGGATCTCTTCCATCAAGGCCGTCAATGTTGCATCCGGGCACCCCGGATCGAGGATCTTATGGCGCTGCAACAAGCCTCCGGCATGCAGGCGCTGCAGATTCGTCCGTGCAATCTTGAAGATGTTTACCTCAAACTCACCGGAAGGGAGCTCGACGACAATGAGTGACTTTTGCGTTTCGCTGCGGCTGGCCTGGCAGGTCGTCGTTCGCAACTGGGTCGTTTATCGGAAGGACTTTCTGGCCAATATCTCGCCCACCCTTGCCGACCCCGCCCTGATGATGACTGCGCTGGGCCTCGGCCTCTCTCCCTTCATCGGTCAGATCGAAGGCCACACCTACGCCCAATACCTCGCGCCCGGCATGGTTGCCACGACCGCACTCTTCACAGCCTTCTTCGAATGTAGTTATGGCTTCTATGTGCGCATGACGTTCGAGTCCGTCTTCAAGGCCATGCTCACGACGCCCATCGGAGTGCGCGAGGTCGTGATGGGCGAATTCCTGTGGGTCTTTATCCGCGCAGCCCTGATGGCCGCCGGTGTCGGTCTCGTTCTTGCCGTGATGGGCCTGCTGCCAAATGTCTGGTCCATCTTCGTCTTCCCGTTCATCGGCGGCCTGCTCGCTGTCCCATGCGGAGCCATCGGCCTGCTCGCCGCCGCCCACGTCCGCAATATCAACCAATTCCAGACGGTCTATTCCTTCCTTATCGCGCCGATCTACTTCCTCTCCGGGGTGTTCTTTCCGCTGACTGATCGGCCTATTCTCGGCGTAGTGGTGCAGTTCTCACCATTTTACCATGGCGTGCGCTTGCTCCAAATGATCGCCTGGGGGCGAGGATCGGTTGCCGAAGCCGCGCTTCACGTTGCGGTGCTCTTTCTGTTCAGCGCTGTTCTGGGCATCTGGGCATTCGAAATGATCCGGCGAAAGCTTACGACGTAGCTTTCTTCGCCGATCAATTTTTTGCACTGTATTTCTCCAAAGGGTGCGGCAGCCTCTCGTCCCGATGGAAAGCCAGTCGGAGTCCTATTTCGTCGTGCACAACGAATCCAAAAACCGCTTTGAGATCGCACTCAGCGGGTGGACGGCTTTTGCCGAATATCGCGTCGAAGGAGATCGCAAGTCTAGAGCAAATGCCGAAAGGGGATTGGCCAGCCTCCGCCCTGCAGCGAGCCCCAGTCCAGCGGGCGAAAGCCCGGAGAAAGGCCCCGGTGTAGAGGCGGTTGTGCCAACCGCCTGCCTATCCACAGGCCCTTGGCACAAGGGCCTCTACAACTAGAGTATTTGCTCTGACGACCGCGACCTGCTGCGTTAGTCCTTGAGTTTAAATCCTGAGACGGCGAGCGGCGGGAGAT
>JAXIPG010000064.1:0-11562 GCA_045403045.1 Terrimicrobiaceae bacterium
GAGGTAAAGCGTCCAAATAAATGTGTAGTAGCGGGCGCCGATGTCCTGCAAATCGACGATAAGCGCATCGAGCCCACCGAGCATTTCACGTGTCGGCTCCCGGTTCGTCCCGTAGAGGCTATGGATCGGGATACCAAGGCGTGGATGCCTGAATCCCTCCCACTCAATCATATTGTCCTGTGTCTGGCCGAGGTAACCGTGCTGAGGACCAAAGAGCGCCGCGAGGTGGAAAAGGTTGCCGCTAAAGCGCTCGAGGATGCGCGCAGAATGTACAAGCGTCGCCGAAACGGATGCAGGATGCAGAACGGCTCCGATCCTTGCGCCACCCAACTTGGACGGCCAAAGCTCAGGCAGCCGATCAATTGGAAGCTTGACAGCGCTCATGGTGCTTCGGAATCCCGGGCGGCGCGACGAATGCCCGAGCTATGGCGACCGTGTCATCACCGTCGGCGATGAGGTTCCAGAAGGATTGTCGCGATTCCCCTTGTTCAAAAGTAAGCGACAGATGCAGATTCTACAACCCTCCGCGAGAGTGAATGATTTGACCTGTTATCCACTCCGCTTCAGCCGAAGCGAGAAATCGAATCAGCCGCGCGGCATCCTCGGGCACGCCAATACGGCCCATCGGCGACTCCGCTTCCCACTTTTTCTTGAGTTCTGAAGAAATCCACCCTGTATCCGTGGCCCCTGGATCAACCGCGTTCACGGTTATTCCAAGTCTGCCAACTTCAGCGCCCAAACTCCGGCTGAACGCCTCAACCGCTCCCTTGGTTGCCGCATAGGCCAATTCGCCTGACATGGGATTCAATCCTTGCCCCGACGAAAGATTGATTATTCGGCCGTAAAGCGCTGGAGACAAATTCTGCTTATAGCGGCGAACAAACTCCGTACACAAGAGAGCCATTGCACGAACATTTATGGCGTAGTGCTTGTCGAGTTGATCGGCATTCAAGTTCTCGATGCCATCACGTAGAGAATAGGTTGCATTGTTCACCAGAATTGTGACGGGTCCGACAGTGGCTTCGACGTGGTCAAACAAATCCTTTGGCGCTTGGGGATTGGAGAGGTCGAGTTCGAGACCATCGGCGCGGCGTCCCATGTCCCTCAGTTCGGCCAGAAGCGATTGAGGCTCGTCCGGATCACTCGCCAGTCCCACTTCGTGATCGTAAGGACGATAATACGTGATGAAAATATTTGCGCCATCACGGGCCAGTTCGCGGGCGATCGCCGCACCAATTCCCGCCTTGCGACTAACTCCTGTAACAAGCGCCGCTTTACTTTGAGATAAGTTCATTGGACTCCGCAACTATTAGCCGTTGCCACGCTCCCGGCGAATTGCCGCCTGGACGGCCTCGGTCACGATCTCGACAATCTCAGTTACCGCTGATGCGCAAAACGCTGAACCGCTTCGACGATGTCTCTCGGCTTCCTCAACAACCGTCGGGCACGCCGGTTGTTGACGAGCCCAAGCGCTACCGGCCAGCTTCGAGCCTAATGCTCCGGTCTCGGCGAACCGCCACCCGCGGCAGGCATTCAATACCGTATTCGCTGATGTGGGCTCCTTCTCGCTATGCCAGGCAAGCGAATCTGCGATCGCTTCCAATTGCCAAAGCCGGGGGATGGGACCAAAGACTTGCGCGGGCTCCGGCCCAATCAGCGGGCGTCCTAACGCACGTCCCAAGGCAATATCGAGCAGGAACCAGTGACTCGACTCTTCGCCGGGATCGAGCGAGAGATGATCCTGCTCACCAGGACCCGTGTTGAAATTGACCTCGAACTGAGGGTGACGGGTGGCTGCGCAAATCGATGGTCGAGCGTAGCAGACAAACTCTAGCCGCCTTGCCGGACATGGGAGCATGCGGTGAGTCAGGAAGCCTGCGAGCTCCTTGCGCTCGCGCTTGCCTAGGGACTCTGTCACCACGGCCTGCACATCGAGGTCGCTGATTCCCGGCTCATAGGCGGAATACGCGGCAGAGCCAAAAAGGTAGATACCCACCAATCGCCCCTCGAGCCGCGTCTGAAGCGTTTCAGCAAGCCTCTCTAGATAAGCGGCCTCGGGCTTGGGTAACGCCTTCGGCCTTGGTAGAAAAGAAGGCTGAGGGGCCTGCCGTGTGCAGGATGTCCGTTGGATATCCATTGCAGCGTAATCACGATTGGTCATTAGAGCAAATGCCGAAATAAATTTCCGAAATGGTGGCAGCGCCGAGGGGTCTCTGGCAAGGCGCGGAGGCAGGTCACTCCCCTTCGGGCTGGACCTGCCGACGCAACACAGCCAGAGACCCTTCGCCGCGCCAGCCCTTTCCCAAGCAATTCTTTAAGAATCGCTTGGGAGGCGGCCCG
This sequence comes from Terrimicrobiaceae bacterium, assembly GCA_045403045.1. GTDB lineage: Bacteria > Verrucomicrobiota > Verrucomicrobiia > Chthoniobacterales > Terrimicrobiaceae > DASTFP01. Next base: position 2,341 of record JAXIPG010000064.1, read on the forward strand.
GGCGCAATGGCCTTTCTGCGGCGTCAGAGGCACAAGACCAAGGTCTATGGACATTGGCCTTGGCCTCTTCCTGGCAGACAGGCCATTTCGCCTCGGCCATTTGGAAATTTCTTTCGGCATTTGCTCTAGTGTCCGAGCATATTGAACTTTGCAACCTGTTGGAGTTCGCTGCGTCCGGGTCGAAGGTCTACGCGGTGATTCTTATCATAAGTAGAGGGTGAAATGTTTATGGGCTTTGGGCGGGACGCTTCGGGACGCGGCGTTGCCACTCGAACTCGGCGGCGGATTCTCTCCCGAACAAGTCTCGAGCGATTGCTTTGAACTCGAGTGCGGGTGCATTTGGAATCGCATCCCGCGTAGGGAATACTCGATAGGGAGGCGAGTCCGCGGTGCCAAGGAACTTATAGTCATTTTCCCCCTTTGCTCGCACGCCGAACGCGATTGAAGCGACTTGATCCGGAGCAAGGTCGCCCCTGATCTCCCAACGATCGTCAATCTCGCTGTTCCGATTCGCTTCTAGTCGCAATTCGCTGAGTTGCTGTGCACCCTCTTCAATTGGCCGCGGATTTCGCAGCACCAGAGTGGAAAAGGGCGGGAGTTCAACTGAGACTTGGTTCTCGGGTCCGGGAGCGAAGTTGAATCCTTCGGGCACGGAAGCAAACAGGCGCTCCCAGTTACCCAAGGGCGAGAAAGTCTTGATATCTGCTTTGCGCGTTTCTCCGGAGTTATTGAAGACGACTAGCAATTCCTCGCGGTGATCCCGATCGATTCGGGAAACAGCGAATATTCCTGGGTTGTCCTCAGCGTATCGCACCAGCTGGATTCCACTTTGCAAAGCAGGATTCTTTTGCCGGACAGAAATCATCTCCCGAATGGCGCGAAAGAGTGGATGGTCTTCGTTAAATGCCGCCGCGGAGCCGTCTCCTCCACCGATCCTCCTTTCCTCAACGAAAGCGGGCACTTTCGATCCGAACATATCTTCCCGCGCCGCGGCATCTCCTCCCTTGCCCGTGAATCCCTGTTCATCTCCATAGTAAATCGCCGGGATGCCCCTCGTAAAAAACAATAGTGCGTGGGCCAACATATCTCGTGCCAGAAGTTCCTGGCTCGGAGCCGCGGGAAGATCATTGGATAAGAAGTAGCCGATCCGTCCGATGTCATGGTTACCGAGAAAAGTCACAAGGCCATACGCGTTTTCAGCTGGAGTAGTATAGTAGCTGTCCTTCGCGAAAAATTCAGCCAACTTTCGAGGCGAATCCGCCCCGTTTGCAAATCCGCGTGCGGCTCGTTGGAATCCGAAATCCAGTACCGAGGGCATATCCGCCCGGTGCACGAACTCCGAAAGAAAAGCAGGGTCAGGATCATAGATCTCGCCGAAGATAAAGAAATCCTTGCGCCCCGATCTTGTCGCTTGCTCTTGAATCGCCGGGATAAAGCGCTGCCAGAACTCGTTATTGACATGCTTCACGGTGTCCAATCGAAACCCTGCAATCGCGAAATCTTTGATCCAAGCACTGTAGATATCGATCATCCCTTGAACGACTCGGGGCTGCTCGGTGAACAAATCATCGAGACCGAAGATTTCTCCGTATTGAGCGCTCTCCCCGCCTGTGGATACCTCACCTCGGTTGTGATATACGGTCGGATCATTCAACCAATCCGGTTTCTTGATCGTACGATCTGCGTCATTTCCGAAGGTTGGCGGCGCCGGAAAGCTGATGTCGGCCTCCAGCTTTGGAAAGTCCGGTTTGTCGATGTAATCGCGATCGTCGAATGCCTTGCCGCTCGCGTCCAGGTATCGTTTGGAAAACTTATACTGGTAGGCGTAAACCCCGCCTTTTGGCTGAATCAGGTCCGTGGTATGATTTACAACGATGTCGAGGATGATTCCGATCCTGCTCATTTTCGCGCGTTCGATCAGGCGTTGAAGATCTTCCTTTGATCCAAAATGAGGATCAACTTCCGTAAAATCGAGAATCCAATACCCATGGTATCCTGCTTTGGGCGGCACACCTTCCCCAAACATTTGCACGGATCGGTTCCGGAAAATTGGGGTCATCCAGATCGAAGTGACTCCCAGCTGAACGAGGTAATCCATTTTTCGCTCAATTCCTTCAAGATCGCCGCCATGAAAAAGATGAGGATTAGATGGGTCAAATCCACTCCGATCCGGCTCGTCCGAGGCGGGCCCGCCCTCGTTGTTGGCTGGATTCCCGTCATTGAACCGGTCCGGAAGAAGGAAATAGATGACCTCGCTTTGACGCGGTGACCGGACGCTCGGTTGATAGTAGGAATCTGCTCCAGATACGATTGAAGCGACCAGGATCCATGCGAGGGGGGACAAGCCGAGTCTCATCGAAGTTGCCAGTGACAGTAATAGACGTCCGCGGCCAGCCGCAACAATGTTCAATCAACCGCGAATTGTGGTGTGTTGCCAGGCCTGTTTGAGTTCTCGCTGATTCGAACGGTTGCAAAGCAGGTGTTTCCAGAACTCTTCATTTCGCTACGAAGACGGAAGTCGCTGCAAGACGAGACCGGCTATGATGGAAGCAACTACGAGAGCAATGCACCAGCGAACTCTCTTTACCAAGAATAGAAGGTCAGGCTTGTCGGCTGACCATTTGGGCGTCTTGACGAGAACGTCGCAAACGAGGCCTAGGAGGGAGCCGATACCTTGCCACCAATGAGCACCCTGAGGGACGTAAAACACTCCAACAGGGCGACCGAGACGAGCCCACCGTTCGCTGTAGTCGTCGTGCAAGGTCCTCACAAGGCGATCTACAGTTAGGCCATATAGTATCAGGGAAGCAAGGCCAACGGTGCTCGAAAGGGTGAGGATTGCCTCGATCGTGGTATCTTTCATGGCGCGCCGTCCACGCTCAGCGATGTCGAGAGGTCAAGATGCTTGAAATGGGGTTCCATCACTGGAACACATGCTGTCTAAGTAAAATTTGTCTTTTGCGTGCCCGCGGCGACCCAACTGCGAGAAACCCTGTGGTCTCTGGTTGCTCTGGTAGCCAATTCTTATCATTTGTCAGTTGTCGGAAGGCGCAGAAATGAACAAGCAGAATTTCACATTTCTGACAGATCAGGATTTCTTGTCACGTATAAAGTCCGACCACAAAATCACCCGTCACCTTCGAGTCCGTCAATGCCGAGGCCCGCGTAGATGCCAACGGGAGTTGGTCATCCTCGTAAGCTGCGATGGAAATGTCATCGAGGGGTATCTCAATCACCAAAGGAGGCTGGGTGGTCAAATAATCGCGGCCTTGGCTTTCCAGCATGCTCTTCGCAGCCGGGGTCAGCGACTTCGAATCAATCATGCCAATGCGGAAGAACAAATCGTTGTCAACGTCGATGAGGGTTTTATGCCAGCCATGCAAGATGCCAAACCGCTGAGCCGCGTGACGTATTGCGTCGAGCGTGGCTGGATAGATCCGGGCCTCCTGAGCAATTGCCGCGGCCGTGGAGGGTGGGAGGACTGAAGGCTCGCCGCGAATAGGCCACCCCATAACGACAACCTTGTCACCCTGCACCGAGAATGACCTTTCGTAAGGGACCGTCTTGCGGCTGGTGAATGGATAATCGCGATTGGCAAACCCGCCAATCTGAACCTCAAAAGGAATCTGACCGCACACGCGCAGGTAGGCGAAGAACCCGTCGAAGTCCATGACAACATCACGTCCTCGGTACTTGGCGAAGTTGGCGTTGTAAGCTGGTGGACCGACCAGGGCCTCGAGACCGGTGATGGTGGCGTGAATCTGTCGAATGTCGTAGGGGGTGAACGCAGCACCTACAGCGTTAGTGACAAGTTGTTGGCACTGCGCAATCAGCGTCGCCAACGCGCTCTTCTTCTCCCCGTAGAGTGAAACCAATGTGACTTGTGCCATATGCCAGCCTGCTATTGTGTTGTCTTGCGCACGTTAGCGATTATTCTTTAGCTCTTCTGGCCGAATCGCCGAATCGATCTCTCTTCCAATACGTGTGACGATTGGGGGGAGCGCTTTGATATCCTCAATACATGCGCGCAAAACGAATTTGCCTCCGATCACAGCATTGGAGAGATTGGCTTCTCCGCATCCCTGCAAACGAGTCAGCACTTCAGTATTTAGCTTATTAAGATAGTTCTCCACATCGCCAGAGCCGTTTTTGAGATCGGGTGGGACATAGCGAAAAGTGGTGGTTCGAAGATCATGAGCGAAGCAGTTTGAGCAAAGCTTCAGCGGCAGGAGCTGACGATGCGGGATTCTGGCCGGTCACCAGTAGGCCGTCCACCTGGACGTGTGGAACCCAGTTGGCAGCCTTGCTGTAAATGCCACCCCTTTCCTTGAGCCTGTCCTCCAGAAGGAATGGCACCACCTTCTCGAGATGGACCGCTGCTTCTTCCTCGTTGCTGAAGCCGGTCACGCGCTTGCCCTTGACCAGATACTCGCCGTCCTTCCCGCGCACGTTCGTGAACGCGACCGGAGCATGGCAAACCGCGCCGACCGGCTTGTCGGCCTTAACGAAGGCTTCGATTAGCGCGATGGAGGTTGCGTTGTCGGGCATGTCCCACATTGGGCCGTGTCCGCCGGGGTAGAAAACCGCGTCGAAGTCGTCCGCCGACATGTCGGCCAGCTTTTTCGTGTTGGCGAGTTGCGCGTTGGCGTCCGCATCAGCGCGGAAGCGATTCGTCAGTTCGGTCTGATTTTCGGGCAGATCGCTTTTCGGATCGAGCGGCGGCTGACCTCCCTTCGGCGAGGCAAGCGCGATCTCTGCACCCGCATCTTTCAGCAGGTAAAACGGAGCGGCGAACTCTTCCAACCAGAAGCCGGTTTTGCTTCCAGTATTTCCGAGCTGGTCATGGGAGGTGAGAACGAGGAGGACTTTCATATTGGATGTTGGTGGATGTTGATTTTGTTCTTTGGAGGCGGAAAGCTTACCTGTCGGCGGTGGATCGGCAATCCATTCATTGCCCTTAGCCACCGGGTCGTCTGCAGGCAAGAGGCCTGCGGGTTTGGATACCGCTTTCAGCGTGACCTTGAGGTCGCCGGAGCAAAAAGCCTGGGCTGCTGTCCGAGCGAACCGAGCGGCTTGAGAAGCCGCGAGAGGAGTGAGCGAGGCGGTACCCGAGCGAAGCCAATATACCAGCGGACCCGCTGGGTTTTTCAACCTCCTGGTCTAGGCCGTCGGGTGCGAGTCATGATGATTGGCTTCGTGCTGCCACGGCCAGCGATGCTCGACCTCCAGATGCAAGAAGATGCTGAGGAAGGTGCGGATGACGATGATCAGGCCAAGAACGGTGACGTTGTCCAAGGTGGGATCTACAACAACAGTGTCAATGATGTCGCCAGCTACAAGGAACTCGAGCCCGAGCAGAATCGCTCGTCCCATATCCTGGCGACAAAGGCGGTATGCGTTAACCGTGTTGCCTTTTCTCCAAAAGAGAAATCGAACCGTGGCGATGGTCGCTCCAATGACCATGATGGCGACGCCAGCGGTCTCTACCGCGGTGCCAACAATTTCAATGATCTCTCGGAAGTGTATCACAAAACTTAAATCTAAGCGCTTGCGACAGCCATACGTCAAGCCAAAACACTCAGGCGGGCCAGTGAAGAGAAGGTCAATGTCTGCAGCGCATTAGATGATGGCTTCACGTGAATAGGGGTTTACGCGAAGCGAATTTGTGGACGCGTGGCAGGCCTGGAAGGATCGAGATCTGGCGCCTTGACAGGGGAAGACTGGAGCAACTCTATTGCACTCTCTATCGGCATCGACCATCCGATAGGCATCTGGATTGGAGTAGAAATCTGCGTGGTTCACCGGACTCCGTTCCACACACCTCGGATGCACGAATAGGAGTTTGGAAGCTGAAGCAGAACCGTAAGCCCGATCCTTCGAAGTGGAAACGTTCCAAAGACCGACAACACGCACGCGGCAGACTTTTCCGACCGCACCCCCATTCGCTTCGCTTTTTCCGAGGGGTAAGGGTGCGCTCAGAAAAGCCTGCCAATATCCCAAAACTCATTCTGATGTAATCGACAACAGTCTTCCAAAGCTCGCTTGACACCTTTCATAGGTGTTTAGTCGGCAGCACGAAAACATCAACCTCACTTGAGATGCGACGAATGCAAGATATTGCACAGGCGGACCATCGACCTGACGGCCTTATCCTGCGCCATGCCCTTGAGGAAGGAGTCCCAATCCTTTGGCCTCTTCCCCAGGTGACGGACGCGTTCCGACACGTCAACCAGCGTGCCATCGATGTCGAAGATGACGATCTCTTCACCCATGCGTTTCACCTCCTGGTCGCTGATCGCGTGGTCGTGCGTCTAAGCTCACCTGCCGGCCCCGATTCACAAGCGGGAGTCATGAGCGATAGCGAAAGAGGACAGAATGAATCAGAGATATTGCGGGTCTTAACAAAAGAACACACTTATTCCCTTTTTGCCTTGACCTCCTCTACGCGCATTCGGCCCAGATAGGTATTAGCCTTTGTCAAAAGCAAAGGCCCTTTAGAAGCGTAACACTAAGCAAAGCGCGGCCTTCCACTTCATCCCTTGACAAGTGCTTTCAGAGAACACGTGTGCATTGAGCGCATCTGCGCGTATGCGCGGACTCACGCTCTAATGTTGACGAAACCACCATCCGGAGAAGACACGGTGCAATTGCGTTTTCTCGAAGAGAAAGACGAGCAGAGCGGTCGTCGCGATGCTGAAGAGAATGACGGCGTAGATGAGGTTGTCCACCTCGTCGCCATTGGGAAAATTCGGCTCGCTGGCGGCCGCGGCGGCCATTACCGCGGCCGCCAGGCCCTTGGGAATCAAGCTCGCCACTATCGAACCATCGGCGGCACTGCTGATCATGCCAGGTAGCGAGAAACGCACCACCGTTCGGGACGCCGCCGCGCCACCTCCACGAAAGCCGCCTTGTCATACATCGACTTTGCTCCTTGCCATAGCCAATCGTCCACACCTCGTGTGGCCTTGTCCACCGGTAAGCCTCGAGGAGCGTTGCTCCGCGTTTACGCGCGTACGCAATGGCCCCTTGAAGCAGTGCCGTCGCGACGCCTTGATGCCGAAACTCGGCTGGAACAACGAAGCAGACTATTGACCAAACGGGTTTGTCGTCGACGGGCTTCATGACCGGTGGCCTTCACGTCCGCTCCACCGCCTCGTCGGCGACAGCGATCGCCTCAATTTCGAGCAGCGCTTCGGGGGAGTAGAGGGACGTGACCTCGACGATCGTGTCTGCCGGATACGGAGGCGTGAAGTAGCGGCCCCGCAGCTCGACGATCTTTGAAAAGTTCGACATGTCCCGGAGGAAGATGGTGACCTTGATGACGTTCGCCAGGCTTGAGCCGCCGGCACGGAGAACCCGATCGAGGTTCGCGAAGACCTGCTCGGCTTGGGCATCGAAGTTGCCGACGCCGACGAGCTGTCCGTTCCCGTCGATCGCTGCCTGGCCTGAGATGAACAGAAGCTCGCCGACGCGATAGCCTTGGGCGAGGCGAAAGGGCTTATACGGATCTGGGTCGATCGTGATCGTCTGTATCTTCATAGATTTTTCCTCGTTGTGGAAGCGTTGTTTCCTGCCTAACGGTCAATGGTCAGGTGCAGCGCCGGGTCAGGCCGGCTCTGTCACCGCCGCCTTCTCCAAGTTGAGCAAATACTGCTTGCGCCGCAGGCCGCCTCCATATCCGCCGAGATCTCCGTTCTTGTTGACGATGCGGTGGCAGGGGATCAGGATCGCGATGCGGTTCATGCCGTTCGCCCGGCCCACCGCCCGCACCGCCGCAGGGTCGCCGACGGCCAAAGCCAAGTCTTGATACGACCGCGTCTCGCCGTAGGGGACAGCCAGGAGTTTCTCCCACACCCGTAGCTGGAACGGGGTGCCAGGGTACACCAGCGGCACACGGAAGTCTCGAACCGAGCCGGCGAAATAGCCCGTGAGCTCATCCTGGAGCCGCTCGAGATGCTCGTTCGAACCCATGACGGTTGGCCCACCGAACCGTCTCCGCACGGTATCGAACTGGGCCTCCAGCATCCGCCGATCGGTGAACTCGAGCAGACATACGCCGTCGTCTGTCGCCCCGGCGATCATCGGGCCGAGCGGGGACTGCACCCAAGTCAGGAAGACACAGCGATGGTTGCGACTGTCGCCCGGAGTACAGCCGAGGACGTGCCGGAATGCCTCTCGGAACCCGCTGTGCGAGTCGTATCCGCTCGTCACGATCACGTCGTCGAGGGTCATTCCGCCGCGGATGCGGTTGAACGCTCGAGATAGCCGACGGGATCGGGTGTACGCCTGAAACGTCATGCCGTAGCGGCGCAGGAAGTGCCGGCGCACGGTGGCCGGATCGACCCCACGACGTTGCAGGTCACCTTCCGTGATCCGCGACGCCGGGTCGCGTTCCACGTCCTCGATCAGTTTCGCCGCCCAATCCGGTTGATCGTCGATGGCCATTGGCCGGCACCGCTTGCACGGCCGGTAGCCGGCAAAGAGTGCCGCCGCGGCGGTCGGAAAGTACTCGGCGTTCTTGGGCAGGGGCGACCGCGCGGGACATGTCGGCCGGCAGAAGACCGCAGTCGTGCGGACGCCCACGAAGAACAGCCCGTTGTACGCCGGGTCTCGGTTGAGGTAGGCCCGTTCCATCTCTGCAATCGGTGGCAGTGTGTTCATGCTCGGACTTTACACCGCGGGCCTGCCCGTCTGCCACCGATTATCGGGCGCGGTCATCCGCAGCGCCAGAAGCCGCCGCATCTCGACCACTTCGACTGACTAACGTCCAAAGTCACCTGCCGGCCCCGATAAAGAAAAAGCGTCAATGAGCGCATAAGCGCGAAAGGATGATGTCCGAGGAGCCGGACGGTTGCCGGTTAGGTGAAGCGCCATGTTGAACGAAGCCGCTTGCGCGGCGTGACTTAGCATCGAGCCAGTGAGCGCGGGTGGCATGGGTTGAAGGGTTGTGGTGTTGGAGCGAGTCAGGGAGCAGGCGGTAGCCTGCTGCCCCTTATGACTACAACATCGAAAGTGTATGGGGATTACGTCGTCTTCGTCGAATCAAAAGCGCTGCGAGGGCGCAGCAAACAGGAGTATCTCAGGCAGGTTCGCAAACTTGGGATGCGTCACCCGGAGCGTTCGCTCAAGCAGATCAGCGAACGGATGGTGTTCGATCACCTGATTGATCTGCGCGACAAGGAAAAGCTGCGTCCTTCGACGCTGAACCAGGCAGTCGTGGCC
>JAXIPG010000301.1:0-3029 GCA_045403045.1 Terrimicrobiaceae bacterium
GTGGCCGAAGGGCTTTCGATGCCCTCGGTGCGGACAGCAGGATTGCTGGCCCATTTCGCGAGGGCTTTGGCTTTGCAGTGCTTGCCGAATGCAAGTTTCGGTGCTTGCGGGAAGCGTCTTTCAAGACACCCATCTCGCGCTGACGGTGTGGTTTCGAGCGATGTGGAACATCACGAGCCAAAAGAACGGGATGAGTGCCCTTGGCCTCCAGCGGGCTCTTGGGCTGGGCAGCTACAAGACGGCGTGGTTGATCCTCCACAAGTTGCGTCAGGCGATGGTGCGCCCCGGCCGGGAACGTCTGCGAGGTGTAGTAGAGGTCGATGAAACCTATTGGGGTGCAGCAGAATCCGGCGGAGCAACCGGCCGTCTGATCTACAGCAAGGCACTGATTGTCGTCGCTGCCGAGCAGGATGGCAAAGGCATCGGGCGCATTCGCATGGCGCGAATCCCCGATTTCGACCGGGCAACGCTTCACGGCTTTATCCGATCGTCGGTCGAACCCGGAAGCACAGTTTGCACCGATGGGCTCAATTCCTACCGTGAGATGGAAGGCTACCTCCATCACCGGCAGGTACAGCGCAGCCTCAAGGAGGGGGACCACTTGCTCCCCAGAGTCCATAGAGCGGTCTCCCTGCTCAAGCGATGGATGCTCGGAACCCATCAGGGAGCCATTGGTCGCCAGCATCTCGGCGACTACCTCAACGAATTCGTCTTCCGCTTCAACCGGCGCACGTCGGCCTCGCGAGGGAAGCTCTTCTTCCGGTTGGCACAGCAGGCCGTCCAGATCGCCCCGACGACCTACGAAAGACTGGTCCGGCCACAAGATGTTGGATAGGTTGAGTCAAGTAAATAGTCCTATGATTCCTTGACCCTCTGGACAGCAATTCTCGTTGGCTGTGCGGTCGCGGGAGCGATCCTCGCATATTGCAGAATCATTGTGCCTTTAAACCAACTGCGTGCAATTTTGCGCAGGCTGGCACTGGGTGATTTTCGACCCGTTCTGTTCAGTTCGCGCAAAGGAATTCTGCGGGAAACATCCGGCGACGTGCGTCGGATTTCTGAATTGCTCCAGCAACTCGATCAGCAAATCACTGATGAGGGCTTCAGTCTGAAGGCGATCCTCGCCAGCATGGTTGAGGGAGTGGTGATCACGGACCGCGCACAACGCATCCGCCTCGTCAATGAATCACTCCAGCGGATGTTTGAGCTGACGCAGCCCCCCGTCAACCGTACCGTGATGGAAGTTTTTTTTAACCACGAGCTTCAGCAGGCCGTTGAGCGAACGCTCTTCGATGGCATTCCCCGGAAGATCGAGATATCCCTTCAGACGCCGGCCCGGGAGGGTTACACGACCAAGCACCTTGAAGTTTATGCGTGCGGTCTGAATCCCAGACCAAAGACTCGACCGCTCGGCACCGTGATTGTTTTCCATGACATCACTGCCGTGAAAAGTCTCGAAGGCGTGCGGCGCGAATTCGTTGCCAATGTCTCGCATGAGTTCCGGACACCACTTGCAATTATCAATGGTTACATCGAGACGCTTCTGGACGGTGCGGTTGAAGATCGGGCCACGACGGAGGCGTGGCTAAGAGTAATGGCCAAGAACGGCCGCAGGCTCACTCTCCTCATCGAGGATCTGCTGACCCTTTCCCATCTGGAGTATCGTTCGCCTCAGCTCGATTTCCAGAAGGTCAATCTTCCCGAGCTGTTGGATCGCGTGATCGAGCGCATTACGCCTGCGATTTCGGAAAGGCACGCTCACGTTGTGGTGGAGTGGAGTTCAGCTGCAACATGGGCCGAGGCCGACTCACGCAGGATGGAGCAAGTATTTGAAAACCTGCTGGAAAATGCCATCCGTCACGCGGTTACGGATGAGGTTGTTGTCGCTATCAAGGCTCAATCCCTCGGCGAGGAAATCGAGATTGTGTTTTCCGACAATGGACCCGGCATTCCTTACGACGATCAGCCCCACATCTTCGAACGGTTCTACCGTGTTCAAAAGGATCGCTCCCGTATTGCCGGCGGCGGCACCGGCCTCGGCTTATCCATCGTCAAACATATCGTTCTCGCTCACGGCGGTGCCATTGCCGTTGAAAGTGTTCCCGGACAAGGAGCAGCTTTCAAAATCCGGCTCCCGGTCATCCATGAAACGGCCACGCAGGCCGCCACGGTCAAGCTGAAGACCTCTCCGCTTCCCTAGTCTACTCTAGAGCAAGTGCGAAAATCGCGAACGTAACTTTTCCCGCTCCAGGGGGTTCCATTTTCACGCCCATGAAGTATCGCTACTTGGCACTCGCGGCAATTTCGATCGTTTCTGGTTGGACGTTGGGAGTTGCACAACCTGCGGACGAAAGCATTGCTCCCGAACCACCTCCGTCGCCCCCTAGAGAGCAGGGCCCGGTTCAGAAGGGCCTCGCCAGGTTTCTCGAAAGCCTACCTCCTGAAACGCGGAAGCGCTTTGAAGCGGCGCGAGAAAAGGCGCTCCAGGATCCGAAACTCCAGGAACTCCGACAAGCCGCCGACAGCGCGAAAAGGGACTTTTTAAAGGCGATGCGGGACAAAATGCTGGAGATCGACCCGGGTCTCGCCGATATCGTCAAGAAACGGGCTGGCGAGCGCAAAAGCTGGAAGGGCTGGAGGGAGGAAGGCACCCCCTCTGGTTTTGGCAATCTCAGCGAAGACGAACTTGAGAAGCTCATGAGCGCACGGGAGAAGGCGAGGAGAGATCTTGCCGTTCAGGCGGCGGAGAAAAAGAAGCGGGAGGCGAACACGCTCGAAGAACGGAATGCTGCATCTGAGGATTACCGGAAGGCGATGCGTGAGGCCATGGTCAAGGCAGATCCTTCCATAGCAGCTCTGCTGGAAAAAATGGCTCCCAAGCCGGCTCTAGAGCAAATGCCGAAATAAATTTCCGAAATGGTGGCAGCGCCGAGGGGTCTCTGGCAAGGCGCGGAGGCAGGTCAATCCCCAGAAAGGGGTGGGACCCTTTCTTCCCACCAAGGCTTGACCTGCCGACGCAACACAGCCAG
>JAXIPG010000089.1:0-11529 GCA_045403045.1 Terrimicrobiaceae bacterium
TGAAATAAGCGAACACGAAGGTGATCGGCGGACAAACAGACATTACGAATACAAACGTGGCGGATGCCCATCCGCGCCGAAGGAGATGTACCGCTCCGAGAAGGATCAATGCGATCGCGAACGAGGCCGCGACCACGAAGAAGAGGGGATTCTGGACGTAGCGCTCCAGCCATTCCGGGTAGCCAGCCCAGGGTTCACCACTCTTTGTCCAAGGCGCCCCGCCGATCATGAAGCAGACCGTATTGCGAACCCATGACCACCCCGATATAAAGCCTTGCGACGAGACGAAATCGAAATACTGCTTTGCCTGCGGATATAACGGTAGCATCAACTGAAGGGTGAGGATCGCTGCAAGGACGTTCACGCAAAACCACCGCCCGGCTTGCGTGGTACGCGGCTCAGCGCAATCTCGTCCAGCTACGATGAGCGCGAGCGTGATGAGGTTGAGCACGACCAGGACGAAGACCACGCCCGGATTGCAATACATGAGGGAGAACTCCGTGACAGCAAAAGCGCCCCACCATTTCCATCGCCCGGTGATTATCGCCCTTCGCCAGAAGACGAAGAGCACGGGCACAAGGAAAACCAGCAAACTGTAGCCGCGCGCCTCGCTGGCGTAGCGAATGTGCCATGGATGAATTCCCAGCAAGAACGACGCCGCAATGCCCGCGCCCGGCAGACCGAATTCCTTGAGCAACCATGCCATCGCTGCCACCGCCAGCACGCCAAAAACTAGCGCAGGAACCCGAAACGGCCATTCGACCACCGGAAAGCCGCGCGGCTTTGCGATGGAATTCCATGCATCCTCACATGCGCGCGAGGCGACGCTGAACAATGTGTGGTTATTGGGAGTGCTGTAGCCGTAGAAGGTCTCCAGCCAATCGAACCGCTTGAATTCAACCTCGCCGGTTTTCTTGTTACGCTTGAATTTCCCGTAGAGGTTGGTGCGTACGTTCAGTTCCTCGTCATCCCAAAAACCGTGGTTCATGCGAGGGAGGCTGTAGAGGAAGGTCAACGCCATTGAGACGGCAACCAAGGGCCAGAACCATCGAGGGGTCTGGCAGCTGAGAGTTGGGAGTTGAGAGTTGTGAGTCGGGAGTGGTGAATTGCCGGCCCACCAGGGACAGGTGATGGCCAGCATTGCCAGCAGAGCGATATTGATGGCTCCCGCGATCCATCCAAAAATTTGGACGTAGTCGAGCGTGTCCATTTTACCGCGAATCTGCGCAGCGACCACCCAGGGTTTTGGAGCGATCAGCAGCCAAACGGCGAGTACAGCTGCGATCAGCCCCACAGCCAGTCTCCAACGGAGGGTCAGGCCGCCGCGCCGCAGGAAATCGACGACTTTTCGAGGGAAGGAGACGGAAAGATTGTTCACTGCTCAGCTAAAAAGCCATCTACGAAGGTCGCGCGCGACAGAAAACTGCAGAAGAACCAAGCTTTGAATTCTTCGTCACATGCTGGTTACTGTAGCACCTTGAACGATATTATGTTAACATAACCCATTCAATTTTTAGAGGGGAGAGCGACCGCTCGGATCCAGAAGCGTACTTTCTTGAGCCTTTCAAGGCGGAGTGTTGCGAAGTAAGAAATTCATTCCACACGGTCGGAGCAATCAATGGTCGAAGCCGCCGTCATACTAAAGAGAAACCAAACTCTGCCATGACCACTCTAGCGGCTCTTCCAAAGACGGATTCTCCTCCAATTACTCGCTCGATTATTGGGGGTGAGAGCGACGGGATGGCCTGCATCAACCCTGTTCCAAGGTAGGTCTGGACGGAGACCAATAATGATCTTGAGTCGAATTTCAAACGTAAAATGGCGAAGCATTTTGGACGTCGGTCGCCCTGTAAATTGTCTCGGATGCCTTCAAGGGCGTAATTGGAGGTAAAAATTGGTGTCTGAGCGAAATTTGTCCGCGGGTGTATGGCGATACGTCCTCCTGACCCTGGTGGCGAGCATTGCGATTGTGCTGCTGATGGCCCCGAAGCCCTGGCAGCATCCGTCGCTTGCCCAGTTCGAAGACTATGTCCGGGTCTATTCCTGGTGGGCCGGACTCATCAATCTGGTGCCTTTGGCATTGCTGGCATTCACGACTCAATGGTGGACGCGGGCCTTGCCTGGATTCATCCCCAAAGATTCCGCGCCGGGACTCCCTCGCGGATTTCTTCCGTGCCTTGTGGGGGCTATGGTCGCGTGCGCAGTGCTGGGTTTCCCGCGGCTGAGCCAGAGCCTCTGGGAGGACGAGGAATACTGCGTGCGCCGCTGCGTATTAGGGGGATATCGTGTCACGGAGGATGGGACCGTTCAGCTCAGGAAACTGCCTTGGAAGAGCACGCTTTGGAATTACACGACAACCAATCACATATTTCAGAGCATCCTTGCGCGGTTGAGCCATTCCGTCTGGCGAGCCATCGCACGCCCCACGGGCCTGCAGCTCAACGAAGCGGCTGCTCGGCTGCCCAGTTATCTTGCGGGCATCCTCGCCGTGGGCGCTATAGGTCTTCTGGCGGCGCGTTTCGACTTAGCGTGGGAGGGTGCGCTCGCAGCCTGGCTCATCGCCATCCACCCGTGGCATATGCGCTTTACCACCGAAGCGCGCGGGTATGGCCTTGTCGCACTCATGATCCCCGTCAGCTGCCTCCTGGCGGTTTGCGCGTTGAATAAAGGTCATTGGAGGTGGTGGATCGGACTTGCGATGGCGAATTTCGTCCTTCTCTACACCTGGCCGCCGACTCTATTCACTGTTCTGATCCTCCAGCTTTGCATCGCCATCAGTTTCCTTACGGAGAAGCGATTTTCCCTCGGACACGATATCCTCATCCTCCGATGGCTCGTTTCTGGAACAGTCGCCGGAGTCGTGTTTCTGCAGTTGTTCCTGCCATGTGTTCCCGGTCTCTTTAGCTATCTGAAAAGCGTTGCGGATTTTAACGCGCAGGCGTCCTTTCTAATGAACGTGGGTACTCTCTTGCTCACGGGAAGTCCCTGGAACAAGAGCGGTCTGTCGACCACTTCCTACATGGAATATTTTCCCTTTGCCGACGCCCATCCGGTGGCCTTTCGAATTGCCATCACAGTGGCCGTTGGTCTCTGTGCGCTTGGGATCTTTCGTCTCTGGGTAGTCGAGCCCAGGGCGCGTTGGCTCGTGGCCGTTCCGATCTTCCCGGCACTTCTGACCTACGTTTATGCCGCGATTCGGAACAAGGCTCTCATGGAACCCTACGTCGCCTTCATGCTACAGGGCGTGGCGGTCACGGTAGCGGCGGGGGCTTTCTGGGCGTTCTCACCGCTGCGGAGATTTCCCGCGGCGCGTTGGGCCGGGCCCCTGATTGCAGTATTGTTGGTCGGGGCTTTCGCGATGCTTTCGAATCCAGCGAGACATTTCTTGCTGACTTGGGGCGCGGAACGCTACCGGGAATCTGTCCTATTCACCCGCCCGAGTCTCGATCCCAACGCGCCAGAAAACCTCAATATCATGACCGCGGCGACCACTCAGCCACCGTATGTCTACGATCCTAGAGTGCGCAGGGCTTCCACAGTTGACCAATATGCCTCCCTGATGAAGGAAGCGGATGAGCGAGGCGTTCCGCTTTACGTCAACAATGGCTTCCCGACGGCTTTGAAATTCGACTTCCCGGGCATTTTCGCAATGCTGCACGACCCCAACGTCTTTGAACCGATCGCGTATTTGACGGGTAGCGATGTGATGCTCGATCGCGTCGTGCATCGCTACCGGCCCGAAGGAATCAAATGGGCAGATCTTGAGCGCTACAAACTCATCGAGGCGTCGCATCAGAATTCGCGCCGCTCAGATTGAGTAGCACAGAGGCACGTCACTTGCGGCTACAGTTTTAATTACAATGCTCTTAGCCGTCACCCATACAACCTTTGATATGAGCGATTCTGCCTGAGCCAGGCATGAAATCCCGGGTCAGGAACTTGCGCGTGATCGCGACCGTCTGCGTGGAAAACGGCGAACTATCTTTTCACCTTTTCCTACAGGGACCCACTCCGGTGTCCTTTCATTTGAGTCGATTGGCTCTCCTATCCCGCAAGACAAAAACGGTTGACGTTACAGGCGCGCTGATCGTAAATAGGAGGTTTTTCATGAAGATCCTCCTCCTAGGCGCCGGTGGGTTCATTGGCGCGAATCTCGCCGAGCGCCTGGTCAACGACGGAGAACACGAAATCACAGCTCTTGATATCGAGCGCGAGAAGCTTGATGAAACAGTGAAGAGCGGCGAGCTTCGTTACATCCATTTCGATATTCGCGGAAACGAGAGGGAGCTGGAACGTTTGACCGCCGAGCACGATCTGATCGTCGATCTCGTGGCCATGGCCAATCCCAGCTTGTATGTCAGCAACCCTGTTGACGTGTTCAAGCTGAACTTCGTGGAAAACCTCAAGATCGCCGAATTCTGCGTTAAGCACAAAAAGCGCATCGTTCAGTTTTCGACATGCGAGGTCTATGGCATTACTTCCGCCCGGGCTTTTGGCAAGGACTCTTCAAAGTATCCGACGCCATTCAGCGAGGATGAGACACCTCTCATCATGGGTCCGGTCAGGAATCACCGTTGGATCTATGCCTGCGCCAAGCAGCTTCTTGAGCGCGTTCTGCACGCCTACGGCCTCGAAGAGGGACTAAACTACTCGATTATCCGGCCCTTCAATTTCATCGGTCCGCGCATTGATTACCTTCCGAGCGAGCAGACGGGCAATCCCCGTGTCTTTAGCCATTTCATGAATGCGCTTCTCTATGGAACGCCGATCAAGCTGGTGGATGGGGGGATGAACTACCGCGCCTACACCTATATTGACGACGCGGTGGACTGCATCGCGCGCATCATCGAAAACCGTGGTGGCGTTTGTGACCGGCAGATTTTCAATATCGGCACACCGGAGAACGAAGTTACCATAAGGGAACTCGCCAACAAGATGTGTGCGACTTTCGATAAGCACTTCCGCCAGCCGGGCGATCCCTATCCTGAGATAGTCTCCGTATCCAGCGAGAAGTTTTACGGCAAGGGGTACGAGGACTGTGACCGGCGCATACCCGATGTTACGAAGGTCCGCAGCCTTGTGGCCTGGACGTCGAAGCATGATCTCGATTCCGTCTTGTATCACACGATGAAATACTTTGTCGAAAAGCACAGGGCGAAACGGGCTCCCAGTAGCAATGGAACGGAAACTTGCGCTAAGGAAATCAGCAGCTCTTCGCGAGTGTCATTGGGACGGCGCAACGCGCCCTTCAGAACTTATTCTGGAACTGCAAGTGGCCGCGAACCAACATATTATTGTGGTGAAAGTCAGGCGAAATCTATTTCCTAAGCTCGGCTCCCTGGGGCGCTCTTGCTGCTCAATAAAGAAGTCTATAGGCATCAAGTCGTCTCCTTTCGTCTGCTCCACCTTTAAGGCACTGATATTCAAAGCAGCACGACCTGCATTTGCACTGACTTTTCGCGCTTAAAGTAACTTTTCGTTCCATTGCTACTGGCAGCCCGGTTTGCAAATATCGCTCCCGGAGCACTCGCCCTTCTTCAGTCCCACGATGGGCGTGAACCAGGCGAAAATCGTGCAGGAAGCTCGGATCGCGTGGCCTTTGCCTGGGATGGCCGGCCGGACCTTCAAGTCCGCGTTACCGGTGCCGCCGCAGTGGCGTTTTGCCCGGGGGTGGCTGAGCGAACGCGGCGAGGGATTCCATCCGTTTGACCGCTGGTCACAGATCGCGGATCACCTTTAGAGCAAATGCTGATACCGAAACAAACCGCCATCCCGACCTTGGTCCGCGTAAAGCCGGGGGCTCTGGATCGAATGGGCGTCTACGCCGAGCGCTACGCCTTCACTAGGGTTCTTCTGCTCTTCAGTCAGGGTCTCGATGCCCGGCTCATGGGGCGTCTGACCGCATCGCTCCGGTCCCGAAACATTCAAATTCTCCAACAAACGCCGGTGGAATCTGTCAGTTTTGAAAAGGCGGCCGAGCTCTTCCGCCAATCGCCGGGAAATGCCGATGCGATCATTGGATTCGGCGGTGGCAAAGCGCTGGATGTCGCAAAATACATCGCATTTCTTTCCCGGCTTCCCTACCTCTCCGTGCCGACGTCCCTCTCGAACGACGGTTTTTGCAGTCCGCAATCCAGTCTCACCTTCGATGACCGCCGTCGCACGCTGCCGTCAGCGGTGCCATTTGGCGTGATCCTTGACACGGCCGTGTGTTTGAACGCCCCGGAAATTCTCTGGCATTCCGGGGTCGGTGATCTCGTTTCGAAGTTCACAGCCGTGACGGACTGGAAGCTGGCCTTTCATGCCACGGGAACGCCGGTCGATGATTTTGCCGCTCTGCTCTCCGACGCCAGCGTTTATCAATTCCTGGGCCGACCCGAGCGGGACCTTGAGGGAATGACGTTGCTCGGCAGCGCATTGCTCTTGAACGGCATTTCCATGTCGATCTGCGGCTCCTCCCGCCCGGCCAGCGGAAGCGAGCACCTCATCTCGCATGCGCTGGACAGTGTCAGCAAACGTCCCCACCTTCATGGGCTTCAAGTCGGCGTTGCCACCTACTTGGTCAGTCTGCTCCAAGGTCAGAACTCCAAACGCATCGCGACTCTCTTCGACGCCACCGGTTTCTGGCGAGTCATCGCAAGCGATCCCTTCGATCGCGCCGAATGGCTCGAAGCGGCCCGCCTCGCGCCTTCGATCAAATCGGACTTCTACACCATCCTATCCTCCCGCGACTGCCTGCCGGAGATCGAAAGCGCTCTCAATTCCGACCCAAATCTGCGGCAGTGCTTCCGGGAGTGAAGCGAGCCGTTCGTGTGAGGAATTGACCGGGCCTGCCTTGCCAGTGACCCCGCGGCAACTGCATTCGCTAACTTCCAGCCAGCATTGCCACGGCCAGGAGGATGGCGATGAACAGAAGCGACAGGCTCGCGACCGGCCACTGCCGCAGGAGGCCGTCCGACCGCTCCAGCGCCGCGCCGCAGGCAGCGACGCTGCGCGCCACAACCCCGCCCGCGACCACGACATCCCCTTCCGGGATGCGCGGGAGGCGGTGACCCCAGCGCCGCAGCCCGACAGCCAGTGCCCCGCCGAGCAGAACCGGCCATAATACCTTCCAGAGCGCCGCCGGAGCGAGTGCGTCGGAGAGGGAACCGATTCCCGCAAATGGATACAACAATATCCAGGGGACCGTGATGGAAGCGACTGCCATCGCCAGCCACGGCGCGACGAGTCTGGCGGCCGCCGCCTTGGCCGGGTCTCGCCCCGCGGTCAATACGAGCCGGTGCAGAAAGTGCAGCATGAGAAGAGTTGTTCCGGACGCCGATAGAGTCGCGAGCGTCCCTGCGATGCCGTATCCGAGCGGATCCTTCACCGCCAGCTTGGCCAGGGCGCCACCGGTAAGCGGGAGCCCGGCCAGACCGAGCGCTATCACCACCCCGGGCACCACAACGATGCCAATGCGCTGCGAAGCGGTCACGCCGGCCACGCCCACGGCAAGGAATAGCGCGCCTTTCACCAGGACATGGTGGGCGGCGTAAAAGGCGGCGATGGGTGCAACGCTCTTGTCGCCCGCCGCCAATCCCATTCCGAGCACCGCCGCGAGGAAGCCCATCTGGCTTACGCTGGAGTAGGCGAGCACGGTTTTCGGGTTGGTTTGGGTAATGCCCACGGCGACGCCGTAAAAGGCGCCGCACAGCCCCGCGACGGTCAGCACTCCGCCCCAATCCGGCAACGCAATCTCGAAGGGCAGGAAGCGGATGAGTCCGATGACACCGGCCTTTACCGCGGCGCCACTGAGGACAGCAGCCGCCGGAATCGGCGCCGCCGTGTAGGTGAGCGGCATCCAGAAATGCATCGGGAGGAGAGCGATTTTCATCCCAAAGCCGGCCATCAACAGCGACAGTGTCACGTTCCGGAATGGCGAGGTCTGCATGGCGGCCACGACATGCGCAATCCTCAGGCTGCCCTCCGGGAGGTTCGCCGCGAGGAGCACAAATCCCATGAGGAGCAGGCCCTCGCCGAGAAGAGCAAAGCCCGTGTAGATGGCGCCGGCGCGCCACGCGGAGGGCGTGCCATCATAGGTCACCAGCCCGAAGGCCGGGAGGCTGACCAATGCGTAGAAAAAGAGAAATCCGGCCAGGTCCGCCGCGAGAAAAATGCCGAGGCTGCCGATGAGCGTGAAAAGCCAGCATACAGCGAAGCTGCCGCCGATTGCCCTGCCCCGGAAAAACGATGGCGCATAGACACCCGCCGCGATCCAGAGCAGCGAGGCGGCTGTCAGCAGCATTGATCCTGAGGCGTCGAGCATGAGCGTCACCTGGTAAGGCGCCCAATCGAGCACCAGCGGGGAATCCCACGCGCCAAAGAGCGCGGCCCCCAGCGCGGGGACCGGCGCGAGCCACAGAAATGCCGGCATGAGCTTCCTGAGACCTCCAGAGAGGCAGCCCAGCAGCAGCGCGATGGGCAGGGCCAGAGTGGTGATGAGCAGCATTTGGGAAATCATGGCAAAATCACCTCTGAGGGGTGGGCGCGCCCGAATTGAAGAAGCTGGGCCGGCTTTTGCGGGAACATTCCCAGGAGCAGCGCGCAGACTGCCAGAGCAAGCACCACGATCTCGCGAAACCGCGATACCGGCGCACGCAAAACCAGCGGGCTTTCCCCGTCGGCCAGCATGGGTCCAAGAACCCGAAACATGTAGCCTCCGGCGAGCAGTCCGCCCGCCAGGATGACGACCGCCCACCACCACTGGCCGGTGGTAGCCGACGCAGTGAGCAACCACCATTTCATGACGAATCCGCCGGTTGGCGGCACCCCGATCAGCGACAAGGCGGCGATGCCAAAGGCGAAACTGGTCACCGGCAAGGCCCGGCCAATGCCGCGCAATCCGGCAATCCGGTCGTGGCCGAGCGCCTCGGCGATCAACCCCGCCGCCATGAACATGGCCGCCTTGGCAAACGCATGCGCGATAGCCTGGAACATGCCGCCCGTCAGGGCGAGATTCACTCCCGGGCCCGAAGGTTCCGCGCCTGCAGCGAGCGGGAACATGAGGAACAGATAGCCAAGCTGCGCGACGGTAGAATAGGCAATGAGCAGCTTCAACCGAGCCTGCCGCAACGCGACCACCCCGCCGACCAAAATGGCTCCCGCTCCCATCGCGCCAAGAATCTGGCCGGCCATTTCGCCCGTCAGCCCGGCTGCCACGTCGAACCAAAGCCGGACGACCAGAAAAAACGAGGCCTTGACCACGAGGGCCGAGAGCAGGGCGCTGGCGGCTGGCGGTGCGCCCGAATGAGCCGGCGGAAGCCAGATGTGGAGCGGGAAAAGCGCGGTTTTCGCCGCAAGACCCGCCGTCATCAGCGCCACTGTGAGCCAGAGCGCCGGCCCGGGACGGACCCGGTCCGACAACAGCGAGATGTCGAGCGTGCCGTAGTTGCCGTAAAGCGACGCCGTTCCGAGCAGGTAAAGCGCTGAACCAATCAGCGCAAAAAGGATGTAACGCAGCGCGGCGGTCAGTGTCATGGCGCTGCCACTGAGAGAAACCAACGGAACGGCGGCAAAGGTGACCAGTTCCAGTGCGACGTAGAGATTGAAAAGATCGTTGCCCAGAAAGACGACGTTCATTGCCGCCCAAATTGCGAGCAACAGGATCCAGAAGGAGAAAGACGCGCGTGTTTCGAGGTTTCCTCGCGGCACCCGAAACTCCGGCGGCGCATACAAACCGGCGGCAAAAATCACGATTGCCGTCACCGCAATCATCGCCGCGGAGAGGCCGTCGGCCCGGAGCTTCACCCCAAGCGGCGGAGCCCATCCCCCGGACAGATACGTCAGCGCATCACCGGTCCGCCAGACACCCGCGACAATGGCCGCCGCGATTCCAAGTCCCGCCACCAACAGAATGAGCGTGATGCCGCGCGCATGGCGTCCACCGGCCAGAAAGGCCAGAAGAATACCCGCAACGGGCAGCACGAGAGCCAGCACTAGAAAAATCCCGGCAGAGAGGGCGGCAGGCGGCATCAGTCGTCCGCCTCCTTCGACTTGGAGCCCTTCGGTGTATCGTCCTGCAAGGAAGTGCCTCCCGTTTCCTCGAAAAGCCGCAGCAGGATGGCAACGGCCAGGGCGGTGGCCGAGAAGGCAACAACGATGCCAGTGATCACCAACGCTTGAGGAATCGGATCGCCGCCCATCCCCGCCGCCGCCCCCCGGCGGGCAACGACACCGAAAAACAGGAAAATCCCGCTGCCGAGAACATTGAAGGCGAGAATCTTCCGAAACGGTTGGCGCTGGACGATCAGACCAAAGAGACCGAGGCCCACGAGGAAGGCTGCGCAGATCCCGAATATCGTGGCCACGCTCATGGTTTCAAGGACCGTCCCGGTGGACCAGCCACCAACAAGCCGAGGGTCGCCCCAATCGAAAAGATCATGGCCACTTCAGTGAGAAGGATGATCGGTTTGGCAAAGCCCGCCGGATAGGCCAGGAAGCCGGAGGCCCACGCGAAGCCAGCCAATCCGGCCACAATAAAGACGATGACGCCCGCCACGAGCACGAATCGCAGGCGGAAGCCGTTCACGGCAGGAACCACACTCAACCCGGAGATACACCCGAGAATTGCCATAGCGGCAAGGATCGCGCCGCCCGCGAAGGCGCCGCCCGGAGCATCGGCCCCTACCCAAAAAAGGTAGATGCCCGCAACAATGCCAACCGGAACCAACACCCGTGTAAGAAAGATCAATGGACCCCCGGGCTCTGGACGATACCCGAACGCCGGCCGGCCTCCCCAGAAACGATCGGGCGCCAGCGACCAGACGGCGACCAACGCCAGGAGCAGCACCACTTTTTCCAGCAGCGTGTCCAAAGCCCGGTAGGCCATCAAAACCGCGGTCACAGCATTGCCAAGACCCGTTGCCAAGAGGTGCTCTCGCGCCGGCGGCGCAAGGGTGGGCGCCGGATCAGGAAGGAGCAGCACAACGCCCGCCAGTCCCGCCGAAATGCCGGCGCACAGCACCAGAGCCGCGCCCCGATCAATCCATCCGGGCCTGTGCGCTTCAGCCGGTTTCTCCCTGCTTCGCAGCCGTGCGCAGGCGCCCAGCAGCAGCGCGCCGGTCACGCCGCCGCCGACCGCCGCCTCAGTCAGGGCCACATCGGGCGAGGAAAGGCTCATCCAGGCGAGCGACAGCAGCAGCCCATAAACGACAAAGGCGACGACTGCGGCAAAATCCTCCTTCACCCCGATGGTGAAGCCGGCCACCGCGAGAATGAGCAGGGCAAGACCGATGCAGAAAACCAGCTCGCTGCTCATGAGCCGCGTCTTCCCCGCACCTTGCGTGCGATGAGTTGCGAAGCGGATGCGCTGGCCACCAGGGCAAGCACCCAGACCGCGACCAGTTTCAGCGCATCGAACGGCCAGGCCACATGAGGCAGCAGCCCGAGCATGATCAGGCCGAGACCGAGATTGTCCGCCTTGGTCAGGGCATGAAGGCGGGTAAGCGTGTCCGGAAAGCGCAATAGCCCGACCGTGCCCGCGAGAAAGAA
>JAXIPG010000164.1:0-3916 GCA_045403045.1 Terrimicrobiaceae bacterium
CTGTCCACAGCTGAGCAAGGCAAGGTGTGGGAGGACGCTCTGGGTGAGTATTGAACCTCGTCCAGGAGAGGTTTGGACGGTGGATTTTGGCCTGGCGGCCAAGCAGCGTCCCGTAATGATACTGGCTTATCCCCAACCCGAAGATGCCCGGGCTTTGGTGGTTGTGGTGCCTCTAACCTCCCAGTTACGGGGATTGCGGGGAGAAGTGGACATTGGCAAGCCCCGTTGGCTTCCCAAGCGCTCCGCAGTGAATATTCAAGGATTTGCCAGCATCGACCAACACGCCCTGATTCGCAAACTCGGCAAGTTGTCTGACGAACAGTTCTCAGCGGTCAAGGATGCCATTCGCGAGATGTTAAGTCTCTGAATCCCCTTCAACGTGCTCATGTCGCCCGTTCAAGCCTCCACTAAAATCCGCGGATTTTTCCTGGCAATGGACAACAGCTTCCTGACGGCACCTGAAGGTTTCCGCTGGCCATATTCCCACGCGACTACGGCGGCTTTGCTCACGCCAAGATAGGAGGCAAAAACAGCTTGGCTCGCATTCAGTGAAGAACGGATCCCGACGATCTCCTTTGGTTCCAGTGGGTCAGGGGCCGCAACACGAAATGTCCGCAGCGTTTTCTTTTGCTTCAATGCTTGCAGCCCTTCCTGGGCGGCGGCGACAAGGGCCTTGCCGCTGAACGACTCAAGACTTGCCAGTGCCGAGAGAACGGCGGATTTCCGTTGAGATTGCACGGAGTTCATTTTCTTCCGCGCGGCCGAGGTCTGACTTTTTGGCTTTGGCATACAGGGTTATGAGGACGATGATTTGCGGTTCTGCGAGATAAAAGTAAATGACGCGGGCACCTCCGCTCTTACCGATGCCCGCGCTTGGAAAGGCCATTCGGGCCTTGCGAAAGCCGCCTGTGCCCCGAATGAGGTCGCCCTGCTCAGGTCCGCAACAAGCTCACGCTGGAATATGGCGTAGTCATCATCGGGCAGTTTGGCGACGGCTCTGGTGAAGGCCGGAAATTCGATAAACAACATACAGCGTATTATGATACTATGTCAATCATTTCAGGCGACAAAGTCGATAACGTTGGATTTGGGTGAGGGGACAAGAGACCAGAATCTCGCAGCTACCTCCGGCGTAACGACCGCCCGATAATGCTGAAAAACCATGGCCGGAGAATTTCCCATTTCGGCTGCAGTCAAATTCTCGTTCTTGCGCTGGGCAAAGTGGTACCTGCCAAAACTGTGCCGCAGAACGTTGGGCGGAAGCACCAAACCGGCAGATTCCGCGATAGCTTCCAGCGAGCGATGCCACGCATTTTGCAGAAATGGAGTAACACGCCCGAGGGCTTCCGATGAGGTTGCAACCAAGCGGCCACTCTTTTCCTTGCCATGAGCCGCGGCAAACTTTTCAAGGCTCCACCGTAAGCCCCTCAGGTGACGCGGACTGCGCCCTGCTTCTGCCTTTGCTCTGACGAGCGCATCAATCGCCTCTTGCAGGCGCTTGCTCCCGCCTGGAGGGCGAGAATGCTTGATGGCAAATCGAACCGCCTCCGAAAGCGAAATCCCGGCGTCTTTGCAGGTCTTTATTGCAGCGGCTGCCTCGGCAATTTCAGCGGCGGAGAGCTCAAAGGCGGAAAGCCCAGCCTTGCTTTTCAGTTCGAGGACTGATCCCGGCTTCCCGCGCTCTTCTTGCGCCTTGCCGAAAATCCACGCCCTGGCATCGGCCAGATTCGAAAAGTCTTTTTTGACGACAGGACCGCCGGTGAACCACTCCTGCCCACGACTCTTAAAAGCTCGCGAAGCACCGCATGCCGGGCAAATCACCCTGCGCTTCACCCGTCGCTTTGAGAGAAAGGTCATTTCGAGTGAAGAGAAGCCGAGAGGCTTTTTGACTCAAAAAGTCGCACTTCGGAAAGCGCGTTGTCCCGTCGACAGCTTTGAGGTATCGGAAACCAAGGAACAAAGTATTGGGCATTCATATCAAAAGGCATGAACATGCCCGTGAGCACTGGGCAGAACAGAGCCCGATGCGAGAGAGGATTCGATGTAATTTCTTATCAGTAGTTAAGTTCAGTTCAGTAAAAATTAAAAAACTGGAGGTATTCGTTTATGGAAGCTCATCTCTTCGGACTCAAGAGGACCGCCTTCATTCTTTGGCGTCCGCGTCATACACAAGTCACACCGAAACTGGTGCTCGGGCAATTCCAGCCCGGCAATCCTCCGACGCTGGCCAACCGCCGCGAGTTCGAGCTCCAGCAGATGCCCGAGCATGCCGACCTTTGGGGAATTAGTGCCGGTGCGTGCAGCCTGACAGATGGACAGGTTTATCACTACTGGTTCGAGGTGACCGACAGCAGTCCATTCCGCAACGGTCGCCGAATTCTGTGCACTGACCCTACGGCGTTCACCACAGACTGGCGCTTGCTGGCCGACCGCCTGCCCGCACCCTACGACGCCAATGACCAGGATCCGGCAGCGGTGGTGAAGTTCGCAAATGGTGAGCTCGTCGCCTGTGACGCGGAGGGTGAAACGTTCGCTCCCGCGTCGACGATCGCACCGGGCAAAGCGCAACCTAACAACAGGATCGTGATCTACGAATTGCCGACCACCTGGACGAAGATCAACGTCGAGGGCAATCCGCAGGTCGGCGTCGGCACTTTCCGCGACGTGCTCGCGCTGGTGCGGACAGAGGCCGAGCCGATGAATTTCGCCGGAATACGGGCGTTGGAGCGAGGTCACAGCCATCTGCAGAGACTCGGCGTCAACGCGCTCGAACTCCTGCCGCTCGCCGACAGCTTCGTCGAGCGTGAGTGGGGTTATGCCACTAGCAACTACTTCGCGCCGGACTTCGATCTCGGCTTCCCATCGGGCAACTCCTCGCCGACCTCGAACACGGACCTCATCGAGTTGATTGCCGCCTGCCACGACCTCGGCATCCGCTTCATCATCGACGTGGTGATGGCCTTCGGCACGCGCGCGACGCTGGAGAACGTCAACTTCGATGACTTCCACATTGACCCGCAGCTCACGCCGAACGATCCGGATACCCAGCAATCGACCGGGCAAGGCACGCGCGACGGCTTCGGCGGTCGGCTCTGGCGCTACGCGCGCACTGTTTCCAGCTACGACCCCGTCGCTGGCACACGCGGCAATTTCTCCCCGGCCCGGCAATTGATGAAAGCCTACCTGCTGCGCTGGATGTCGGACTTTGCCGTCGACGGCGTGCGCATGGATAGCGTGAACAACATTGCGAACTGGGATTTCGTGCAGGAGTTCAAAGATCTCGCCCGCCAACGCTGGCAGGACAACGGAGGGACGGGCGACAAATTCCTCGTCGTGGGTGAAGAGCTTTCCGTGCCGCTGGCGCTGCTCACCCAGAACCGCCTCGATGGCCTCTGGAACGAGGACTTCAAACGCATGGTTCGTAACGCCGTACTCGGGCGCAACGACGACGAGGAACCCAGCTTCGAATGGTCCATTCGCAAGCTAATCGACTGTCGCCTGATCGGTTTCAGCGACGGTGCGAAGGCGGTGAACTACGTCGGCAGCCACGACGTCGAGGGCTTCCGCAACGAACGGCTCTTCAACTTCCTCCAAAACAATGGCGTTGCGCGCACCGAGGAGCGAATCAAGCTCGCCTTCGCCTGCCTGCTCACCGCGGTGGGCGTGCCGATGATCTTCGCGGGCGATGAGTTCGCCGATCAGCACGATCTGAGCGTCAAGCATCCGCCGAAGCAGCGCGACGCCGTCAATTACGAGCGCCTCGAAGAGCCGTTCCGGCGCCGGGTTTTCGACTACGTCGCGCGGCTGGTGAAGTTCCGGATCGCGTCCGATGCGCTGTCCGTCAACGACACCGACTTCATCCATGTCGATTTCAACGACGGCAAACGCGTGGTCGTCTGGCGCCGCGGCCGGCCCG
>JAXIPG010000275.1:0-6587 GCA_045403045.1 Terrimicrobiaceae bacterium
GCTCCCTTGGCAAAAGTTGCGATCTCCGGCAGAGGATGCACCTGCTCCGGCGCACAAATTGCAAGTTCAGCCTTGCAATCATCGCATCGAGCTCACTGTCTTGTACAGATTTCCCCTGGACGCGATTTCAAGGTATTGCTCCGCGAAGGGTACCCATGTGTCATTCTCGTCGTCCGCACTGTTTCGGCGGGCAATGTTTAATGTGACTTGGAGCTCCTGCAAGGCTCGCTCGAACTGATTTCGCTCCGGACGCCTGGTCATGTTCATCTCTTCGCGCAAACGGCCTGTCACTATGGGATCCAGCCGGATGATCTCATAGAGCTTCCGAGCCAGTGTGCTGCACTCTCTCAAGGGACGGTGATGCTTTGGATAATGTTCCTCGCGGAGGTACTCCATGTTCATTAACACGGCGAGGCCGCCCTTGATCTTTCCGTAAACGATCTTCTTTGGATATGCCGCCGGCAATTCGTTCTTCCAACTCCAGATAGCCGTGATCTTCTCTCCCCAGCCCTTCTCTCCGGGTTTCCTACCCGGGAGATCAACCACGTCCCACAGGCACGGCATCTTGCCATTGGCATCGGAGAAAATGCCGCAGATTCCTGCCTGCAGGACGAACGCTTTCGCCTGTTTCAAGGTGCGGACGGAGGGTCGCCTATCGCTCATCGAATTACAGTATAAGCAAATGGTCTTTCCTCTAGTGATGCGATTTGGATAAGGCAAATGCCGAGAGATTCCGAGAAATCCGGGTCAATGACCGATTCCGACCTTGTAGCTGGCAGCGTTGATGCCGGTATCCCCAAGACGCTCAATCAGTGAGAAACGGCCGTAAACAGTTCATCGAGCGCCCGCAGACGGCGTGATATGTCGCGGGCGATGTTGAGTATCATAATAGCGTATTGATCAGGCTGTTGCTCAAAGAGGCGGTGGAGATCGGTGCTTTTCAGCGCAAAGACGAATGTATCCTCGGTCGCCCTGACCGAGGCGCAACGGGTCAGGCATTCGATGATGCACATCTCTCCGAAAAATTCTTTGGGCTTTAGCACTGCGAGGACGGTTTCATGCGCTTCACCCAGATGTTTCACCACTTCGACCCGTCCCGCGTAGATAATGAACATGCGGTTGCCGGTTTCAGCTTCCTCAACGATGGTGTCGCCGGTGCGGAATTCGGCTTGTTCGACCGCGTCCGCAATCATGGCGAGCGCAGAGCTATTCAGCCCGGCAAAGATTGGGATGGTTTCCAGGAAATCTTGGCCCTCTTTTGCACTGATCATGGTGAAGTTTGTGATGTCTGGAACTTTGAAGCCACACGGGATTCGGAAGGAAATCGCCCCAGGATCTTTGGCCGTACGAGCGGATGCGGCGGACGACGAAAGCGCTGTTTTGCTCTCCAGAGGCACAGCAACGACGCTTTGAGCGCGGAGGGACGGAGTTCAGTGAGGGGCGGCCGCATAAGCGGTTCGAGTATGGCTATCTGACGGAGCTTTCACAAGCCCAAGCGAATGCGCATGGCCTGAGCCGTCATCGTTGATCCCTCCGAAGCGGGGCCTTGACGTGAGTAATGTTTACATCTTTGAAAGTTCGGATCTCGCCCTGGGCTCAATAAGCCGTTAGAGCACTATCTCAACCCTCTCCAATCATCCAATTCCTATGAACGACATTTATCTCGGGACCGACAGCGGCGCCACCACCTCCAAGACATGCGGGGTGTACGCGGATGGAACGCCGATTTCGCTGAAGCTTGCCCAGAGTTCCACCAATTCGCAACTTGGCACGAGTGCCGTCATTGACGGATGGATTGAGGGCGTTGAGAAATTCCTGACGCAAAATCAGCTTGTTTGGGATCAAGTGCGCGGGGCCGGTTTGGCCATACCTGGACCCTATCAAGGCTACGGCGTTCTCGACCGCTCGGCTAACCTACCTCCCGCGTTCGCCGGCTGGGATTTTCATGCCGACTATTCGCGCGCGCTGGCCCGGCAGGCCGGGCGCCCGATCCCTTTGGTGGCGGGCAATGATGGCAACTATGGGGGGGTAGCCGAAGCGGCCAAGGTCCGGGGCGACAAAAAGGCCTCGGTCATTATGCTGGCTCCCGGGTCAGGTTTGGGCGCGGCCTACATAAATCCTTTGGGGCTTCCTCTCGAGGGCGACACGCTTGCGGGAATGGAAGCGGGACACATGCCTGCGCCCATCCATTTGTTGGCTTTACCGCCATTTACCTGCGGTTGTGGCCGGTCCTGGGGATGCTTCGAGGCCTATACCACCCTATCCGGTTTGCCGCAGTATCTTGATTATCTCGCCCCGAAATATCCCGATCACGAACTCGTCCATTCAGTGGAGCCGGCCAAGGAGAGAGCCCTTTCCCTTCGCAGCCGTGCCCAAAAGGGCGATTTGCTCGCGCTTGAAATTTTCGATTATCAAGCCAGGGCCCTGGGCCTGCATGTGGCCAATCTCTCGATCGCCCTTGATGCGGAATTTGTTGTTATCGGTGGCGGGCTGATTGACCCCGATGCGACCACCGAAGAATTCCGCGAACGCTATTTCGGCGCCATTCGCGACGCTGCGGAGCCTTGGCTATTCCCCGTCCAGCGGCAAACGATGAAAATCGTTCCCGCCAGCCTCGGTGAGCTTTCCCAGGCGATCGGCGCCGCCCTCGTCGCACTTTATACCGCTGAGGGACTGCCGAAATAGGAAAGGTCGCGGGTTCTTTGGCAGTACGCGCGCAGTGCCAAGAATTTAATGTGACCCTTTGGAATACAAATAAACATGCATTTAACCATCGCGGCAAATCCCTGGGTGGCCTACGTCAAATATAAAGCATTAGGCCAACGTGAATTCTGGAAGAATGGTATCGAGATCGTCTTGCGGTTTATCTGTTTCGCTCTTAGTTGAGTATTTGGATTGCGCCATCTGTTCACTCAAGGATCTTGAGTCGGACGCATGACCCTATTGTTACTGCGATTCCTCACGAGGCAAAGAGGTCCGCTTGCACCGGGCGCTTGGAAGCATGTTCCTCGAACTTGGTCGCGAGTTCGTCCAGTTTGGCGACGTAATACTCCACATTTTCGTCCCGCGCCTCGGGGTTCCATTCCGAAACCAATCGGGCATTTTCGTAAGCGGTGACCTTTTTGCTTGCTCCCGTGATGTAGTAGCTGATTTGGTCGCCGGCCTGGTAATTTCGTCCGGTTTTGATGGCAAGTTCGAACGCCGCCGAGCGATTGCGCGAGGTGGCGGTGATCTTCTTTAGATAGGAGGCGACGGAGTCCTGCAACGCCTCTGTTTTGGCGAGGGCTTCGATGGAGAGTTCGCGTCGCCGGATTCTGAGCGTCACATCCTCGCGCAAGGCAGCGGCTTTCTCGGGTTCTGCCTTGAGCAGCAGGCGGAGGAAGGCTTCGAGGTAATCACGGAGATACGGTTCCATGCCGCGGGATTTGAGCGCCGCGCCTTTAATGATGATGGCCCCGGAGTCATCCAAAAGAGCGTAATTTTTTGCCTTGTAGCTGAACATGGCCGGGTAGCGCTTGTCGAATTCCACCTCAATACCCGCAGGCAGTTCCGCCGCGAGTCCGCTTTGGAGGTCTTCGACTTTGATTCCTTCCGGCGGGCGAAAATAGATGCCATCGGTATCAATCTCGATAACCCGCGCCCCGCGGGCGGCAAGCCAGTCCACCATGTGTTTGAGGATTTCGCGGCCCTTGGCGGTGACCCTTTCGGCCGCGTCGAAATCCGCAAAGTGCCCCTGGGCAAAGCCGAGATAGCCGTAGAAGGAATTGAGGAGGATCTTGAAGGTTCCTTGCAGCGCATGCAGCGTGCCGCGTTCGAAAGGATCGTCGACCAACCGGAGGGCGTTCTTCGCCTCGATTCGGAATGCGCGGAGATCCCGCAACATTCCGCCGAAGACGCCGAGGGCGTCATTCCTGGGCAGGTAGTCGAAGGCCAGCATTACGGAAGGGTACAGCGACGTGACATCGCAGTGCCAAACATTCTCGATCACGCCTGTGACAAAGATGTCGGTGTAGCCGCCCTCGAACGGGCGCGCTTGCGGGACGTCCGGTATCGAATGCCCGCGGCGCAAATACTCGCGGAGGAACAGCGCATTAATCTTCGTGGCGTTTCCGCGGATGATCACGTCCTGGTAGTTGTAAGGAAAAATCTGGGCCTGAATGAAGTAGCTGCGGCTCAAGATCGCCGCCAGCGCGCGTGTCTCGCGAACATCCTGCAGAGCATATGTCCGAAAGGCGTCCTGGTCTTCACGGTAAGCGCGCTGGATGTCCAGTCCTTCGAGAAAGACACGATTCTTCTCCGAGACGCCGAAGTGCCGCGCGACGCCCTTCAAGCCAAAGCTTTCGAGTTCTCGCGAAGAGACGTCGTAATACTGCGCAAGAACCCAGGTGTCCACGATATGCCGGCCACGCACCGTGAATTTCGGATATTGAATCGTCTTTTCGGCAATCTGCAGGCGCGACGGACGGGAGGTGAGCGTCCAGCCCTCGCGTCCCCAGGCGAGCCGAACCTTAAGTCTCTTTGCGCGCGCCACCAGGAAGGGCAAATCGAATTTGAAAAGATTGTGTCCTTCAATCACGTCGGGATCGCGTGTCTGGATGATTGCGGTAAGGCCCTCGAGTGCGGCGCGCTCGGATTCCACTGAGCCCTCTTCAACGACGAAAATCTCCTCCCAGCCCGTACTATCGCTCAGCGCTACAGCGGTCACCGCATCCCGCTCGGGGCTTGAAAATTCAAATCCCTCGGAGACCGCGGTCTCGATGTCGATCTGCAGTCGACGCAGATCTTCAAAGCGCATGCCCTTGAAGAGCGTGCGTCCGGAGCGGGTGAGGTATTGCTGGACGGGGTCGTTGGATGCGAAAAATGGCGTGCCCCCTTTCACGAGGCGCGACCGCGCTTCCTGATAGCTCCGCCAGTCCGGAAACGTGAGGAGTTGATCAAGCGCCAGCGTGCCATCCAGGGGCGTTCCCGCCGACGAAGTCCAGAGAAACGGTGCAAACTCCTCGCTCCGAAGGGACGTGGAGCCATCCGTCTCGCGAGTGAAGATCTGCACCTGGTTAGGTGTGGAGAATTCCACTGCGACGATCCCTTCCGTCCTATCGAAGCCAAAGAGTTGCTTGTTTTCAGCAAAGATCACCCCGCCAACCTAGACGGGAATAACGAAATTGCACAGACCGCACCGTTCCTCGGGCTGCGGAAGAATAGCTCGCAAAATCCAGGAGTAACGCTGTGCTGTTGTATTTCCCGCGGATTTTCGGTCGCCCTAGCAGGCTGTCGGACTTGGAAGTCCGAGTGGAATTTTCTTCGAAAACCCAACCGTGCAAAGAGGGCCAACCGCCTGACATCCTGCTAAATGGGCACTTCGTGCCGAAAAAGGCCTCAAAATTCGTCTTTTTTCTCCGCGAAGCGGAGTTTCAGCGCATGTCTGAAAAGGGGGTTCATTTCTTCGGGGTTTTCATGCTCATTCAATTGCATAGTGCAACTTGGCTGGACATGAGTCTTGCATCGTGCAAGTAAAGGGCGGAATCTAGAGGATGAGGAATCGGAGATCGAACTGTCCTGTGGCATGCACTCTTGATCTTGTGGGAGACCGTTGGACCCTCCTCATCGTGCGGGACTTGCTATTGGGCAAGACGCGTTTCGACGAGTTTCTGGCGTCCCCGGAAAAGATTGCCACGAACATTCTGTCCTCGCGCCTGAGTTTGCTTGAGGATTTGGGTTACGTGACTGGGAGAAAGGATGCGAGTGATCGAAGGCGGATACACTATAGTTTGACGAAGAAAGGGGCAAGGTTGGGCAAACTTCTTCGGGGGATCGTGAAGTGGGGTTTGAAGAATCTGCCGGAGACCAAGCTCCAGCCCGTGGCGAAGGGATGAGTATGGCCGAAGTCTGAGAGGCTGCGAGACTTGCCAAGGCGGGGTGTTGTGAAGGTTTGGCTTTTCGCATGTCAAGTTAGGCTTGATCGGGAACGGAAACTGATAGAAAAGGGTATTAGAGTCGTTTTTGCAACCGCGATTCACGCATTCTTTGGGAATAAAAAAATGAAAGCCCAGACTCATCCGGATGTCGTTCTGGTTGGCGCCGGCATCATGAGTGCGACGTTGGGGACGCTGCTCAAGCAGCTACAACCTGGCTTGACGATGGAGATTTTCGAGAGTCTCGATTTCGTGGCGGGTGAGAGTTCAAATGCGTGGAACAACGCAGGTACCGGCCATGCCGCGCTGTGTGAGCTCAACTACACACCGCAACGGGCCGATGGCTCCGTCGACGTTTCCAAGGCCGTTGAAATCAACGAATCATTCGAGGTCTCCAAGCAGTTCTGGTCAAATCTCGTCGAAAAGGGCGTTATCGCGTCGCCAGATCTCTTCATTCGTCAAGTGCCGCATCTGAGTTTCGTGCGCGGTCAAGACAACGTGGATTTTCTCAGGAAGCGCTACGAGGAGCTCGGAAAGCATCATCTCTTCTCCAAGATGCAGTATTCGGAGAGCCCTCAGGAACTGGCCGAATGGATGCCACTTGTAATGGAGGGCCGCGGGAAGGGAGAGTCAGTTGCGGCAACGCGGGCAATGCTCGGGACCGACGTCAATTTC
>JAXIPG010000147.1:0-1748 GCA_045403045.1 Terrimicrobiaceae bacterium
CCTCAATGAATACATCGCGGAAGCCGACATCGGAGGCGACCCGAAGGGCTTCCTGTTCCGCACGACGCAAGGGCAATCGGGCTATCTCACGAAACGCACGATGAGCCAGGCCGACGCCTACCGCATGATCCGCCGCCGCGCCGCCGACGCGGGCATCAAGACGAAGATCGGCTGCCATACCTTTCGCGCCACCGGCATCACGGAATATCTGCGGAACGGCGGCAAGCTCGAAGTGGCGCAACAGATGGCGAACCACGAGAGCGCCCGCACGACCGGCCTCTACGACCGTCGCAACGACCAGGTCTCGCTCGATGAGGTCGAACGGATACTGATTTGACCTTGGCTTGGGAAGCGCAGCGAATCGCCGGGCACGCGCAAATTCGACTCCTGGCGGCGCGCAAGGAAAGGCTGGGCATGGTTTTACCGCTGTGGAAAATAGTGCGCCAAGAGAGACATGAGCGAAGAGGTTCTTTTCAGTAAGAACGATATTTTTCAAGTTATTGAGGGGCAGAAAGCAGCGGTAAAACAACGCGTGCAGGAGATCCCTGCAAATAAGCTGCTCAACGCGAGCGAGCGCGATCTTGTGCAGGCGCTCGTGGAAGAGTTTCTGCTGGATGTGCCCGTCATTGAGGATGAAGGCATTCATATCGCAGATTCGCGCGAGAGGGAGGTTGATGTCAGCCGCGATCCCATGCGGATGATTATTGATCGATCACAGCCGTTCTACAGGATAAGATTGGCTATGGCTGAGCAACCTGACTGGCAGCCCATCAGTCGACTGCCGCTGATCGGGTCTATGATCGATGGAATGCTTCAAGACGCAGAAGAGCACTACCAAACTCTACTGCAAGCTTCTCCCAAGCCTCATGTCCTCGATGACTATACTGTAGGCCGAGTGTTTGAGGTTTTCGGAAGTCAAAAGGACGATCTGTGGCTGTTCGAGGAGCAGCTCGCGCGCTGGAAGATGGACAAACTCAGCGTCGGTCAGCGCCATGAAGTGGACCGATTGACCGAGCAAGTTGGCCGATGCCGGACTGTCATCGACTCGATCCTTTCGCTCGCTCAACAATTAAAAGAAGGGACGATCGAAAAGGTGCTCGCTAAGAGCGATCTTGAACTCGGACTCGAATTCCTTCTCAACAAAGAAAAGCCACACCATTGAAGCCGGGACCAAGGTAGGCGGGGGCCCAGGCTGGGCGGTGGAAGCTCTCCAGGAATCGAGCTGCTATTTAAGATGCCCAGAAACGTGTTTCGTCATCTCGAACATGGTAACTTGTTTCTTGCCTCCAAAGACAGCTTTGAGGGCATCGTCAGCATTAATCAGCGTCTTTTTCTTTGCGTCCTGAAGTTTGTTCTTCTTGATGTAATCCCATATCTTTTTGGTCACTTCGCTACGCGGAAGCGGCTTCGATCCTACAATCTTGGCTAGGGTATCATCAGGCTGAACGGGTTTCATTAAAGCTGCGTTTGGTTTGCGGGCGCTTTTAGCTATTGGCAT
Source organism: Terrimicrobiaceae bacterium (assembly GCA_045403045.1). GTDB lineage: Bacteria > Verrucomicrobiota > Verrucomicrobiia > Chthoniobacterales > Terrimicrobiaceae > DASTFP01. The sequence continues at coordinate 1,499 of JAXIPG010000147.1, forward strand.
AATGTTGTTGGTGTGAAACTGACCCGGAAAATCCGGGCGCGTGGATCATTCTGGCCTTTTCAGTTCGGCGCGCCGAGAAATATCGAGCAAGCGGAGGTCAAAGACGAGGAAGCACCAAACAATTCGGAAGCGCACAGAACGTGCGTTTATTGAACCGCTGCAGTGCAAGCCGGTTACGGCGGTGCCAGCGAATGAAAAGTGGACCTTTGAGATCAAATTCGACGGCTATCGCTGCATTGCTCTGAAGCGC